>NZ_JBVJIA010000044.1:0-58752 GCF_055586505.1 Streptosporangium sp. NPDC050148 | reverse complement strand
AAGCCGGTCATCCACGCCTGAAGGTCCTCAGCGGTCACCGCACTCGACATACGAACAGGCTAACCCATCACAATGTGCTGTTGTAGTACTAGGAGGATCCCGACCGCTGGCGTGGCCTGGACGGCGCACCCCGACGAGTCGTGGTCGCTGGCCAGCGCCCCCGGTGACGACCTGCCGCTCGTCCACCAAGGCGGTCCGCACCAGCTGTGGGAACTCGCCGAACAGGTACGCACGAGTGGCTCCTGACAACCCGCACCCCTGTACGGAGCGCGGGCTCGCATCAACGCCGACGGAACCCTTCACCTGACCCGGCAGGAAGGAATGAGCTGGCACGGCCACACCGACTGACCAAGCGATAGCCCCGCGGAGATCCACAGGTACTGTCCGAAGGCGAGAAGAAGCGTTCGTTCGCTGCCCGGGACGGCCGCTGCCCGGTCCACCGAGCATCGACGCGATGGAGGGGAGGTGCTGGGCCTCATTACCTTCGCAACCGGTGTCGGCCTTGGGGATCGGATCGGTCAGCGCGCTCCTGCTACGTTCGGCCCGGGACGGCCTCATCGTCTGCGCGGCCGCGGTCTCTGTGGGGTCCCTGCTGGCGAGCATGGCCGCCGGAACATCCTGCCGGTGACCGCGGTGACCGCCGGGGTGACCTGCAATCGGACTCCCCGCGACGCAAGCAATGCAGGATAATCGGATGCAAGCTGCCTTGGTCGACTGCCTGTATCAAAGAGCTTCGTTGCTCCGCGTCAGGGACACTTGCAGAAACGCTAACTACCCGACCTTGGGGGAAGCTCAAGATCGATGACACGACCCTTCGTAGGTCAACCGCGGCGTGATTCCAAGACTCGAAGGTCACGCAGAGCGTAGCGGTGGTGCTCGATCTCCTCCTCCATCATGACGGCCAGGGCTTCGCCCACGGAAGGCGGGGGCTCATCCCACGCGGATGGGAAAGTACCAGGGCAGCGGCTCTGGAGCTGGTCCTCGGTGAGGTGGCCGAGGACGCCGCGCACGAGTGCCGCTCGCTCCGACCGTACTGAGAGGACCTCTGTGTACGTCGGGTGGGCGTCGAGGTCGAGGCCGAGACCCAGCAGGGCTTCAGGCGGGTGGTCGCTGGGCGGGAGGGCGAGCCGATGATAGGAAGCCGGGATGTTGAGGATCAGCTGCGAGACCCATAGGTCGGTGGCGAAGACGAGATGGCGAAGGGTCTCCACCAGAGACCACTCGTCCTCCACCCTTTCATGGAGGAACGGTTCGGGCAGACGCTCGGCCCGGGTAAGGGTGCCCGACCAGAGCGTTTCGATCGTCTGCCATGCCTTGCGATGGTCGGCGACCGTCTTCATCTCTCGTACGAGGACTCGCTCGGGATGGCGGCGGTCGAGTTCGGCCGCCACGTATCCGGTCACATCGATGCCGTTGACGAGAAAGTTCTCGATTTCGCCGGAAACAGAGACGTCGACCAGAACCGAAGAGATGATCTTGACTTGGCGCATGTCACAGTCGCGGAACCTCGCCCCGGTGAGGTCGGCGCCGGTAAAGGAGGAGCCCCGCAGATCCCGCATATCGGGTGATGCCATCGGGCCATTGTCCCCGTGCCCGCCGGCCACGTCGAACACGCACCTGCTCACGCGTGCCATCTGTGTCCCGCGAAATGGGGATACACGGGATGACCGGGCAAGGCCACGCTGATCTGATGCGACTGAACCCGCGGACTCTCCAGCAGATCGACTCTCCCTTCGATGCGGCCTACTCGCTCCTGGAGCGACGATGCAGGAAACGTGAACTACTCGATCTGGCGCAGGGCGCTCCGCCGTATCCGGCTGCGCCGACGGTGGTCGAGCACGTGGCGTCGGTCGCCCGGGAGGTGAACGGCGGGGCCTACGTGGAGATCGCCGGGTTGCCACGGTTGCGGCAGACGTTCGCGGACGAGCTTTCCCAAGCCTACGGCGGAAGGATCGGCGAGGAGAACGTCGTGGTGACCGCCGGGTGCAACCAGGCGTTCTGCCTGGTCGCGTCCGCGCTGGCGGAAGCCGGAGATGAGATCGTCCTGGCGGTGCCTTTCTACCCCAACCATGACATGTGGCTGCGGATGGCCGGAATCCGCCCGGTGTACCTCGAGCCCAGTCCGGATCTGGTGCCGACAGTGGAACGTGCCGAAGCGCTGGTCACCCCGCGGACGAGGGCGATCGTGCTGATCACTCCGGGTAACCCGAGCGGGGTAACACTCGATCCGAAGGTGATCGCGGAGTTCGCGAAGTTCGCCACGCGCCGCGGAATCGCCCTGATCCTGGATGAGACTTACCGATCTTTCCGCGACACCGAGGAACCCGCGCACGAACTCTTCTTCGATCCCGGATGGGGCGAGACCGTGGTGAGCCTGCACAGCTTCTCCAAGGATCTCGCGCTGCCCGGTTACCGGGTGGGAGCCGTGGTCGCCTCGCCGTCGGTCAACCGGGAGGTGCTGAAGCTGCTCGACTGCGTGGCGATCTGCGCTCCGCGAATCGGACAGGAGGCCGCCTGGGCCGGGCTGACCGGGGCCCGGCGGTGGCGACGTGAGCGAGCCGGAGAACTCGCCGCCACCCGCCGCAGGTTCGCCGAGGTGATGGCCGGGCGTCCTGGAGGATTCAAACTCGTCTCCGTGGGCGGGTTCTTCGGCTGGATGCGGCATCCGTTCACCGGGCGGCCCACCGAAGAGGTGGTCCGCGACCTCGCGATCCGCCTCGACATGCTGGTCATCCCGGGGACGGCCTTCCTGCCCGACGACCAGGGCATGATCCGGGTGAGCGTCGGCAATCTGGGTGGTGAGGCGTTCGCGGATCTCGCCGATCGGCTCGCGGCGCTGCGGGAGCTCTAGGAGAAAACCGCGGATGCTCCAGGAGAAGCCGCCGGGCTCTAGGAGAAGTCGATCCGCATCACGACACGCCTGGGCGTGGGCTTGGCCACCTCGCGGAATCCGGCGTCGACGAAGACGCTGCGACTGCCCACGTGAAGCTCACCCCAGGGGATGTCCTGCCCTTCCGTCGTCAGCATCGGGTACCCCTCGAGCGCGCGGGCCCCGCCCTTACGGGCGAAGTCGACCGAGGCGCGGGCGAGGGCCCGGCTGACGCCCTGCCGACGAAAGCCGGCCCTGGTGACGAAGCAGGTCACGGCCCATACGCCGGGGTCGGAGGCGTCCTCGTCGCGCTTCAGCCAGGGAACCTTGGTGTCCAGCAGCCGCGGATACTCGGTGCGCGGCTCCACCGCGCACCAGCCGACCGGCTCGCCGTCGAGGAAGCCCACCAGGCCGCTGGTCGCGCCGGAGCCCGGTTGCCCGCAGTCGGCCTGCTGGCGCAGCCGGTGGGTGCGATCGGCGAGGGTGTGGCTTAGCCACTGGGCATGACGGATCTTGTAGCGCTGGCACTGGCACTTGGCGGCCTCACCACGCTTGCCGAAGACCGTCTGCAGGTCTTCCCAGCTCACTTCGTTGGCCGGTAGAACTACGATCATCGCCCGCGATCCTTCCCTCGGCCAGGGTCTCGAGGCTAGGTGTCCCGAGGCACTCTAGCGGACCGTCTCCGGCCCCTGGCGTCCCCTAAAGCTGGGAGCCGCTTTCAGCGGGATCGTCGGGGACGATGTGCACATGTTCTCGGCTAATCGGTTCAGCTGGTTGAGTTTCGACGTCTCCTCCACCATGCCCGTGGGTTGGCGCGAGGAGATCGAGAAGGTCGCCCGTGATGACCGGATCATCAAGCGCCTGGTTCCACCGCACTCCACCTCCCGGGAAGGTTCCGAGGTGAAGTCCCTGCAAATTATGACGGTCCGTGGTCCCATCATGTGGGATCGCCTGCCATGGTTGATCGACCTCTATCAAGGTTGTTTCCGTGAGCTGTACGAAGAGGCGACCGGCCAGAGGATCTACCCGACCGAGGATCGGCGCTACGCGGTCGTCATGAACGTCCAGGAAGGCACCGACCGCTACGAGTGCCATGTGGACACCAACCCGGTCGAGGCGCTGCTCTACGTCACCGATCACCCCCGGGGCACCGGCGGGGAACTCGTTGTGGCCAACGACGAGCGGGCCCAGTCGGTCGAGGAAGTCGACGAGGACTGTTCGACCCTCTACCCGATGGCCGGGCACCTGGTCTTCTTCGACGCGCGGCGCTTCCCGCACTACGTGCGCCGGCTGCGAGAGCCGGGCCTGCGCATGGCGATCGGCATGAACTACTACACCGACGACTGCCCGGAGGAGACGCGGCCGCAGGACCTCAACGAGTACCTGTACGGCCGGCCGTAGCCGTCATGCGAGACAAGCACGGCCGGCTGTGGCGGGTGGCACGGTGGGGCCTGGCTTTGATGCTGGTCCTTGCTCTGACGAGTGCGGCGCTGGCCGTGTGGACGGTGCGCCGCGCGTTCCCGGAGTACGAGGGCACGCTGACCCTGCCGGGCCTGTCCGCTCCGGTGAGCGTCCACCGCGACGGGTACGGCGTGCCGCAGATCCACGCGCGCACCGAGGCGGACCTGTTCAAGGCGCAGGGGTACGTCACCGCACAGGATCGCTTCTGGGAGATGGACTTCCGCCGTCACCTCGCCTCCGGCCGCATGTCGGAGATGTTCGGCGCCTCACAGGTGGGCACCGACGCGTTCTTGCGCACGCTGGGCTGGCGGCGAGTGGCCGAGCAGGAGTGGCAGCTCATCTCGCCGGAGGCCCGCGGTCACCTGCGGGCCTACGCCGACGGGGTCAACGCCTGGATCGCCGACAACGGAGGCACCGCGGCGACAGGCGGCAAGAGCCTGGAGTACACGGTCCTCGGCCTGCAAAACGGCGGGTACACCGTGGCTCCCTGGGACCCGATCGACTCCATCGCATGGCTGAAGGCGATGGCGTGGGACCTGCGCAGCAATCTGAGCGCCGAGATCGGACGCGCCTCCCTGCTTGCGCACGGGCTCACCCGCAAGGAGATCACCCAGCTGTTCCCGCCCTACCCGTACGACAGGAACCGCCCGATCCTCGACGACGGCGCGGTCAAGGTCACCACCGAGGCTGGGTCCGAGGTCGTCCCGTCGCGGCGCGTGTTACGGAAGGCGAGTCCCGCCCTGGCCGCGCTGAAGGCCCTGCCGGGCCTGCTGAGTTCGGGCGGCCCCGGGATAGGCTCGAACTCCTGGGTGGTAGGTGGCGCGCTGACCGCTTCGGGCAAGCCATTGCTGGCCAATGACCCGCACCTGGGCTCCTCCCAGCCGAACGTGTGGTACCAGGTCGGGTTGCGCTGCGAGTGCCGGTTGAACGTTCAGGGCTTCTCCCTATCCGGCCTGCCGGGCGTGATGATCGGGCACAATGACCGGGTCGCCTGGGGCCTGACCAACCTCGCACCCGACGTCACCGATCTCTACCTGGAAAAGCTCGACGGTGAGCGGTACTTCGACGGCACCGGCTGGCGTGACCTCACCACCCGCCAGGAGGTCATCAAGGTGGCCGGCGGCGGCGCCGTACCCCTCACGGTGCGCTCCACCAAGCACGGTCCGCTGCTGTCGGACCGGTCGGCGGAGCTGTTCGGGATCGCACGCCACCAGGCCGTGCCGACGCCCGCACCCAGCCTCGACGTTGAGGCTCCCGGCGTGCCGGCCGCGGCTGCCCGGGGGCCCTACGGTGTGGCGTTGCGCTGGACCGCGCTCTCCCCCGGACGCACCGTCGAGGCGGTCTTCGCGCTCAACCGGGCGGCGAACTGGCAGGAGTTCCGTGCCGCGGCGGCCCTGTTCGAGGTGCCTTCGCAGAATCTGGTCTATGCCGACGTGGACGGCAACATCGGCTATCAGGCCCCGGGGCGGGTGCCGGTCAGGGGCAAGGGCAACGGCCAGTGGCCTGCCCCCGGCTGGGATCCCGCCTACGACTGGACGGGCTATGTCCCGTTCGCGGAACTACCTCAGCGGTTCAACCCGCCCGGCGGTGTGATCGTCACCGCCAACCAGGCGGTGACCAGACCGAAGCGCGGCCCCTTCCTCACCGACGACTGGTCCTACGGTTACCGCAGCCAGCGCGTGCTCGACATGATCGCCGAGCGCGCAAGCCGCGGAAGGCTCGACCTGGGGGACATGCGGGAGATGCAGTTCGACAACCGCAACGGCTTCGCGCCGGAACTGGTGCCGTCACTGCTGGCCGCCGAGGGTGTCACGGGTGCCGCTGCCCGCGCCAGGGAGCTGATGCGGGGCTGGGACTTCCAGCAGCCTGCGGACTCGGCCGCCGCGGCCTTCTACAACGCCTCTCTAAGGCACCTGTTGCTGCGCACCTTCGACGAGGTGCCGGACGGTCAGAAGCCGGCCAGTGGCGACGGCTCGTGGGAGATCCTCCGGCCACTGCTGGGCGAGCCGTCCTCGCCGTGGTGGGACGACAAGACGACGCCCGGGGTCGAGTCGATGAACGACATGCTCGTGGCCGCCATGAACACGGCGACATCCGAGCTGAGCGGTCTGCTCGGGGACGAGCCGCTCGAGTGGCGATGGGGCGACCTCCATACCCTGACGCTGCGGAACGCGACCTTCGGCGAGTCGGGCATCGCGCCGATCGAGTGGCTCTTCAACCTGGGACCGGTGGCGACGGCGGGTGGCGCGGACCTCGTCAACGCCACGGGCTGGACGCCGGAGCGGGGCTATGAGGTCGACTTCGTGCCGTCCATGCGAATGATCGTGGACCTGGCGAACCTGGACGGCTCGGCCTGGATCCAGCTGTCCGGCAACTCCGGGCACGCCTTCCATCCCCATTACGGGGACCAGCTGGAACTATGGCGTACCGGTCGCACGGCGCCGATGCGCTGGTCGCGGGATCGGGTCAGGGCCGAGGCGGAGCACACCCTGACACTGGTTCCGTGAGGTGGTGAGTGCCGACCACCGGGCGGGCCGTGCTGAACTTCTTGAGCGGACGCGGTTTCGGCTCGGGTGGGTCACCGGACGCCTGGCTCCCACCGCGGCGGGGAAGGCTCCTCGATCACGCCGGGAGGACCAGGGTCGGTCCCGGATACCCGCCGCGACGGCTCCACTCCCGGGGATAGCCCACAGAGACCTCCATGAACGGCACCCCGTCGTGCCAGGTGGTCCGGGGGATGTGCAGATGACCGTAGACGACCGCCACCGCATGGAAACGGCGGTGCCAGTCCGCGGTACGTTCCGTGCCGCACCACTGCGCGAACTGCGGATGCCGCAGAGCCCTGGTCGGCTCCCGCACCAGAGGGTAGTGATTGACCAGGACGGTAGGGATCCGGGGATCCAGTTCCTCCAGGCGCCGCTCCGTCTCGGTGACCCGCGCCTCGCACCAGGACTCCAGGCTGGGGTGCGGGTCGGGGTGCAGCAGCACCTCGTCGGTGCAGACCACGCCGGAGTCGTAGGCGAGGGCCAGCGCCTCCTCCTTGGTCGACGTACCATCAGGGAGGAAGCTGTAGTCGTACAGGAGGAGCAAAGGGGCGACCGTAACCGGCCCGCCGCTTCCCTCCCAGACCGGGTAGGGGTCCTCGGGCGTCAGGACGCCCAGTTCCCCGCACGTCTTGACCAGCTCCCGGTAGCGCTCCTCGCCCCGGGCCGCCGACGGGTCACCCGAGGTCGTCCACAGCTCGTGATTGCCGGGAGCCCAGATCACCTTGGCGAACCTCTCGCCGAGCCGCTCCAAAGCCCAGCGGATGTCGCTCGTCCGCTCGGCGACGTCTCCGGCGACGATCAGCCAGTCGCCGGGGGAGTGGGGGACGATGCCGTCGAGCAGCCGCCGGTTCTCCGCCTGGCTCACGTGGAGGTCACTGATGGCCAGCAGGCTGCTCACGCCGGCGTCACCCGAGCAGCAGGCGGTTGATGCCGGACAGCCCGGCGCTCAGCTCGGCCGCGGTCCCACCGAAACCCAGCCGGGCGTGACCGGCGAAGGGGTCACCGAAGCATTTCCCAGGCACGAGAAGGACCCGCTCCTGTTCGGCGAGGCGGCGGCAGAGCCCGGTCACGTCGGGATGGCCGGGGAACTCGACGAACGTGCTCACCCCGCCGGCTGGCGGGTGGACCCGGACCAGATCAGGCAGCTCACCGGCCCAGTGCAGCAGGGTCTTCAAGTTGGCCCTGGCGTGCTCGCGCTGGAGCGAGACGATGCGGTCGGCGTTCCTGACCACCTTCTCCGCGAAGAACTCCAGCACCGGCGACACGTACAGGGCGATGTAGTCGCGCAGCACTGCCATCCTGCTCAGCACCTCGGGCGGCGCCAGACACCATCCCACGCGCAGACCGGCCAGACCGTAGCTCTTGGAGAAGGTACCGAACGCGATGCACCTGTCGTATGACCCGAAGGGCAACGGGAGGGGATCGGTAGAGTAGGTCAGCTCACCGAAGGCGTGGTCCCACACCAGCCAGGCGCCCGCCTTCTCGGCTATCTCGATCAGTTCCCGCTGCTGCTCCGGAGTTATGGAGACGCCGGTGGGGTTGTGCGGGAAGTTCACCACGATCATCCGAGGTCGACTCGCCGCCAGCCGCCTGAGCAGGTCCAGGTCCGCGGCGAAGCCGTTGTGCCGATCCAGCGGCCAGCGGGTGATCCTGCAGCCCAAACCCGCGGCGATGTCGTACAGCTGCTGGTAGGCGGGATCGACCACGATCACTTCGTCGCCGGGAGTGAGGACGGTGTGCATCACGATGTAGATCGCCTCGCTGGAACCGTGAGTGACCATCACGGGGTCCACCTCGCCCCCCGTCCAACGGTCGGCGAGCGTTTTTCTCAGGCGGCTCCCACCGAAACTTTCACTGTCATGGAATCTCATTGATTCGAGCTCGGAGAGCTCGAATTCACAGATTGCCGCCAGCTCGCCCATGGTCAGGTCTCGCACACCGCTGCTGCCAATGTCGTGGTCGACGTTGTGATAATAGCGGCGCATCCATTCTTCGAGTTCGGCGATGGCCAATCCCATGGTTTCATCCTCGTTTCATAGGGTTAGCTCGCCCGCGTGAGGAGGGCTGCCCGGGTGAGTTCGGCTTTGTTACCGACCCCGAGTTTCGTTCTGATCCGCTTGACGTAGGTGTCGACGGTGTGAGGGCTGATGCCCAGCCTGGTGGCGATCTGGCCGTGGGTCAGGCCGTGTGAGATCTGGTGGAGTACCTGCTCCTCCCGCCCGGACAGGGACGCGCCGAGCGTCCTGGACTGGTCGGGCGGGGACGGGCGGTCCTTTGAAAGCTCCCGGTTCCCGGTGGCGACGGCCCAGACCGCGGAGACTGTGTTCTCGGTCGACTCCCGCTTGCTGATGGCGCCGCACGCCCCGGCGCACATGTACGGGTCGAGGTCCATGTGATCGTCATGGAGCATGAGGATGCCGGCACGCCCCGACAGTTTCCTGATGCAGGACAGGTCACTGTCGGGCGGCAGGGCATTGATGTCGATCAATACCACGTCGGCTGGCCAGGTGAGTTGATCATCAGCGATTCTGAATGCGAGGGTCACGGTCATCCCGGCGCTTGTCAGCGTCTCCACGAGGCCGACCGAGAAAATCGGTGAATCGATGAGGGCGGCGACCCTGATCATCAAAGGCTCCTGTGCTTTGCTTGATAGTTCCCGTTAAATGGCGCGAGGCTCCATCGGAAGATCCTGATCCCAGGCGGCTCTATCGTGCTTCAATCATTACTAGATTCGCTGATTTATGCAATAGTTATCACTGTGGAGCAAAATGTTATGACGCTGCGTTGGTCGTGGATGCCGGAGACGGTTATCGAACCTTTTCGGAAATGCTGTCCGGCGATATATGTTCGACAGCAATATGGTCGGGGAGTTCGTCTTCCAGGCGGCGCAGCCGTGGATGGAGGGCGGCGGCCGTCGCGGAGAGTACGATCAGCCCGCCCATGATCATGATCAGCAGGGCGATGCCCCGGCCGGGTCCGTCGCCGATGACCACGGCCAGGCCGGGGGAGGCGACCGCGTCGCGACCGACCAGCGGCTCGAAGACCCGTTCGGCCAGCACACCCGCCAGGCAGTAGGCGATGAGCTGTGGGATCGAGATGACCATGTTCTGCAGGGCGCCGACCCGGCCCAGCATGCCCGGCTCCACCTTGGTCTGCCAGATGCTCTGGTTGATGCTGAGGAAGGCCGCGAGGGCTCCCATGAAGAGGAAGGCGGCCACGGCGATCATGGCGATGTTCGGTCGTAGCGAGCCGATGACCGTGGCCGCCGCGAGCACCAGTGACAGCCCGAGAAGCCCTCGGACGCGGCGTTTCGGTCCGCCCCACATGCTCACCAGCACGCTGGAGCCGAGCATGCCGAGCCCGCCGATCGTCAGGACCGTACCGAGCGCGTCCGACGAGGCGAAGGACAGCACGAGCGGGGTCATCAGCAGGTCGATGAAGCCCGCGCTGAAGTTCACCGCGCCAAAGAAGATCATGAGGGCGAGCAGGCCCCGCCGGGCGGCGACGTAACGCCATGCCGCCCGGAATTCCACTCGTGGCTCGTCCACCTTCTCGCCTCCCGGCACCTTCTGGGGCCGGGGGCGGGGCACACGCGCAGCGAGCAGGGTGATCAGGGCCAGGCCGAAGGAGAGGCCGTCGATGAGCACGATGCCTTCGATGCCGATGACCAGCAGCAAGAACCCCGCGGAGATCGGGGCCAACAGCTCACTCGCCGCCAGGGCGAACATCCGCATGCCGTTGGCCCGGCCCAGCTGATCCTTGGACACGAGCTGTGGCACCAGCGCGCCGAAGGCGGGGCCCTCGAACGCGGACAGGAAGGACAGGCCGGCGACGACGACGTAGACGTGCCAGATCGCGAAGGAGTCGGTGAACAGCAGCAGCGCCAGGGTCAGAGTGATCGCCATGGCGCCGGTGTTGCTCAACAGGAGAGCCCGCCTAGACCCCCATCGGTCCACGAACGATCCCGCCATCGGGGAGGCCAGGATGGAGGGCAGCAGGGCGATGGCGAAGACCGAGCCGAGCTGGATGGCCGAGCCGGTCTGCTGGTATACGTAGACCCCGAGAGCGAAGCCGCCGAGGCTGGTGCCGATCATTGAGGCGAACTGACCGATCCAGACCACGACGAAGGTGTGCATTCCTTTCATGACCGCTGCCTTCCTGCTCCAAGATCCGAGCCGATCGTCTCGATGACCAGACCGTCGCCTTCACGGTCGAAGAAATGTCCGCCCGGGATCGGGGTGAGGTCGAAACGGGCCGTGGTCTCCGCCTTCCAGCCGATCATGCGCTCGGGGGGCGCCTCGGGGTCCTCCGAGCCGGCGAACGCGTGGATCGGCAGGTCGAGCGGTGTCTCGGGGTGGAAGTCGTGCGTGCTCAGCACGGTCAGATCGGCGTCGAGCGTGGTCAGCAGGAGGGCGAGCAGTTGGGGCTCGGCCAGCACCTCGGCGGGAGTACCGCCCATCTCGCGGACGTAGCCTTCCAAGCCGTCCTGTCGGTCCTCCCACAGCCAGGTCCCGTCGTCCAGGCAGGGAGCGGCGCTGGCCGCCACGTAGAGCGCGCGGGGCTGGGGCAGGGCCCGCTCACGCAGCGCGTGGGCGAGGGCCCAGGCCACACGGGCCCCCATGCTCGTGCCGTACAGCGCGAACGGCCGGGTGAGCAGCGGCTCGACGGCTGTGACGAGGTCGTCGAGCAGGGGTTGCATCCGGCGGTACGGCGTCTCGGCGAACCGGTCGGCCCGACCGGGTAGCTGGACCGCGACGATCTCCATGTCCGGGGCCGCCGGCTGGGCCCAGTGGCGGAACATGCCCGCGGCGGCGCCGCCGCTGTGAAAACACAGAAGCTGGACGCCGCCGGGCGCCGGCCAGCCAAAGCGTTTGAGCCAGCGGTGGTCACCGCTCAGCGCCTGGCCATGAGACCCGTGCACAACACCTCCAGCAGGTCGGGGGGGCCTTCGAGGAAGCGGTGGTGCCGGCCTTCCAGGAGCACCGGGGTGACCTCGCCGCACGCGCTCCAGCCGCCCATGGTCGAGTACGGGATCTCGTCGTCCTCGGTCCACCCGATTGCGGTGATCGGACCGGGCAGCCGCAGCGGGTCGGGCACCACGTAGCGCTTGTTGACCTCGACGTCGGAGCGGAGCACCTCGACGTACAGCTCGATCAGGGCGGGGGCGGGCGTGCCCCCGGATTCGCGGATCAGTTTCTCCAGTTCGGCGCCGAGTTCGGCGTCGTCCATCGTGAGGAAGCGGCCGGCCGGGCCGTCCTGGGGGGCGACCTCGGAGGACACGTAGAGGTTGGCAGGTGAGGGCCTGCCGGTGCGCACCAACTCGGCCGACACCTCGTAGGCGGCCAGGGCCGAGCCGCAGTGACCGAAGAAGGCGAACGGGACGTCGAGATAGGGCTCGAGTGCGGCCGCCATGCTCTCGGCCAGCTCCTGGTAGCTCTGGTAGGTGGGCTCGGCGAAGCGCGTCTCGTGCCCGGGCAGCTCGACCGGCAGGAACTCGACGCCCTCTCGCCGCCGCGGCCACCTGCGGTACATGCCGGCCCCGCACCCCGAGTACGGGATCAGGAAGACCCGCCCGATCGCCGAGGCCGAGGGCATGGACGGCAGCCACTTGTCGCGCTGCCTCTGCTGAGACATGGACGCGCCTCCAGAGGTTCGTGTCAGGTGGTGCCGCGAGCTGCTTTCGCGGCGATGGGCAGGTGCTTGTAGCCAGAGATGAAGTTGGAGTGCATCCGCGAGGGCTCACCGGCCGGCTCGAAGCCGGTGAACCGGGTGAGCAGCTCGGTGAACAGGATGCGCAGGGTGACCCGGGCCAGCGTGTGGCCGACGCAGTAGTGCGGGCCGATCCCGAAGGCGAGGTGCTTGTTGGGCCTGCGGCGCAGGTCGAACCGCCCGGCGTCGGCGAAGACCTCCTCGTCGCGGTTGGCCGCGCCGAGCCAGGTGACCACCGCGTCCCCTGCCTTGATCTTCGTGCCGCGTACCTCGGTGTCCCTGACGGCGTACCGCATGAAGTGGCTGACCGGCGAGGCGAGACGCAGCGCCTCCTCCACCGCGGAGGGAGTGGCCGTAAGGTCGGCCGCCCACGTCTCCAGCAACCCGTCGCCGAGGTGTTCGGACATGACGTAGTTGGGCGAGTGGGGGGTGGTGACCACCGCGCCGAGCAGGACGCTGTAGCAGTTGGACATGACCTCCCCCGGCGACATGGTCCTCCCGTCCACCTCGGTGGTGATCAGGACGCTGATCAGGTCGTCGCCGAGGTTCCTGCGGCGCTCTTGGTAGATGTCCTGGAAGTAGGCGAACAGTTCGCGGTGGGCCCGGTCGAGCGTCTCCCTGGAGCCGCCGGGCATCGCGTACTCGGGATCGTCCGGGGCGATCGAGGCGTTGAGCAGCCGCTCCAGCCGGGGCCAGTCGGAGCGTGGCAGGCGCATCATCTCCCCGCCCACCGCGACCGGCAACATCAGCATGGCCTGGGCGAAGTCGAACGGGCCACCGTCGGCCAGCGGGGCGATGATCTCCAGGATCAGGTCGCGGATCAGCTCGTGCTGGCGCTCGGCCGCCTTGATGGACAGGGCTTTCTGCAGGCGGGCCCGCATGATCGTGTGGCGTGGGGGGTCGGTCGCCGCGATCTGCCTGCCCCCCGCCGGGTCCTCCACGCCGATGATGTTCAGCAACGTTCCCCGCTCGGAGGTGAACGTGGCCGCGTCACGCAGCACGCGATCGGCGTCGTGGTACTTCAGCACCGACCAGAACCCGTTCCGTTCGTCGGCCTGTTGCCACTGAAGGTGCTCCAGCTCCCGCATGCCGCTCCAGCTCCCGCGGAAATCGAGAGTGGTGTAGAGCATCGGGTCCGCCAGTCCTCCGACCGGGCATCCCGTCGCGTCGTTACCGGGTTCCCGCATTCGTTTCCCCTCTGTCGGTGCCGGGTGCCACACCCCGGCGGCGCAACTCCTCGGTGAGGTCCGCGATGGTGGGCCGCAGGAACAGGGTGCGGGCCGGCAGTTTGACGTCGAAGCGCTGGTCCAGCGTGGCGAGCAGTTCGGCGGCGAGCAGCGAGTGGCCGCCGAGCTCGAAGAAGTTGTCCTGCACGCCGATGGGCTCGACGTCCAGCGCCTCGCTCCAGATCGTGGCCAGGAGTTCCTCGGTCGGGTCGCGCGGCTCGACGTAGTCGTTCCACACGTTGCGAGGGATCTTGGTGGGCAGCGCGGAACGATCCACCTTGCCGTTCGGGTTCAGGGGGATGTCGCGCAGCACGATGACCGCCCGCGGTACCAGGTGCGCCGGGAACACGGCCTGCAACCGCTCGCGGAGCGTCACGCCGAACGTGCCGAAGTCGTCCGGTTCCACCTGCTGCCCGACCGCCACGTAGGCGAGCAGGCTGGTGTCGCCGGCCCCGTCGGTGTAGGTCAGGGCCGCGGCCTGCTCCACCTCCGGCTGGGCCGCGAGCTCCACCTCGACGGTGCTCAGCTCGACCCGGTATCCGCGGATCTTCACCTGGCGGTCCGCCCGGCCGAGGAAGTCCAGTGTGCCGTCCTCGGCCCAGCGTGCCAGGTCCCCGGTGCGATACATCCGGCTGCCGGGAGGGGCCGTCGGATCGCTGTCGGCGACGAACTTCTCGGCGGTCGCGCCGGACCGGTTGAGGTAACCGGTGGCGACGCCGTGACCGCCGACCCACAGCTCGCCGACCTCGCCCGGCGGGACCGGCAGCAGCCGGTCGTCGAGGACGGCGGCGGTGCTGCCGTCGATCGGCACGCCGATCGGTACCCGCGGGGCGTCACTGATCCGGGTGGTCGTCCAGCAGGTGCTGAAGGTGGTGTTCTCGGTGGGCCCGTAGCCGTTGGTGAAGATCATGCCGGGGTAGGCGGACATGACCCGCTGCACATGCGCCGGGGAGAGGATGTCGCCGCCGGCCAGGAGATGCCGGATGCCGGCCAGGCCGTCGAGGTGATGCGTGACGATCTTGTGGAACAGGCCGGTGGTGAGCCACAGGACCGTGACCCCCTCGGTCCGCAGGGTCGCCACGATCTCCTCCAGATCGGCGTGCCCGGTCGGGGCGAGGGCGAGGCGGCACCCCCTCACCAGGGGCATCCAGATCTCGAAGGTGGAGACGTCGAAACCGACCCGGGTCAGTTGCAGGAAGACGTCGTCGTCGCGGACCTCGATCCAGGTGGGCCGGTGGATCAGCCGCCATATGGCGCGGTGGGAGACCACCACCCCCTTGGGCTCGCCGGTCGAACCGGAGGTGTAGCAGACATAGGCCGGGGTGTCGGGATGCGGGGGCGAAACGGCCCCGCCCGCCGGGTCCGTCCCGCCGGACTCCGCCAGGAGGGCCATGTCGGACTCCAGAGGCAGCACCCGGGCCACGTCGGGTGCGTGGTCGAGGAAGCCCTCGCCGACGACGGCGAACCGGGCCTGGGCGTCCCGCACGATCCGGGAGTGCTGCGCCTGCGGTTCGGCGGGGTCGAGGTAGAGGTAGGCGCCGCCGGCCTTGAGGATCGCCGTCAGGGTGACGACGAGGTCCGGGGTGCGGCCGAGGACGACGGCGACCACCGCCCCTCCGCCGACGCCGGCCTCACGCAGCCGTACCGCCAAGGCGTCGGCGGCGCGGTCGAGCTGACGGTAGGTGAGGGTGGCCCCTGCGAAGCTGACCGCGATCCGGTCCGGCGTGCGGGCGGCCTGAGCGGCCACCATCTCGTGCACGCACTGCGGGACACCTACCGCGGTCATGGTCGTGGTCACCATCATCTCTGGCCGGAAGCAGTGCGGCCGGCGCTGCACAAGTTCTCATTGGACCGGTTCATGGCACTCCTTCGCGACACGCGGACCCGCCACAAAGCTATATATTTCGCCACCATCGTTACTGTCCCGACTTCACGGGACATTTCGATAAATGCGGCGCAGCTTACGGTGGCCGAGTGACTGATGATCTGAGCCGGATCGCTGCCCTGCCTCCGGAAAAGCGGGAACTGCTCGAACGCAGGCTCGCCGAGCTGGTGGCGGCACGGGCCTCGACGCATGACGACGGGATCGGTGGCCGGATCGGGCCACGAGACCGTTCCAGGCCCACGCCGCTGGGGATCGCGCAGCAGCGGGAATGGGCGGTCGAGCGCTTCCGCGGGGCCAACAACATCACCGGGGCCTTCCGGATCGAAGGAGAGCTGGATCTGGGTCTGCTCGGCCTGGTCCTCACCGAGGTGGTGGAGCGGCACGAGGTGCTCAGGTCCACCTTCGACATCGACGCGAGCGACACGCCGGTCCAGGTGGTGCACGAGGTGACCCGGGTGCCGATCCCGGTGGTCGACCTGTCCGATCTCGCGCCGGACGAGCAGCGCGCCGAGCTCCGCCGGCGCTGCCTGGCGGAGATCTCGCGCCGCTTCGACGCCAAGGACCCGCAACGGCTCCGGATCACCGTGTTCCACCTGGCCGAGCAGACCAGGGTCGCCCTGTTCGCCACCGACCACGCCGCCTCGGACGCCTGGTCCCTGTCGATCATCGTCCAGGAGGTCGCGCAGCTCTACCAGGCCCACCGCGGTGTCGGTACGGCGCCACCGGCACCGCAGATCCAGTTCGGCGACTTCGCCGCCTGGCAGCGGAGCCTGTACGACGAGCGGCGGATCTCCGAGGAGGTACGGTACTGGCGAGAGGTGATGGAGGGCGTCCCCACCGGATCGGCGCTGCCGACGGACCGGCCCTACCCGGCCCGGCCCACCTTCGCCGGCGACGTGGTCTCGGTGCACCTCTCACCCGAGCTCAGCACCGAGCTGCGCCGCTTCCTCGAACAGGAAGGCGCCTCGCTGGGCACGGTCGTGCTCGCGGCCTGCTCGATACTGCTGCACCGGCACCTGGAGCAGGACGATCTCGTCGTCGGATCCCTGGTCTCCGGCCGCGTCCGGGTCGAGACGGAGCGGCTCATCGGCTGTTTCGCCAACCCGCTCCCGCTGCGCATGCGGATCGGTGCCGGGCACACGCTGCGCGAGGTGGTGCTCCAGGCTCGTGACACGGTCTCCGACGCGCTCAACCATCAAGACGTACCGTTCGACCGGCTGATTGAGGCGCTGGGCCTGGGCCGCGAGGCGTCGCAGACGTCGCTGAGCGGCATGTGGCTCAACGTGCTCACCGTTCCGGACACCACGCTGGAGCTGCCGGGACTGCGCCTCACGCCGGAGCCGATGGAACTCGGCCTGGCCTCGGTCGACCTGACCGTCGCGGTCATCCCGAAGGCCGACCGCCTGGAGCTCCAGTGGCAGTACATGACCGAGCTCTTCGACGCGAGCACCGTGGAACTCCTGGCCGATCAGCTCCACGCGATCGTGCGCCAGATCGTCACCACCCCGGACCGGCCGGTGGAGGCCGTGGACCTGGGCGGCCCCGAGGCCACGACCGCCGTGGCGGGCACCGGAGCGACCACGGCCCCCTTCGGCCCGACCTTCGTCGAGCACTTCCGCCGCCGGGCCGCCCTCGCCCCCTACTCGCCGGCGGTCATCTGTGACGGCGCGCCGACCAGCTACTCCGAGCTCGTCCGACAGGCCGAGCGCCTCGCCCGGCACCTTCGCGCGCGGGGCGTGGGCGAGGGCACGCGGGTCGGTATCCTGGTGGAACGCTCGCCGCGGCTGCCCGTGGCGATCCTCGGTATCCTCATGGCTGGGGCGGCCTACGTCCCCATGGACCCCACCTATCCGGCCGAGCGCATCGCCTTCATGCTGGCCGACGCCCAGGTCAAGGCTCTGGTCACCCAGCGGAGCCTGCCGGCCGGTCCCGGCCGTCCGGAGCAGGTGGTCCACCTCGACGAGCCGCTGGACGACCCGCCTGGGGAAACCGATGGTGAGCTGCCCGAACCCGACCCGTCCTCCCCGGCGTACGTGATCTACACCTCTGGATCGACGGGCCGGCCCAAGGGGACCGTCATCGAACATCGATCTCTGGCAGTGTTCGCGCGCGACGTCGTGGACCGGCTCGGCCTCGGCTCCGGCGACCGGTTCCTGCAGTTCGCGTCGGCCGGCTTCGACGTGCACGTCGAGGAACTGTTCCCGACCTGGCTGGCCGGCGGCGCGGTGGTCATTCCCACCCAGCACTTCATCGGCGGGCGAGCCGACCTCACCGATCTGATCGAGCGGGAGCGGATGACGGTCATCGAGCTGCCCACCGCCTACTGGCACGAGTGGGTGCGCGAACTCGACCGTCGCCAACGGGACCTCCCACCCTGCCTGCGGCTGGTGATCATCGGTGGCGAACGGATCCTGCCCGAGCGCCTGGCCATGTGGCGGCGGCTCGGCGTGCCGTTGATGCACGTCTACGGCCTGACCGAGACCACGGTCAGCTCCACCTTCTTCCGCCTGGACCCGACCGATCCGGATTACGACCGCCCCAACCTGCCGATCGGTACCCCGCTGCCCTCGGCCGAGCTGCACATCCTGGACAGTCGGCTGCGGCCTGTACCCCGGGGCGGCATCGGCGAGTTGTACATCGGCGGTGTCAGCGTCGCCCGTGGCTACTTCGGCCGCCCTGGCCTGACCGCCCAGCGCTTCGTCGCCGATCCCGCACACCCCGGCCGGCGGCTGTACCGTACGGGTGACCTGATCCGGCAGCGCGCCGACGGAACACTGGAGTTCATCTCCCGCGTCGACACGCAGATCAAGATCCGCGGGTTCCGGGTGGAACCGACGGAGATCGAGTCGGTGCTGAGCGAGCACCCCGCGGTCACCGGAGCGGTCGTGACGGTCCATGAGCCGTCGCCCGGCGACCGGCGACTGGTGGCCTACGTCGTGCGACACCCGGAGCCCGCAGCCGGTGACGGTGACCTGCGTCGCTTCCTGGAGCGGACGTTGCCGCCGTACATGGTGCCCTCGCTCTTCGTCGACATCGACGAGCTGCCGCTCAACCACAACGGCAAGATCGACAAAGATCGGCTGCCCGCGCCGGACGGGGGTCGGCCCAAGCTGGCCGAGGAGTTCCTCGCGCCCCGGACGCCGCTGGAGAAGCGCCTGGCCGCCATCGTGGCGGCGGTCGTCGCGGTCGACGAGATCGGGGTCAACGACAACTTCTTCGAGATCGGCGGCGACTCCATTCTGGCGATCCAGGTGGTGGCGCGGTGCCAGGAGGCCGGCATCCGGCTGGAGCCGTACGACCTGTTCGCGAACCCGACCGTCGGGCTGCTGGCGCAGGTGGCCGTGACGGGGGTCGTCGTGGACGCCGAACAGGGTGATGTGACCGGGCCGGTCCACCTGGTGGCGGGGCAGCAGTGGTTCGCGTCGGCCGATCTCGAGGATCCCCACCACTGGAACACCTCGGCGGTGCTGGAGTTGCCCGGCCGGGTGGAGCCCGACCGGATACGCCAGGCCGTCGAGCGGCTGGTCGCCCACCACGACGGGCTGCGGCAGCGCTTCCTGCTGGCCCGCGAGCGGACAAGGGTGCGGATCGCGCCACGCGGTGACGCGGTCCCGGTGGACACCCACGACCTGTCCGGCCTCGGCGAGGACGAGCGGGTCCGCCGGATGCGGGAACTCACCGAGAACATGCAGACCGGACTGGACCTGGCGGTCGGCCCGCTGCTGCGCCTGGCGCTGGTCAGATCCGGCCCCGACGGGCCGGACCGGCTCGTCCTGACCGTCCACCGGCTGGTGGCGGACCCGGCCTCCGTGCGGATCCTTCTGGAGGACCTCGGCACCCTGCTGTCCGGCGGGGACCTTCCGGCCAAGACCACGTCCTGGCAGTCCTGGACCCGCCGGCTCAGCCGGCACGCCGGCACGCCGGCCGTCCGGTCGCAGCGGGACCACTGGTCGGCGCTGCTGGCCGAGCCCGTCGGACGCCTGCGCTACGACAGGGCCGCGGAGGACGTCGTGCCCGACCCGGGCACGGTGTCCTCGGAACGGACCGTGCTCGCCATGCTCGACGCCGAGGCCACCGGCGAGCTGTCGCGGGTCCCGCACGGAATCCTGGCGGCGCTGCTGGCCGCCCTCGGACGTACCCTCAGCGGATGGACCGGGGCCGAGCGGCACCTGGTGGACCTCGAACGGCACGACCGCGAGCCGATCTTCGACGATGTGGACCTGACCAGGACCGTGGGCTGGTTCAGCCGGACCCATCCGGTGCTGCTCGACGGTACCCTCGCGCCGGATGCCGCGCCGTTGCGCGGCATCGGCTGGCAGCTGCTGCACCACGGGTCCGACCCGCTGCCGCCGTCGCCGGCCGAACTCCTGTTCTCCTACCTCGGCCAGTTGGATCAGCCGGTGCAGCACACTGCGAGCCCGCGCGGGCGGAGACCGTATCCGGTCGAGGTGGAGGCGTCGATCGTCGCGGGCGGCTTGGTGGTCCGGTGGCGTCACAGCGAGGATCTGCACGAGGAGCAGACCATCCGGAGCCTGGCCGACCGCCACCTCGCGGAACTGCGCGGGTTGATCGGCGCGAGGCCGGCCCCGGCGGACTTCCCGCTGGCGCGCGTGGCTCCCGAGCAGCTGGAGACGCTGCTCAGCAGACTGGGTGCACCCAGCTGAGCGGGTCGGGGCGGCGGCCGTACTGGATGCCCAGCAGCTCCTCGCGCAGGCGCAGGGTGACCGGGCCGGGGCGGCCGTCGCCGATCCGCCACTCCTTGGCGACGCCACGCACCGTGCCGACCGGGGCCATCACGGCGGCCGTGCCGCACGCGAACGCCTCGGTCATGACGCCGCTCTCGCACTCCTTGCGCCACTGGCCGATGGAGATCCTGCCCTCCTCGGCCTCGATACCGAGACGGGGCGCCAGCGTGAGCAGCGAGCCGCGGGTGACGCCGGGCAGCAGGGTGCCGGTGAGCGACGGGGTCATGATGCGCTCGCCGTACCCGAAGAACAGGTTCATGCCGCCCATCTCCTCCACCCACTGGCGCTCACCGGAGTCCAGCCAGACAACCTGGTCGCACCCCTGCTCGACGGCCTGGCGCGAGGCGGCGTACGCGCCGGCGTAGTTCCCGCCCGCCTTGGCGAAACCGGTGCCGCCGGGGGCCGCGCGCGAGTAGTCCTCCGACAGCCACACGGTCAGCGCGCGCGGGGTCCCCCCGCCGAAGTACGCGGTGGCGGGGGAGGCGATGACGCAGAAGAGGTAGCTGGAGGACGGCTGGGTGAAGCTCAGGGTCCGCTGGGTGGCGATCACGAAAGGCCGCAGGTAGAGACTCTCCCCGAAGGTGGACGGCACCCAGGCGCGGTCCTGCGAGACGAGGAGTTCCAGCGCCCGGACGAAGGACTCGACCGGCATCTCGGGGATCTCCATGCGCCGTGCCGACCTGTTGAACCGTTCGGCGTTCGCCTCCGGCCGGAACAGGGCGATCGTCCCATCGCCCTGGCGATAGGCCTTCATGCCCTCGAAAAGCTCCTGGCCGTAGTGGAACACCAAGGTGGCCGGGTCGAGCGTGAACGACCCGTAGGGCTCCAGTCGTCCGTCATGCCAGCCGCTCGCCGTCGACCATCGCATGGTGATCATGTGGTCGGTGAAGTGCTGACCGAATCCCGGCGCGGCGAGGATCTCCGCTCGTTCGGCGTCCGGCAGGGGGTGGTCACTCGTGCGGATCTCGAAGTCGATCATCGGGACACCGTCCTTGTCGTGAGGTCGTAGGGAGATCTGACGCCAAGTGCCGCACGGCTCACCCACGCGCCCGGGAACGGTGTGTCACGCTGCAGGGCAGGGAGGCGAACCCGCGCTGGTGGGGGGAGTGCACCCGGCGGGCACCGGCCGTGTCGAGCTCGTAGTCCTCCACCAGGAGACCGATCTCGTCCAGCGCGATCTCCATCTCGAGGTTGGCGAGCGCCGAACCGAGGCAGTGGTGCGGGCCCAGGCCATAACTGATCATCTTCCGGGTGTCGCGGTCGAGGTCGTAGCGGTCGGGGTCCGGAAAGGCCCGCTCGTCGCGGTTGGCCGACGCAGGCAGGAGGGCCACGCGGGCCCCCACCGGCAGCGTGGTTCCGTGGACGGTCGTCTCGGCGGTGACGAGGCGCGCGGTCATCTGGCTCGCCGAGTCGTAGCGCAGCGTCTCGCTGTACCAGTCGGCGGCACGGCCGTCCAGGCCCTTGCGCCGGGCCTCGGGGTGGAGCCAGCCCTGGTACCAGGCGTTGCCGATCGTCTTGCCCGTGGACTCGTTGCCGGCGCCGATCATGACGAACAGGAAACCGACGATCTGCGAGTCGGACAGCCGGGCCCCGTCGACCTCCGCTGCGATCATGACGGAGGTCAGGTCGTCCCCGGGGTGGCGGCGCAGGTCGTCGACGAGCGCGGCCAGGTAGGCGGCAAGGCGCAGGGCCGCGGCCACCGAGTTCGGGCCGCGCTCGGCCAGCCCGTCCTCGCGCTGATTCATCTGGTCGGTGTCGGCGCGGATCTGGTCCCAGTCCGCCTGCGGGATGCCGAGCATCTCGCACAGGACGTCGTTGGGCAGGGCGGCGGCGTAGTCTGCGGCGAAGTCGAAGCGGGCCAGGTCCCGCAGCGGCTCCAGCCGCTCGCGGGCCAACTCCCGGACCCGGGGCTCCAGAGCGGCGATCCGGCGTGGCGTGAACACGCTGGACACCAGGCCGCGGTGCACTCCGTGCGAAGGCGGATCCATGGCCAGGAAGAAGCTGGTCTTCTGCGCGTGCGCACCCCACAGCTCCGGCTCCAGCGAGATGCCGTAGCGGTTGGAGAACCGCCCCGGGTCGCGCAGCGCGGCCTGGACGTCGGCATGTCGCGACAGTGCCCAGAAGTCACGCTCGTCGTTGCGGTACAGCGGTGCGTGATCGCGCATCCAGGCGTAGACGGGATAGGGGTCCTCATGCACGCGATAGTCGAACGGGTCATATTTCACCGCAACTCCCGGTATGCCTCTGCCAGCAGCCGGGCTCCGGTCTCGACGGTCCTGTACGGCCGCGCCAGGGACAGACGGATGTAGCGAAGTCCCTCCTCGGGGTCGGCCCAGTGGAAGGGTGCGCACGGCAGCACGTGGACGCCCTTGGCCAGCATGGCCTTGTGCAGCAGCGAGGAGTCGGGGCCGTCGGCGGGCAACCCGACCCGTGCGACGCTGATCTGCGAGGCGGGATCGCTCAGCCGTAGCCCCACCGGCTCGATGGCCTGCGCGACCGCCGCCCGGTTGCGCTCCACCAGTTCCCTGGCGCGCTCGTAGCCACCGTCTCCCCAGTCGACGGCCAGTTCCCTGATCAGCTGGAGCACGACCGGCGAGGCGGCGAGCAGCGACTCGGAGAAGGCCCGCATGATGGGCAGGGTCGTCCGCTCGCTGTAGGCCAGCAGTCCGATCTTGAGTTCGTGGGTGGGCCAGAGCTTTCCGGTGTCCTCGATGACGATCCAGTCCGCGCCGGCCGCGTCGAGCACCGCATACGTGTCGTACTGCGCCTCGCGCACCTGGCCGCGGAAACTGGCGTCGATGATGATCGTCTGCCCGTGCCGCACGGCGTGCTCGGCGAGCGAGCGCAGGTGTCCCTGGGGGGTGATCAGACCCGTCGGGTTGTTCGGGTGGGTCACCACGATGGCGCCGACCGGCGGTCCCGGCCAGTCCTGGTTCAACAGCGCCTCCTCCGACAACGGCACCAGTGACAGACCGCGGGTGACCATGAGGTCGGCGATGTTGTCGAAGGTGGGATGCAGCACCGCGACGGTGGTACCGGCCGGCAGGGCCCTGGCCACGATGTCGGTGGCCAGGGTCGAGGAGTAGCAGCTGAGGATCCTGCCGGTGCCCACCGGCGCACTGTGCTGGCCGATCGTCCGCAGGAAGACCTCGTGCGCCTCGCGCTCGAGGTCGGGGAAGGGGCGGCGGACGGCCTCGGTGAACATCTCGGGGATGCGGGCGACGACGGCGGCCTGTTTCTCGGTGAGAACCAGCCGCGCATGGCCGTCGGTCAGGTTGAGGCCGCCGTCGACGTCGGTCAGCGCGTCGACTTCAAGGATGGTCAGGTTGGCGAGCTGGCTCATGGGGAAACCGTAGGCTCGGGGGCCGATCCGCTACCTGTCCCATCTACTGGGGACCGCCCCGCCGTCCGGATCGCCGCCGCCACCGCTCGCAGCGGGCTGGTCAGGAGGTCGGCGACGGCCGGCCTGGTCTCGAACCGCTCCTCGCACGCCTCCAGGAGCCGGAAGGCCCGGACCGAGTCTCCGCCCAGGCGGGTGAAGGTGTCGAGCACGCTGACCGCTCCCACCTCCAGGACCCGGCCGTAGATCTCGGCCAGGGCGGCCTCCGTCTCGTCGGCCGGTGGCACGATCTCGCGGGCCTGCGGCCGTGACGGAAGGCCGAGGAGGGCATCCCGGTCGATCTTGCCGTTGACCGTCGCGGGGATGCGCGGGACCGCCACGGCACGTGCGGGCACCATGTGGCTGGGGAGCGTCGCGGCCGCGTGGGCCAGGATCGCCTCGGTGTCGAGCTCCGCCTCGTGGGGGACGACGAAGGCGAGGAGCCGGAGCGGCTCGCCGTGTGCGATGACCGCGCAGTCGGCGACCGCCGGATGCGCGGCGAGCACCGCCTCGACCTCCCCCGGTTCCACCCGCAGTCCCCGGATCTTGATTTGCCGGTCGATCCGGCCCAGGTGCTCCACCACGCCGTCGTCCCTTTGGCGGCAGAGGTCGCCGGTGCGGTAGAGCCGCGATCCCGGCGGCCCGTAGGGGTCGGCGACGAAGCGCTCCGCGGTACGTCCCGGTGCCCGCCAGTAGGCCAGGGCCAGACCGGGGTCGCCGCCGATGTAGGCCTCGCCCGGCGTCCCGGCGGGCACGGGTTCGAGGTTCTCGTCCAGGACGAGCAGCCGGAAGTTCGCGGCCGGACGGCCCAGAGGGACGGGCTTGCCCGGGGCGTGGGGCAGGACCATGTCGGTGACGTTGCCCGCCTCCGTGGGCCCGTAGCAGTTCACCAGGGTCGCCCCCGGCAGCGTGGTATGGAACGTGTCGCGGATCCGGGGCGTGACCGGCTCGCCGCCGCAGAAGGCCCAGCGCAGGGCCGTGGCGTGAGCGGGCCGCACCTCCTCCAGGAAGGGGGCCATCATGGTGGGTGGCAGGAACAGAGCCGACACCGCTTGTTCCTCGACCAGACGGGCCAGATGGCGCGGGTCCTGGTGGCCGCCGGGACGGCAGACCACCAGCCGCCCTCCGTGGCAGAACGGCCAGAAGATCTCCCAGACGGAGACGTCGAAGCCGGGGGAGGTCTTGAAGACGGCCGTGTCCCCCGGCCGGAAGGGGTAGCGGGACTGCATCCACTCCAGATGCGTGAGCGCTCCGTCCACGGGGTAGGCGACCCCCTTGGGCAGGCCTGTCGTCCCCGAGGTGTAGAGGATGTGCAGCAGGTCGGCGGGGGACCCCTCCACCACCGGGTTGCCCGCGGGCTGAGACACCCAGTGCGCGCGGTCGGCCCGCAGGTCGTGGACGCTCCAGGGGCCCTCGGGGATCCGGTCGCGGCAGGCCGCGTCGGTCATGACGTGCAGCGGCCCGGCATCCTGCAGCATGTAGGCCAGCCGCGCGTCCGGCAGGTCGGCGTCGAGAGGCACGTAGGCGGCACCGGTCTTGACCGCGGCGTGGATCGCGACGATCTGCTCGACGCTGCGCTCCAGGCAGATGCCGATGCGGGTGCCCCGGCCCGCTCCGCGCTCGATCAAAAAGCGGGCGATCCGGTTGGCCTCCTCGTTCAGCTCCCGGTAGGTGAGGGTGAGGCCGTCCTCGTCCAGCACGGCGACGGCGTCCGGAGTGCGCTCGGCCTGCTCCTCCACGGGCCGGGTCAGGGGCCGGTGGAGGAACGAGGGCAGGTTGAGGGGGACGTCGGGGCGGCGGGCCGCACCGGCCAGAAGGCGGGTGTAGGTCCGTGCCCAGCTCTCGGCGCCGGTCGCGGTCTCGACGTACAGGCGCAGGCCGTCATCGGACAGCAGGACGGTCACGTCCGCGGGTACGGCCGACCGGGTGGTGTCGCGGCCGGCGTCCATGCGGGCCACGGCGGCCCTGAGGCTGAGGGCGGGATCCACCGGCCCTGCCGTGAGCGGCACGATCTCCTCCAGATCGCCGCGGATCACCCGGACGCCGCGGGGGGTCGCGAGCCGGTCCGCCACCACCGCCGCGCAGACGGTGAAGGGGGCGAGATCGTCCGTGCCGGCGCTCCTGGCCAGGCCGTCGAGCACGTTGACGATGTCGGGTGCGATGGCGATGGGTCCGACACACTTCTGCGTGGGATTCTGGCTGTTGATCAAGGTTGCTCCTCACCTCTGTCGCGACTAGTGAAGGAAGACGTCGTCGGCGGTTTCAAGGGCGGCGCCCGTCCCACGTTTATTGGACAAAGCGCCTAAACCGGGCGTGTGTGGCCAGTTCCGGTGACTCCAGAACCCTCGCGCACGTCTGTAGCTTCGTTGCGGAAGCCGCAGATGCCACCTGAGGAGCCTCGCTTGGCTGTTTCCTTCGCCTTCGAAGCCGTCCGGGAGCGAGCCAGGACCGACGGCGAGGCCTGCGCACTCGATGACCTGACGGACGGTTCGACGCTGAGTTACGCCGCGCTGATCGGCAGGGTGGAGGAGACGGCCGACCGGCTGCGAAGCATGGGCGTGGGAGCCGAACAGCCGGTCGCGGTCCTGCTGGGACGCTCGGCCGAGACGGTCGTCGCCATGCTGGCGGTGCTGGCCACGGGCGGCACCTACTGCCCGATCGACCCCGCCCTGCCGCTCGCCCGCATGGAGGCGCTGACCCGCGAGCTCGAGGCCCTCGTGACGATCTCGCCTGAAGGGCTCACCTGCTCCGCAGGCCGGGCGACGCCCGCCGCGAAGCCGTTCTCTCCGGACGCCCCGGCCTACGTGCTGCACACCTCGGGCTCGACCGGCGTGCCCAAGGGGGTCGCCATGCCGTACCGCGGGCTGGACCGACTGATCCGCTGGCAGATCGCCGACGGCGAGCCCGGCCTGCGCACGTTGCACCTCACCGCGACCTCCTTCGACGTGACCTTCCAGGAGGTGCTCTCCACGCTCGCGACCGGCGGTCGCCTGGTCATCGCCCCCGAGGAGACCCGCCGGGACTCACGCGCGCTCCTGGACACCATCGTGAACCGGCGGATCCAGCGGTTGTTCCTGCCCTACGTCGCCCTGCAGTTGCTGGCCGAGACCTCCGTCCGGACCGGGGTGGTACCGGGCTCCCTGCGGCACGTCGTCACGGCCGGGGAGCGTCTGCTGATCACGCCGGCGATCCGGGACTTCTTCACCGCACTCGGCGACTGCCGCCTCGACAACCACTTCGGGCCGACGGAGGCGCACCTGGTGACCAGCCTGACGTTGCCCGGCGACCCCGCGTCCTGGCCGGCGCTTCCCGCGATCGGCACACCGGTGGACGGCGTGGCCTGCCGGGTCCTCGACGACCGGCTGGAGGCCGTGCCCGACGGCGAGGTCGGCGAGCTGTACGTCGCGGGGGACTGCCTGGCCCGCGGTTACCACCGGGCACCGGTGGCCACGGCGGAACGGTTCGTCGCCTCCCCGTGGGGGAGCGAGCGTCTGTACCGCACCGGTGACCTCGCGCGCCGCTCCGCCGACGGGACCTACCACTTCGTCGGCCGCTCCGATGACCAGCTCAAGATCCGTGGATTCCGGGTCGAACCCGGCGAGGTGGAACACGCCCTGGTCGGCCACCCCCGCGTGGTGACCGCAGCGGTCGGGCTCCGGGAGGTGCTGGGCGGCATCCCGGTGCTGGTCGCCTATGTCCAGGCCGAGGGCCCGCTGCCGCCGCGTGAGGTCACCGACCACGTCCGGGGACTGCTGCCGGAGTACATGATCCCCTCGCGGGTCGTGGCCGTCGAGTCCATGCCGCGCACGACGTCCGGCAAGATCGACAGAGCCGCGCTGGCGCAACTGCCGCTGCCCGAGCTCGCGGCCGGGCCGGCACAGGACCTCTCCGGGCTCATCACCGACCTGTGGGTCCGGGTCCTGGGCCACGACGACTTCGCCGAGGACGACGACTTCTTCGACGTCGGCGGCGACTCTTTGCTGGCCACCTGGGTGGTCGCCGAGCTTGGCCAGGCGATCGGCCGCCCGGTCGAGCTCTCCGTCCTGCTGGACGCCAGCACGGTCGAGGACCTCGCCGCCGCACTGGGTGCCGACGGCCCGGTCACGGCCGTGGAACGGCACCCCACCCGGATCGTCACGGTACGGCAGGGCCCCAGCGCGCGCAGCCTCTACCTGGTGCACCCGCTCGGCGGTGAACTGCTCGGCTACCGGGAGCTCGCCCGCGCCTCGCAGGCTCCGGTGCGCATGCTCGGCATCGGCTGGAGCGGAAAACCACCGGCGTTCGGGCTCTCCCTGTCCGAGATCGCCGAAACGCACGTCGAGCAGCTCCGCACGATCCAGCCCGACGGGCCCTACCTGCTGGCCGGGTGGTCCTTCGGCGGCGTCCTCGCCTACGAGATCGCGCAACAGCTCACCGCCGCCGGCGCCATCGTCGACTTCCTCGGCCTGCTGGACGCCAATCCGGTCATCGACCCCATCACCGGCCTGCCCATCGCCCAGACGCCGTTCCTGAGCCTGCTCGATGAGGTCGTGGCCAGGCTGGACGACGGAGCCGGCGCCGAGCTGGAGGAGCTGACCTCGGGCGAGACCTGGATCCAGCTCATGGGGACGCCCATCGCCGAAGGAGCCTCCGGCGACCACCTGCGTGCCACCCTCGACACCGCGAGGGCATGCATGGCCGCGGCTGCGGCCTACCGGCCGCAGCCCTATGCCGGGCCCGTCCACCTGTTCCAGGCGTCCGGCTCCCAGGAGTCGGGAACGGACGCCCCACGGCAGGCGCGGGCGGCTGAGGCGCTGCGCGAACTGTGCACCGGCCCCTTCACCGTCGTCCCCGTACCGGGCGATCACTGGGGGATCATGCGCGCCGAAGACGTCAGTCAGACGGCCAAGGAGCTGGACGCCGCGTTGGAACGCCAGGGGAGTGCACACAATGAATCTTGAAGCCGACCGCGCCGCCTTCGCGGAGCAGGGCTACATCGGGCCCTTCACACTCTGGGAGCCGGAGGAGATGAAGGCGTGGTGGAAGGTCCAGCGCAAGGCGCTGCTGGACCCGGAGAACAACGCGCGCAAGGCCTTCGACAACCCGGTCAACTACGACAGGCATCTCGACATCCCGGGGCTGAGTTCGCTCATCACCGAGCCGGCGATCGTCCGGCGGATGCAGGCGCTCATCGGCTCGGACATCCTCTGCTGGCGCACCGAGTTCTTCCCCAAGAACCCCGGCGACACCGGCACCGGCTGGCACCAGGTCGAGACCTACGCCATCGGCGAGGCGAGCAAGGGGATGCTGGAAGCGACCGACCGCGCTCCCGGAAGGCCCATGGAGCTGACCGCGTGGGTGGCCTTCACCGAGGCGACCAGGGAGAACGGCTGCATGAAGGTCATCCCGGGCAGCCACAGGGAATGGCGCTACGATGAGACCGCGTCGATGAAGTGGAACGGCGCGGCCAAGGACAACTCCTTCTTCGGCTACAACTACAACGACATCAAGATCGACAAAGACTGGGACCCGGACCAGCAGAACGTCCGTCACCTGGAGATGCGGCCCGGCCAGTTCATCATCTTCACCGCCCGTTGCATCCACGGGTCGAATCCCAACACCAGCAACCGCCAGCGTATGGGGTTCGCCATCCGCACCGTCCCCACCCACGTCCGTGTCTACGGCGGCATGACGGAATTCGAGGAGTTCGGCCACCGGTTCGAGCTCGACCGGCACGGCTGCGTGCTGGTCGCCGGCGAGGACGAGCACGGGCTCAACCGGGTGCTCGGCGAGAACCTCTGGGGCGAGCCGTTCACCCCGCTCGACCGGCTGGAAAGGACGGTCTGATGCGCACGCAGTACGTGAACACCCTCACGCTGGACGAGGCCCGGCTCGCCAAGGACCTGGAACAGGCCCTGACGTTCAAGTTCTCCGAGGCCTACAGCAACTACCTCATCGGCGGACCGTGGAAGAGCGCCATGCTCTGGGCCACCGGCGGTGACGAAGGCGACGGCCTGCTCACCAACTACCACTACGACCAGCGCTCGACCTTCACCGAGTACGGCCGGCAACTGCCGTACATCCAGGAGATCATCACCTCCGTGGCCAACACCGCCAGGCTGAACTTCGTCCGGCTGGCCGTGTTCTCCAAGAGCGTCATCGTCCCGCACCGCGACTACATCGAGCTGGCCGAGATCCCGGAGGATTCGCGCTCGGCCCACCGACTGCACATTCCGCTCGCCACCCACGAGGACTGCTACTTCAGCGAGGACAACGTGGTCTACCGGATGCGGGCCGGGGAGGTGTGGCACTTCGACGCCTCGCAGATCCACTCGGTGGCCTCCTTCTCAGGAGAGCCACGGATCCATCTCATCTTCGACTTCGCGGACCGGCCCCAGGACGGGCCGATCCTGGCCATTCCCGACGAGGGAAACGGGACGATCGACGCCTCCCGGGTCGTCCACCGGCCGCCGCTTCCCGACGCAGAACGCTCGTCCCTGAAACGGTTGTCGCAGGTGCTGACCATGGACACCTTCAACGAGGTCTTCGGCATCATCGTCAAGACGCATTTCCGACGCGACGGAGGAGCCGACTTCGTCTGGGACACCATGATCGGCCTCGCTCGCGACAGCGCGGACCCCGCCGTCCTCACGCACGCCACGGAACTGCGTCAGTACTTCACATTGGATCGACCCTCAGGAAGCGGGCAAGCATGACTGCGACACTGTCCCTCAACGACCAGCTCGCCGAAAGTGCCGTCTACCAGGCCTTCCGCGACCATCGGTTCTTCGCGGCCGTGGACACGGCGGACCTGACCAAAGAGCAGGCCGCCGTCCTCATCGAGCAGTGGTGGCACCCGCTGCACTACTTCCCGACGTTCCTGGCCCGTTGCGTGGCGGTCCTGCCCGACATCGCCTCCAAGAGCGCCATCACGCGGATCCTCAACCAGGAGGCCGGCGGCGGCCGCGTCGAGCGGGCCCACGAAGTGATCTACGCCGACTCGATGGCCAAGTGCGGTTTCGACCGGGAACGGGTCACCGGCACCGAGCCGTTCGAGGAGACCGCCGCCCTGGTCGAGGGCTACCGCCGAGCCTCGGAGGAGCGGGAGAGCGCCATCGGTTTCATCTTCGCCACCGAGACCACCGACCTGCTCATGGTGTCGAGCATCGGCAAGGCCATCGAGCGGGCCACCGGTGTCACCGACAACGAGTGGGTCGCCATACACGTCGAGCAGGAGCCGGACCACGTGGAGGAGGCGAACCACACACTGATGGCGGACTACACCCCCGAACAGGCCAGAGCGGTCTTCGAGGCGGCCGACGAGATGTGGCGGCTGTGGACGCGCTTTTTCGACCGCCTCTCGACGCAGACCGGTCTCGGAGCGTGAGCCGTGCAGGACGTTCGCGCCACGTATCTTCGCTTCCCGTCATGGACGCAGCACTTCTGGACCTGGCAGACCGGTAAGGCGCTGCCCGGACAGCAGCCGTTGCTGCGTCATACGTGGGCCTCGTACCTGGCCGTGACCCTGACGCTGTTCCTGGCCGGTCTCGCGGTCTCGACCGCCGCCGTGGCCACGATGCCCGCGTACTGGATCGCGGCCCTGGTGGCCGGCTGGGTCCTCACGCTGGCCGGGGCCCGCATGATGGTCCTGGTCATCGCGCACCAGGCGTTGCACCGGCGGTTCTCGGGCCGGGCGGCCGGCGACCGGTTCTGGGGCGAGGCCGTCACGGTTCTGAGCGTCTTCCACACCTTCGGCGACTTCAAGGAGGAACACTTCGACAACCATCACCGGCGCGAGGTCTTCGCGACCGAGGTGGACCCGCCGGTGCAGTTCCTCGCCGCCTTGGGATTCCTGCCGGGGATGTCCCGGGCCCGGCTCTGGCGGCGCGCGTGGACGGTCTTCCTCTCGCCGGTCTTCTACTGGAAGGGATTCGCCGGCCGGATCGCCAGCAACCTGCGAGGCGGCCACCTGCGGCGGGTGGTCTTCGCGATCTGGTTCGGCTGGTGGCTGTCGCTGCCGTTCTGGTTCCCCAACGGCCTGCTGGTGCTGCTGCTCGCGTTCGTCCTCCCGGTCATCGCGTTCGCCCAGCTGAGCGCGTTGCTGGACCGGCTTGGCGAACACGAGTGGCTGGCACCGCGCAAGGCCGAGTACGGCCACCGCTTCTACACCGCGGCCAACACCTCCGCCCGCTTCTGCGGCGGGCCCGTGCCGGCCAAGGGAGACGGGCCGTGGGCGTGGGTCCGCTGGATCACGCTGACCCTCTTCTACCACCTGCCGTCGCGGCTCCTCGTGGTCGTGGGCGACCTGCCCAACCACGACTACCACCACCGCTATCCCACCACGCAGGACTGGACCATCGCGGCCTACGCGCGGCAGCGGGACATCGACAACGGACCGGAAGGCCCGCCGTACCAGGAGGTGTGGGGGATGGGTCAGGCCATCGACCGCGTCTTCCGCACCTGGGAGGAGCTCCCCGCGCATGCGGTTCCACGTGGTTGACACCTTCGCCGATGAGAGTTTCGCCGGGAACCCGGCCGCGGTCGTGGTCGCGGAGGCGTTCCCGGCGGAGGAGGCGATGCAGGGGAAGGCGCATCGGATCGGCCTGCCGACGACGGCTTTCGTGGTCCCGGCCGCTGCGCCGGACGAGTACCGGGTGCGCTGGTTCACCCCGTACAAGGAGATCAACCTCTGTGGTCACGCCACCATCGCCAGCGCACGCCATCTGTTCGACCGGGACAGCGGCGTCAAACGGCTCACCTTCGTCTCCGACAACGGCGTGCTGCGCGCCGAGCGCGACGGCGACCTGGTGGCCATCGAGCTGCAGGCGGTGCCACCGGTGCCGTGCGAGCCGCCTGCCGGGCTGCTGGAGGCGCTGGGGACCGCCGCGGTACGCTGCGCGGTCTCCAGCGACGACATCCTGGTCGAGGTGGACTCGGCGCAGGCCGTGGCCGCTGTGCGGCCCGACTTCGCGGCGCTGGCCACCCAGCCGTTTCGCGGTCACATCGTGACCGCGCGAGCCTCGTCCGATGTGGACTTCGTGTCGCGGACCTTCTTTCCGGCCCTCGGCGTGGACGAGGACCAGGTGTGCGTCACCGCGCACTGCAAGCTCGCGCCGTACTGGGCGGAAAGACTGGGCCGTACCCGACTCATCGCGCTGCAGCTGTCCCAGCGCGGCGGACGCCTGGAGATGACACTGGCCGACGACCGCGTGCGCGTGCTCGGCACGGCGGTGCCTCGGTAACGGCGTGCCCGCCTCCATCCCGTTTCGCAACCCCTCCAAGGAGATCGTGGCGTGAACCCGTTCGACAATCCCGATGGTGGCTTCCTGGTGCTGGTCAACGACGAGGAACAGCACTCGCTCTGGCCGGGCCACCTCACCGTGCCTGCGGGCTGGCGCGTGGTCCACGGCGAGGACTCCCGTCAGGCGTGCCTGGAATACGTGGAGCGTAACTGGACCGATCTGCGTCCACTGAGCGCGCGCTGACATGACGCTCTGGCTGGAACGTGAGCCCTCGCCCGGCGCGGCCGGACGGGTGTTCTGCCTCCCGCACGCGGGATGTGGCACCAGCGTGTTCGGCGCCTGGCCGCAGGAGCGGAACTCCACGGAGTTCCTGCCGGTCGAGCTGCCGGGCAGGCTGAGCCGCTTCGACGACCCGATGCCCGACACGTTCCAGGAGCTGGCCGACGCCATGATCGACGGTCTGTGGCCGTACCTGGACGTGCCCTTCGCCTTGTTCGGGCACTGCTGGTCGGCCTACGCGGCGTACGAGGTCGCCGTCCGGCTGGAGCGGACCGGGCGGCCTCCGGCGTCCCTGTTCGTCTCCTCGCAGCTGGCACCGCAGGACGGGCCGGTGGGGCGGATGCTCACCATGAGCGACGCCGAGCTGCGGGCGGAGCTGGAGGAGTCCATCCGGGAGCAGGGCAACACGCCGCACCCCGAGCTGGTCGCCATCTATCTCAAGATCCTCCGCATGGACGTCGAGGTGAGCCGACGCTATCTGATGCCGGATCCCGTACGGCTCGCGTGCCCGATCACCGCCATCGGATGGAGCGAGGACACCGAGGTGCGGCCCGAGGAGATGAAGGGGTGGGCCGAATGCGGCGACACCGCCTTCCCGATCTTCCCCGGGCGGCACCACCGGTTCCAGGACGCTCCGGACGAGCTCCTGGAGACCCTGCAGGCCGGTTCGAAAAGGGAGTAGGGCATGGGCGACGTCGAGGACATCTACGAACTCTCACCGCTCCAGCAGGGCATGCTGCTGCACAGCACACATGACGGCGCCGCCGACATGTACCTCAGCCAGCACATGTACGAGGTGGAGGGGCCGCTCGACCACCAGGCCCTGGAACGGACCTGGCAAGCCGTCCTGCAGGCTCATCCCTCGCTGCGCACGTCCTTCCACTGGGAAGGGCTCGACAAGCCCCTTCAGGTCGTCCACCGGGACGTGACGTTGCCCGTGCACCGGCACGACTGGACGGGGCTGGATTCCGCAGCACAGCGTGAACGGCTCGAACGGCTGCACGCCGAGGACCGGGCGGCCGGGTTCGATCTGACGGCCGCGCCGCTGCAGCGCCTGCACATGGTCCGGCTCGGGGAGGACCGGCACAGCCTGACATGGACCTACCACCACCTTCTGCTGGACGGCTGGTCGGTGGCGGTCGTCATGACCGAGGTCATGGCCCGGTTCGGCGGCGGTCCCACCCCGCCGGACCCGCCGCCCTACCGTGACTACATCGCCTGGCTGCAGCGGCAGGACCCGGAGGCGACCAAGGACTTCTGGACGCGCACGCTCGCCGGCGTCACGCCCAGCCGCCTGGCCGTGCTGCAGCCCTGGGATCCGCAGCGCGGCACCGGGGACGTCAGCCGCCGGACGGTGGACCTGCCCGAGCGGCTCGGCAGGGGACTGAGGGAGGCGGCGGCCCGTCACCGTGTCACGTTCGGCACGCTGGTGCAGGGGGCGTGGGCGGTGATGCTGCGGCGCTACACCGGCCGGTCCGACGTGATCTTCGGCTCCACCAGCTCCGGCAGACCCGCCGAACTGCCCCAGGTCGAGCGGATGGTCGGGCTGTTCGCCAACACGCTGCCGGTGCGGGTGAACGTTCCCGACGACGGCGACGTGGGCGAATGGCTACGCGACATCCAGGACCGTTACGCGCGGATGCGCCGGTACGAGTACACGCCGCTGGCCGACATCAAGGCGTGGGCGGGTACGCCGGGCCGAGCGCTCTTCGAGAGCCTGGTCGTCCTGGAGAACGCCGCCCTGGCGGTCGGCCCCGCGGGTGCCGGACGAGCGGGAGCACCCGCGTTCCGCCGGGACGCCCTGTACGACAAGATCAGCTTCCCGTTGACGCTGACGGTCGCGCCGCAGCCGGTCTCCGAACTGCAGGTCCTGATCCACCGCGAACGCTTCGACGAGGGCTTCATCGACGACGTCCTGGCGCGCCTGCACGCCGTCTTCGAGACGATGGCGAGCGCCGACCGTCTCTCGTCCGTGGTCGCGGCGGCCGGTCCCGACGCCGTCACGCCGCTCGCCCCCGTCGCCTCCGTGGTGGAGACCGAGCCGCTCAGCGCGGAGGCCGCGCGGCTGGAGGAGAAGGTCGCAGAGGTCTTCGGCGAGGTCCTCGGCATGCCGGACGTCGATCCCACCGCGAGCTTCTTCGACCTGGGGGGCGACTCCTTCGCCGCGGTCCGGGTGGTCAGCCGCATCGACGGGGCGAGTGTCGGCATGCTCGCGACCCATCCCAGCGTCCGGAGACTGGCCCAGGCACTCCTCGACTCCGGCGAGCCGGACATGGGACCGGCCATGGGGCCGGACGACGAGCTGGACAAAGAGATCACCGAACTGGAACGCCGGCTGGCCGGCAAACGCGCCAGACGGGCGGCGCTGGACACTGGTCCCGTCCCGGTACCCCGCGACGGCGCGCTGGCCTGCACCTTCCAGCAGGAGGCGGTCTGGTTCATGAACCAGTACGACACCGCCTCGACCGTGTACCACATCCCGTTCCCGTTGCGGATCCGCGGCCGCCTGGACGTCGGGGTGCTGGAACGGGCCCTGTACGGCCTCGTGACACGGCACGAGGCGCTGCGCACCAGGTTCCTGAACCAGGGCGGACTGCCGCGCCAGGTGATCGACCCGCCGCCGGCCGTGCGCCTGGAGCCGATCGACCTTCCCGCCGATCAGGTCGAGCGGTGGGCCGCCGACGAGTGCGCCAGGCCTTTCGACCTGGCGCGAGGACCGGTGTTCCGATACGCGCTGGCCAGGCTCGCCCCGGACGAGCACGCGCTGGTACTGGTCTTCCACCACATCGTGGCCGACGGCTGGTCGGCCGCCGTGCTCGGCGGCGAGCTGTCGGCCCTGTACACGGGCGGAGGCGAGGCGGACCTGGAGCCGCTGCCGGTGCAACCGGCCGACTACGCCGCCTGGCAGCGCCGCCGGTTGAGCGGGGCCGAGCTGGAACGCCGTCTCGGCTACTGGCGGGAGACCCTGGCCGGGTTGCCCATCGTGCCCTTTCCCACCGACCGGCCGCGTCCCGACCGGCCCACCGGCGGCGGCGACACCATCGAACGGCAGACCTCCGAAGACCTGAGCGCCGCGGTGCGCGCCTGCGCGCGAGAACACCGGGTCTCCCTGCTGGCGGTGCTGCAGGCCGCGCTGCTGGTCGTACTGCACCGCTACACCGGGCAGCGGGACCTGCCGATCGGCTCCATCTTCTCGGGCCGGACCCGGGCCGACATCGAGCCCCTGGTCGGATTCTTCGGCAACACCCTGGTCCTGCGGACCTCCCTCGACGGCGACCCCACCTTCGGTGAACTGATCCGCCGCTGCCACGACACCATCCTGAACGCCACCGCGCACCAGGACGTGCCGTTCAGCCTGGTCGTCGACGCGTTACGGCCACAGCGGGCCGCCGGACGCAACCCGCTGTTCCAGATCGGCCTGACCCTTCTGCCGCGCGCCATCGGCGCGACCGACCTCGTGCTCGGGGAGGTGAGCATCGAGCCCATCGTCGTTCCCGAGCGCTACGCCCTCTACGACATCTCCGTCGACGTCTCGGACTCGCCCGACGGAACCCTTCCGCTGTCGGTCGAGTACTCCACCGACCTGTTCGAGGCCGACCGGATCGACCGGTTCGCCGGCCACTACCTCACCGCGCTCGGTGAGGCCGTCGCCGCACCCGATGCCCGCATCGGTGACATCGAGATCCTGACGGCCGCCGAACGCGACCGGGCGCTGCGAGACACCGACCTGCTGGCGCGACACCCGGCCGAAGGCGAGGTGGCCCTGGTCGACGGCGACGGCACCCGGTGGACGCATCGGCAGCTCGACGCGGCCGCGAGCCGGCTCGCCAACCGGATGCGGCGGACCGGTACCGGCTCCGGCGACCGGGTCGCCCTCTGCCTGCCACCCGGCGCTGACCTCGTCACCGCCCTGCTGGCCGTCTGGAAGGTAGGAGGGCAGGCCGTTCAGGTCGCCCCGGCAGAACCGGTGCCCGGCCTGGTCCTGACCCACGCCGAACATGCCGGGAGCTTCGCCTCCGCGCTCGCGCTGGACACCGAGCGGGTCTCACTCGCCGTCGAGCCGGCCGGAGCACCCCTCGCGGCCGAGGTGCCCCACCTGCCGCCGGTCACCGAGACCGAACGCTGGCTCGCCGCCACGGTGGCCGACCTGCTCGGCGCGGAGCAGGTCGGTGTCGGCGGCGACCTCTTCGGCCTGGGCGGCAGCTCGCTCCACGCCACCCGGCTCATCGCCCGCATCCACGACGCCTTCGGCGTCCAGGTGCCGGTCCGCGACCTGTTCGCCAACCCGTCGCTGCGAGAGCTCGCCGCCAGAATCGAGGAGGACGCGCATGAAGTGCCGCACTGAGCGGTCGGACACCTACAGTGTGTCGATCGAGGCCCCGCCGGAGTTCGTCTGGCAGGTCGTGTCCGATGTCGAGGGCTGGCCGCGGTTCTCACCCTTCGCTCTCGCCGTCGAGCGGACGTCGGAGACGAGCTACGACGTCACCGGCCCGCAGGGCCCCGTCGTGCTCTCCAGCCTCTTTCACCGGGAGCTGCTCCTGCTGGACCACAAGGTGATCCTCCCGGACGGCACCGAGGTCTTCATCCCCTACCGGGTCACCGCCAACCACCGGGGGAGCGAGCTGATCATGACGAACGTGAAGTCGCCGGGTGACTCCGCAGAAGAGTACGCCGAGCAACTCGAATGGATGCGGGCCGAGCTGGACGGGGCCAAGAAACATGTGGAGGAGCTGTACCGTGCATGAACTCACGTTGACGCCGCAGGACCGAGCGCAGCTTGCGCCGCTCCTCGCCGAGATCGCCGAGGCGTACGACACCATCGAGGACACCGGGCTGATCCGGAGGGCCAGGGTGCTGGCCAGGTCCCTGCCGACACATCTCGTGGAGTTCCTCGAGGAGTTCCGCCTCGGTGAGCCCTCCGCCCTGTGCGTGCTGTCCGGCCTGGCGATGGACGAGGAGCTGCTCGGCCCCACCCCCGAGCACTGGCGCGACAGCCAGTACGGCTCACCGGCCTTCACCCAGGAGATCTTCTTCCTGCTGTGCGCGTCCGTCCTTGGCGATGTCTTCGGCTGGGCCACCCAGCAGGACGGCCGCATCATGCACGACGTGCTCCCGATCAAGGGACACGAGAACTACGAGATCGGCTCCAACAGCCTGCAACACCTCTCCTGGCACACCGAGGACGCCTTCCACCCGTGCCGCGGCGACTACGTGGCGCTCATGTGCCTGAAGAATCCGGACGCGGTGGAGACGACGTTCTGTGACGCCGGTGACCTCGACTGGTCCTCGCTCGATGTCGCGGCGTTGTTCGAACCGGAGTTCACCCAGATGCCGGACAACTCCCACCAGCCGCAGAACGCCCGGCGATCCACCGGGGATCCGGTGGTGGACCGGCTCCGGATCCGCAGCTTCGAGCTCATCCAGTCGTGGAACGACGACCCGGTCAAGCGGCCGATCCTCTTCGGCGACAGCCTTGACCCCTACATGGCGCTCGATCCCTACCACATGAAGACCGAGGGCTGGCCGGATCGTTCACTGCGCGCGTTCGAAGCCCTGTGCGCGCAGATCGAGGCCAGGACGCGAAGCGTGAGCCTGCGGCCGGGAGATGTGGTGTTCATCGACAACTTCCGCGCCGTGCACGGCCGTAAGTCGTTCCGGCCGCGTTACGACGGTTCGGACCGGTGGCTCAAGCGGCTCAACATCACCCGCAACCTCCGCGGCTCACGCGGGTGGCGGTCGGCGGCCGACCACCGCGTCATCTACTGAGCGGACCCGCTCAGAGCCCGGTGGTCCACCTTTCCCGACGGTGACAGCGGCAACGTGGCCAGCCGCTCGAACCTGGTGGGCACCATGTGGGAGGGCAGGGCCCGGGCACACTCGGCCCGGGCCCGCCCAAGGTCGAACGCCTCGTCGGCCGCGACGTAGGCCACCAGCAGCTCGCCCACGGCGTCGTCGGTCTCCAGCAGCACCGCCGCATCCCGCACGCCGGCGCAGGCACGCAGGACGACCTCGATCTCCGGCAGCTCGACGCGCATCCCGCGCAGCTTCACCTGGCGGTCGATCCGGCTGAGGTACTGCAGCTCCCCGCCGGGCACCCGCCGGGCCAGGTCGCCGGAGCGGTAGTGGCGTACCCCGTCTACTACGACGAAGCGTTCGGCGGTCAGCTCGTCGCGGCCCAGGTAGCCCGCGGCCACGCCGGCTCCGGACACCCAGATCTCACCTGCCTCACCGTCCGCCACCTCGGACCCGTCCGGGTCGCGCAGCGTGATCCCCAGGTTGGGCAGGGGCCTGCCGATCGGTGAGGGGTTGGCGCCGCGTAGGGTGGCCGGGTCGAGCTCCTTGAAGGTCGCGTGCACGGTCGTCTCGGTGATGCCGTACATGTTGACCGCGACGGGTCCGGCGCCGGCGGGCAGTCCCGCCAGGAAACGCGCGGTGCCCTCCAGGTCGACGGCGTCACCGCCGAAGATGAGGTAACGGAGCGGCAGCGGCGGGCATCCCTCGTCCTCGTGCGCCTCGGCCAGTATGCGAAAGACCGAGGGGACCTGGTTCAGCACGGTGACCCGCTCCCGGATCAGCAGGCCGATGAGCTCGCCCGGATCGAGGGAGGCGTCCTCGTCCACCACGACCACCGTGCCGCCGGTGGTCAGCGCACCCCACATCTCCCACACTGACAGGTCGAAGTTGACCGAGTGGAACAGGGCCCATCGGTCGTCCGGACCGATGTCGAAGAGCGGCAGCGCGGCCTCCAGCAGGCTCAGCACGTTGCCGTGGGTCACGACACAGCCCTTGGGCCGCCCGGTGGAACCGGAGGTGTAGATCACGTACGCCGTATCGTCCGGGTGCAGGACCGGCGGGACGGCTGCGGGCGGATGGCCCCAGACCGGCACGGAGTCGCCCACGACATGGGAGATACGGCACTCCTCGGTCATGAGACGCAGGCGTTCGGCCGGGTAGCGCGGGTCGAGCGGCACGTAGGCCGCCCCGGCCAGCATGACGCCGAGCACGGCCACCGCGACGTCGACGGATCGGGCCACGCGCACACCGACGAGCTCACCCCTGCCCACACCGCGACGTCCGAGCTCGGCCGCCAGGCTTCCGGCCGCGTCGGCCAGCTCGCGGTACGACAGGGTCCGCGGACCGCAGGTGACCGCCGGCCTCTCCGGATGCTCGGCGCAGGTCGCCAGGAACAGGGCGGGCAACGATGTCATGGCATGACGCTTTCGGTGAGAATCTCCAGGTACTCGGCCAGCAGGCCGCGGACGGTGGCCACGGTGAACAGGTCGGTGTTGTACTCCAGCAGCACCGCGATCCGCTCCGGCGCGTCCGGCCCCGACACCAGGCCCAACCGCTGCCCGGCGTGCGGGATGACCACCACGTTCAGGTCGAACTTCGAGGAGCGGTTGTGGGCGTTCAGCACCTCGACGTCGAGGCCGGGAACCACCAGGGACGGCATCGGCGTGTCGAGGAAGTTGAACATCACCTGGAAGAGCGGGGTGTGACTGAGGCTGCGCGGGGGACGCAGGCTCTCCACCAGCTTCTCGAACGGCATGTTCTGGTGGGCGTAGGCCTCCAGGCAGACCTCCCGCACCCGCTCCAGCACGTCGGGAAAGCTCGTGCGGCCGGAGAGGTCGACGCGCAGCAGGACCGTGTTGATGATCATTCCGAGCAGGTTCTCCAGCTCGGGGCGCTGCCGGTTGGCGATGCCGCTGCCCACCACGATGTCCTCCTGCCCGCTGCGCTCTCGCAGCAGCACGGCGAAGGCTGCGAGCATCACCATGAACAGGGTGGCGTCGTGGTCCCGGCCGTACTCCCGCAGCCGCCGGGCGAGCGGCCCCTCGATGAAGAGGGTCTCCTCCCCGCCGCGTGAGCCCAGTACCTCGGGGCGAGGCCGGTCGCCGGGTACCGACAGCAGCGTCGGTGCGCCGCGCAGCCGTGCCCGCCAGAAGTCGGTCAGGGACCGCAGCCGCTCGCCCTGGAAGGTCCGCCGCTGCCAGGCGGCGAAGTCGGCGTACTGGACGGGCAGCTCGGGCAAGCAGGGCGGCCGGCCGGTGGCATGGGCCTGGTAGAGCTCGAGAAAGTCGCGGAGGAACACTCCTTGAGCCCACCCGTCGTGGACCATGTGGTGCTCCACCACGACCAGGACGTGGTCATCGGCCGCCAGGCGGACCAGCGTGACCCGCAGCAGGGGACCCTTCGCCAGGTCGAAGGGTTCCTGCCCGGCCGCGAGGATGAACTCCTGGAGCAGGCCCTCATCACCGTCGACGACGGTCAGCGGGATTCCGCGCGGCTCGCCGATCTCCTGGAAGGGTTCGCCGTCGATCTCGGGGAAGGTCGTCCGCAGGATCTCGTGACGGACCTCCAGATCGTCCAGGGTCCTGGCGATCGCCGCCACGTCGAGCCGGCCCCGCAGGCGCAGGGCACGCGGCACGTTGTAGGTGGTGCTCTCGGGCTCGAGCTGCTGCAGGAACCAGATCCGCTCCTGGACGAACGACAACGGCAGCGGCCGGTCCCGTGGCGCGGGGGGAACCCGCCGGGACAGGGCCTGCGGCGCGTGGCGAAGCCGGTCCGCCAGCTCGGCCAGGACAGGGGTCTCGAACACCGCCCGGAGCGGCAGGTCGAGACCGAGGACGTCATTCACCCGCGCCAGCATCTTGGTCGCGGACAGGGAGTGTCCCCCCACCGCGAAAAAGTCGTCGGTCCTGCCGATCTCCTCCACGTCGAGCACCTCACGCCAGATCTCCGCCAGCGCACGCTCCTGCGGCGTGCGGAACGGCCCCTGGACGCCCGGCTGTGACACCGGCGGCCGGGGCAGCGCGCCGAGATCCGTCTTGCCGTTGAGGGTTCGCGGCAGCGCGGGCAGTGGCACGTACCGGGCCGGGACCATGTAGCCGGGCAGGACGGCGTGCAGCGCTGCCCGCAACTCGTCGGCCACGCACGTCTCCGGCACCACGTAGGCGAGCAGGGACCGCCCGTCCCGCACCACGGCGGCGTCGGTGACGCCGTCCAGTTCGCGCAGCGCCGCCTCGACCTCGCCCGGCTCCACGCGGTAACCGCTCAGCTTGATCTGCCGGTCGGAGCGGGCCACGAAGACCAGCGTGCCGTCGGACCGGTGCCGCACCAGGTCACCGGTGCGGTAGAGCCGCCCTCCGGACGGACCGAAGGGATCGGCGACGAACCGCTCTGCGGTCAGGCCGGGGCGATTCAGATAGCCGTGGGCCAGCCCGGCGCCGCCGAGATACAGCTCGCCGGTCAGGCCGACCGGCACGGGCCGGCATGCGACGTCGAGCACGTAGGCGCGGACCCCCGCCAGCGGACGGCCGATGGGGACCTCACGGCCCGGCCGGTCGAGCTCGTGGCTGGTCGCGACGACGGTCGCCTCGGTGGGACCGTAGGTGTTGACCAGCCGGACATGGCTGCCGACCGCGGCATGCCACGCCGCGACCCGCTCCGGCAACGCCTTCTCACCGCCGATGATGACGAGCCGGATCGCGGCGGGCAGCGTCCCCGGCGTCCCCGGCGTCCCCGGTGTGCCCAGCGCGTCGACGAGCTCGTGCCAGAACGCCGTCGGCAGATCGAGCACGGTCACCCCCTGTGCCGCGCAGGCGGCCAGGAACATGCCCGGGTCGGCCAGCATCCGGTCCGTGCGCAGGACCAGGCGCGCGCCACGGGTGAGGGTGGGATAGATCTCCTCGACGCTGGCGTCGAACCCGATCGAGGCGAACTGCAGCACCCGGTCGTCCGGGCCGATGCCGTACAGCTCGGCGGCCTGCCGGGTGAAGAACGACAGTGCGCGGTGCGGGACCTCCACCCCTTTCGGCGTCCCGCTCGTGCCCGAGGTGTAGACGACGTAGGCCGGATCGTCCAGCGCGGGCGGTGGCAGCGCCGTCACCGGGTGGCCGAGGATCTCCGGTCGATCCGCGTCGAGCAGGACCAGCGGAGCGGTGACGCCCCGAAGCCTTCCGGCGAGCGCCTCCTCGCTCACCACGGCGTCCACACCGGCGTCGGCGAAGACGGCGGCGACACGGTCGGCCGGGCTCAGCGGATCGATCGGCACGTACGCCGCGCCGGCCCGGCCGATCGCGAGCATCGCCACCACCATGCCGGAGCCGCGGTCCAGGCAGATGCCGACCCGGCCGCGGGAGCCGACGCCCCTGGCGCGCAGCAGGTGCGCGAGCCGGTTGGCGTGCTGATCCAGTTCCAGGTAGGACAGCGACTCGCCGCCCGCCACGACGGCCGTCGCGTACGGCGAGCGAAGTGTCTGCTCCTCGACGAGCCGGGACACCGGAAGTTCGATGTCCGGCGCGGGTCCGCCGGTGCTCCACCTGCCGAGCAGGCGGGTGCGCTCCTCGGCGGTGGCGGACGGGACCGAACCCAGTGCGGCGCCGGGGTCGGCGACCACCGCCTCGAGCAGGGCCGTGAAGTGCCGGACGAACCGATCCGCTGCGTCTTCGTCGAAGGCGTCGGTCCGGAAGCGGAGACAACCGTGGATGTCGCCGTCGAGCGCGGTGAGCGACAACTCCAGATCCATGGCGCATTCACGCAGGCCGACCGGTATCGACTCGGCCTGCAGCTCGCCGAACAGGCGCCGGACGCCGCCGTGACCGAGCAGCAGCGCCGGGAAGGCCGCGGCGTCGGCGGCGGCCGGCTGGTTGAAGACGAACATCGTCCGGAACCGGGCCGAATCGCGGTGGTCCTGACGCTCCAGCATGCCGAGTACCTGGTCCCTGGTCTGGGCCAGCAGCTCGCGGAAGGTGTCTCGGGCCTGACTTTGGATCGGCGCCGGGTTCATGAGGTAGCCGACGAGACCGGCCAGGTGAGGCCGGGTGCGAGCTGCGAAGGGGACGCCGACCGCCAGGTCGTCCCGGCCGGTGAGCCGGTGCAGCAGCGCCTGGTAGGCGGTGAGCAGGAAGACGCTGGGCGTCACCCCCTCCGCCGCCGCGCGGCGTATCAGCCCGGCGGTCAGCGGCGCACCGATCCCGAACCTGCGGGTCCCGCCCGGGCCGCTGAGCAAGGGCCGTTCTTCGCCGTTCACCTGCTCCTTTTGCTGGGACGGCACACCGGCCGGACCGGAGTCCAGGGCGGGCAACCCGGCGGCCGGGCCACCGGTCTCCTCGACGTACAGCGCCTCCAGTTCCCGGCCGAGGACCATCGTGGACCAGAAGTCGGTCACGATGTGATGCGCGACGAACAGCAGCACGTGCGCGTCCTTCGCGAGCCGGTAGAGGTGCAACCGGGCCGGCGGGCCACAGGCGAGGTCGAAGGGCCGGTTCGCGTCGGCCTCGAGCCGGGCCTCCAGCTCCGTCTCTCCGAGCTCCGACACCGAGAAGGAGTGCGGGTCGGCCGGTCGGACGACCGGCACCGGCTCGCCGTCCCGTTCGGCGAAGACGGTCCGCAGCGCCGGATGCCGCCCCAGGAGGCGGTCGTGGGCTCGTTGCAGCGCTTCCGTGTCCAGCTTCCCGTTCAGCCGGAACGCGGCCGCCGTGGTGTAGGCCGTGCTCTCCGGTTCGAGCCGGTGCAGGAACCACAGGTTCCTTTGCCCCTGCGACACCCGAGGGGTCACTGATGACCCGGAGTCGCCAGACTCCCCGGCGATCGGCTCGTCGGCGGGGACCGGGAGCGGGAGATCGGTGGCAAGGGAGGCGACGTCGGCAAGGGAGGCGCCGCCGAGAAGGTCACCCAGCGGGAGCCGTACCCCCAGCTCGGCCTGAACCCGCCGGCTCAGCTCCTGGGCGGCGAGCGAGTCCATGCCCAGGGCCAGCAGGGGGAGCTCGCGGGCGATGTCCGATGCGGGGAGCCGGCAGACGGCGGCGGCCTGCTCGCGCAGACAGGCCTCCAGGTCGATCGAGCTGCGGCCGATCTCGGGCAGCTCTCCGGACAGCAGCAGGTCCCGGCAGACCCGCCGGCGCACCTTGCCGCTGGTGGTCTTGGGCAGGGAGCCGGCCGGGATCAGCACCACCAGCCCGACGTGCAGACCGTGTTCCTCGGCCACCAGGGTCCTGACCGCCCGCGCCACCTCCGCGACGGCCACGTCACCGGCGTCCCGCGCGACCTCGTGCACGACCGCGGGCTCGTCGTGCTCCAGGGTGAACGCCACCCCACAGCCCGGCCGCAGGAGGGGATGGGCCCGTTCGGCGGTGGCCTCCAGGTCCTGCGGGTAGTGGTTGCGGCCCCTGACGATGATCAGGTCCTTGAGCCGGCCCGTGATGGTCAGTTCGCCATCGGCGAGCCTTCCCAGATCCCCGGTCCGCAGGTACGGCCCGCCGCCGCCTGCCGGCACGGCCTGGAACACCTCCCGGCTCTCCAGCGGCCGGTTCCAGTACCCTCCGGCCACGCTCGGCCCGCGCAGCCACACCTCGCCCTCGTGCCCCTCCGGGCACGGCCTCGAGGTCACCGGATCGACGATCCGTACCTCCTGGCCGGCGCCGCCACGCCCGCAGCCGACCGGGCCTTCCCCGGAGGCGGCAGTGAAGCCGCCGCTCACCATGAGCGTGGCCTCGGCCAGGCCGTAGCACGGGAAGAACGCCTCAGGACGGAAGCCGGCAGGCGCGAACGCCTCGGCGAACCGTGCCAGGGTGGCGCGCCGGATCGGCTCGGCCCCGTTGAAGGCCACCCGCCACGCGCTGAGGTCGAGCCGTTCCCGCTGCTCCGGCGTGGTCTTCCTGACGCACAGGTCGTAGGCGAAGTTCGGCCCGCCACTCAGCGTCAGCTCCAGCCGCGACATCGCCTCCAGCCAGCTCGCCGGGCGCCGCAGGAAGTCGACCGGGGACATCAGCCACATGGGGAACCCGGCGAACAGCGGCTGCAGGAGCCCGCCGATGAGACCCATGTCGTGGTAGGGCGGCAGCCAGCTCAGCCCGCGCATGGCCGCGTCGGTGCCGAAGAGCTCCTGGACGATCCCCGAGTTGTGCAGCAGGTTGCCATGGGTGAGCATCACGCCCTTCGGCTCGGCGGTGGAGCCCGAGGTGTACTGCAGAAGAGCCAGCGCGGAGGCGTCGGCTCCGGGTCCGGCCCATTCCTCCGCGTCGTCCGGCGCGGTGTCGGTCGCGATCCAGGCAAGCTCCTTCAGGGGTAGGTCGCCTGCCAGGGGGAGCAGGGCCGCGACGGTCAGCAGCGCGGCGGGCCGCGCGTCCGCCACGATCGTCAGCAGGCGGGGCAGCGTACGCTCCAGCCGCAGCGGGTCGGGCGGGAACGTGGGCACCGCCACCGCACCGGCGTACATGCAGCCGAGGAAGGAGGTGAGGAAGTCCTCACCGGGCGGGTAGAGAAGCAGCACCCGATCGCTCGGGCCGACCCCGGCGCGCCGGAGTTCGCCGGCGATCGCCCGGGCCCGCCGATCCAGGTGCGCGTAGGTTATCGGCCGCTCACCGCCGTGGTCGTCGCCCAGGAACACGAAGCCGACGCGCTCCGGTTGACGCCTGGCCCGCCAGCGCAGCAGCTCGGCCAGGGTGGTCGCGTCGGCGGCCGTCGGAAAGTCAGGAAGATCGCGTCGCATCGTACCTCCGGACCACGAACGTACCGACGGCACCGCGGGCTGAGATGTCACATGAAGAGGGGCGTCGCCCCGCCGGAACCGCCTGCTTACCCTGTGGCCATGTCGCACTCGCCCCGTACCCCCGACGAGGAAGCGGTCGCCGCGATCTGGCGTGATGCCCTGGGATGCCCGGATCTGGGAATCTTCGACGACTTCTTCGAGCTGGGCGGTCACTCGCTGCTCGTCCCCAAGGTCGTGGCGCGTATCCGCAAGACGCTGGGTCTCCAAATCCCGATCAAGGAGTTCTACGCCTCCCCGACGATCGCCGCGGTGGTGGCGGGGGCACGGCCGATGCCCGGCACGCATGCCGTCGGCCGGCGGCCCGCGGACGCCGGCCCGGTGCTCTCCTTCGAACAGGAACGTCTGTGGCTGGAGGACCAGGTACGGCCAGGAGCGGCCTACAACGTCCATGGCCGAAGGTTGTTGACCGGCCCGCTCGACCTGCCCGCGCTGGAGGCGAGCATCCGCGCGATCCTGGTCCGCCACGAGACACTGCGCACCCGGTTCCCGCTGGTGAACGACCGGCCGGCCCAGGTCGTGGACGCGCTCGGCGAGGACTGGAGGCTCGATTTCACCGACCTCACCGGTGAACGGGAAGACCCGCGCGAGACCGCTCGTCTGCTGGCTGACCTGCAGGCCGCGACGCCCTTCGACCTCGCCACCGGACCGCTCTTTCGTTGCGCGCTGCTCCGGCTTGCCGAGACCGAGCACCTGCTCTCGATCACGATGCACCACATCGTCTCCGACGCCTGGTCGGTCGGCCTCCTCGTCCGCGAGCTGTCGGCGCTCTACGAGGCCGGTGGCGACGCCGCCCGCGCCGGGCTGGCCGACCTCCCGATCCAGTACCGCGACTACGCGGTCTGGCAGCGCGAGTCCCTGAGCGAAGCGGCGTTGCGCCGGGAGGTCGGCTACTGGAGCCGGCACCTGGCCGATCCGCCGCCTCCGCTGGCCCTGCCCACCCGCAGGAGCCTGGCCCCGCTACGGATCTCGCCCGGTCACCACCTGGAGCTGACCCTGCCGAAGTCGCTGACCGCGGCGATGCACGACCTGTGCCGCCGCCACGGCGTGACCATGTTCATGACGATGATGGCGGGACTGACCGCCGTCCTGTCACGCTGGTGCGGCCAGCGGGACATGGTGATCGGCGTACCGGTGGCAGGACGTGTCGCCGACGGCACGGACGGACTGATCGGATTCTTCGTCAACACCCTGCCCTTCAGGGCAGACCTGTCCGGCGACCCGAGCTTCGCCGACCTCCTCGGCCGGTCCAGGCAGGTCGCGCTGGAAGGGCTGGCGCACGCCGATGCTCCCTTCGACGTCATCGTCAAGGAGCTTCAGGTCCCGCGCGACCCCCGTCGCTCCCCGCTCTTTCAGGTTCTGCTCAACACCATCGACAGCCCGGAACCGGAACGGATCGGCGGGGTCGACGTCAAGCCGCTGGAGGCGATCACGCTCCCCAGCAAGTTCGACCTCACCATCACCACTCAGGAGATCGACGAAGCGCTCCAGATCTTCCTCGACTTCAACGCCGACCGCTACGACCCGGAGATGATGCGCATCCTTCTCACCCATCTCCAGGCCCTGCTGGAAGCCGCGGTCACGGATCCGGGCAGGAGCTTCCTGGACTACCCGCTCCCCGGCGGCCACGACGAGCTCCCGTCCGGCGGCTCCGCGGCGGACGAGGCGGCACCGTCATGGCCCGGGACCGGAACGGCGGTGCGGGACGGCCAGGGGGAGTGGAGCTACCCGCGACTGGCTCAAGCGGCCGGCCGGGTCGCCGAAACGCTGGCCGGACGGGCGCCAGCCCACTACGGGGTGGTGCGCAGAGGGTCGGCCGCATTCGTGGCCGCGATCCTGGGGTGCGCAAAGGCGGGCGTGCCGTTCTCGGTGATCGAGGACGCCGGTTCGGTGCCCGTCCACTTCCTCGGGGTGGACACGGTGCTGGACGTGAGCCCGACCGGCGGCGCGCCGGGCATCACCCTCGATCTCAGCTCCCTCACCGACGGGCCCGGCGACGAGGAGGTGGCGGCAGGTCGGCCCGTCCTGCCCGGACCGGCTGCTCCCCATGCCGACTTCACCTCCGGTGACCGCTTCGCCGTGCTGTCCACGCTGCCCGGCCACCTGATCTCGGCCGTCTCCAGCGCGCTACGCGCCGGCGGGACCCTGGTGCTGAGGGAACCCACCGGAGACCTGTCGGCCTGGCTGCGGGACGAGGAGATCACCGTCGCCTACCTGACACCGCCTATCCTGCGAGCCCTCGCGGGCGAGCGGCTGCCCGCCCTGCGCCACGCCTTCATCGAGAACTCGGGCGACCTGCTGGCCTGCGACATCACCGCGCTGCGCCGCCTGGCACCGGGCTGCCGGGCCGTCGGCGTGCACCGCCTCGGCCGCGACGGGCGGCCCGCGGCCGCCTACCCGGTTCCACAGGACTGGGCGGAGGAGTCCGCACCGACAGTCGTCCCCCTGGGCACCGGCCCCGCGGTACGGCTCGTCCACGCCGGCGGCGGACCGGCCGCCACCGGTGAGGTCGCCGAGCTCCGTGTCGGAACCAGCCGCACCGGCGACCTCGCGCGCCGCTGGAGCGACGGCACGGTGGAACTCGTCGCCCGGAGCGGAGAGAACCCGGGCGATGACCTGAGGGACGTCGTGGCCGTCCTGCGCGAGCTGCCGCAGATCCATGACGCACTGGTGACCGAGCAGGTCACGGACGACGGCGACCTCGCAGTGGTCGGTTACCTGACGGGACCCGGCCCCGAGCAGGACACCGCCACGATCACCCCGTACCTGCGCAACCGGCTGCCCGACCGCCTGATCCCCGGGCACCTGCTCCTCCTCGAGGGCCTGCCGCTCACCCCGGACGGCGGCTACGACCTGGCCGCACTTCCCCTACCGGCCTCCGACGGCCCGGCGGTCGACACCTACGTGGCCCCCCGCACGCCGATCGAGCGCCGTCTGACCGAAATCTTCGAGGAACTGCTCCAAACCGAACGGGTCGGCGTCCATGACACCTTCTTCGAACTGAACGGCTTCTCCCTGCTGGCGACCCAGCTCACCGCCAGGATCAGGGAGTCCTTCGTCATCGAGCTCTCCCTGCGCCAGGTCTTCGAGGCACCCACGGTGGAAGGGCTGGCGCGACTGGTCCTGCGAGCCCAGGTCGAGCGGTACGGAGCGGACGAGTTCGCCACCCTGCTGGATGAGATCGAGACCTGATGAGCGAGCATCACGTGCCGCTGGGCGGTACCGGCTGGGTCGTGTGGCGCGACGTCGCGCTGCGCGGTGCCGGATTCGCCGCCAGGAGGTTCCTGGAGATCTGTGACGACGAGCTCGCCGCCGCCGGCGACTCCACCGCCGCCGACTCCGGGGCGGCCTACGAGAAGGTCTACGCCGCAGCCACCGAACGCCTGTCCGACGCCATGGGCCGGATCGCGGTCGACGGCGCCTTCCGTGAGGCGGTGGCCTGGCAGAACCCACAGGTGGTCCGCTTCACTCTGGACAAGATCGCGGCGGGCGAGTCCCGCGCCAAGCGCGGCCGCCGCCACGAGCTGACCATCGCGACCTACCTGCAGCGTTACTGCCTCAAGAACGACACGGTGGGGTTCTTCGGCCCGTTCGGCTGGGCCCGGCTGGTGCCGGAGGACACGGGGATCGTCGTGGACCCCGGGACGGGGTTCCTGTCCCGACGTACCACCTACTTCGAGGACTGGGCGATCGGCACGCTCGCCGGGACGCTGGCCGCCCTGCCCGAGGTGTGGCCCTGGCTGCGTCCCCGGCGCGAGCTGTCGGCGTCGCTCACCGGCGGGCTGCTGCGCCGGCCGTTCGCCAGGCCGGTGACGCTGACGGTCGCGGAACTGCGGGTCCTGGCACGGTGCGACGGGCAGCGGACCGTACGGGAGATCGTCGGTGACCCGCCGGTCCCGGCCACGGTGGCGGCCCTGCTGCGGCTGCGCGAGGTCGGCGCGGTCCGGATCGACCTGTCCGGCCCGCTGGAGACCTGGCCGGAGCGGACACTGGCGGCGCGGATCGAGGCGATCGCCGACCCACGGGTCCGTGACCGGGTCAGCCGGCCGCTGCGAGAGCTGACGGCGGCGCGGGAGGGCGTGGCCGCCGCCGCGGGGGACGCCGACCGGCTGATGAAGGCCCAGCAGGAGCTCGCCGACACCTTCGAGCGGCTCACCGACCAGGAGGCCAGCCGCCGCTCAGGCGGGCTGTACGCCGGCCGGACCCTGGTCTACGAGGACACCGTCCGCTCGGCCGAGGTCCAGGTGGGGTCCCGGGTGCTCGCCGCTCTGACCGCACCGCTGGGATTGGTACTGGACAGCGCGCTGTGGCTCGTCAACACGGTCGGCGACCGCTACGACGCCCTGGCGTGTGAGATCTTCGACCGGGAGACCGCCAGGACCGGTCGTGCGGATCTGCCCCTGGTCCAGCTCCTGACCACTCTCATGCCGGAACTCGGGCAGTTCACCCTCAGCCCGGAATCGGAGATCGTCCACGAGGTGACGGCGGAGTTCCAGGAAAAGTGGGCCAGGATCCTCGATCTGCCGCCGGGGGACGTCCGGGAGCACCGGGTCTCCGCCGCCGCCATCGCCGATCGGGTAGCCCTGGAGTTCCCAGTGGGGCCGCCCCGGTGGAGCGGTGCCCGCTGGTTCTCCCCGGACCTCATGGTGATCGCCACCGACGCTGAATCCCTGGCGCGCGGCGAGGCCGACTACGTGCTCGGCGAACTGCACTGCGCGGCCAACACCATCGAGAACAGGTCCTTCGTCAGCCAACACCCCGATCCCGGCCGGCTGCGCGAGGCGACGGCGGCCGCTCACCCGGACGGCCGGCTCCTGATCGTTCCCCGGGCGGACTCGCCGCTGACGACCTCGCGCATGTCCCGGGCCGCCGAACTCATGCTGCCGGGCAACGCCTACCTGAGCATCGGAGGGGAGGCGACCGAACCCCCGCCCGGCATAACCATGCACTCCATCCTGGACCTGTTCGTGACGCGGGAAGGTGAGACGCTCGTCGTACGGCACCGCGAGGAGAAGCGGACCTACCCGTTCCTGGAGGCCGCCGGAGACCCGCTGACCGCCCTGACGACCAACGCGTTCCGCCCTCTCGGCCGATCGGGGCATCGGCCGCGCGTCACCATCGACCGGCTGGTCATGAGCCGTGAGACCTGGACGTTCCCGGCCGCCGAACCCACCTGGGCCAATCGCAAGGACGAGCGCTCGCGCTACGCCGCCGCACGGTCCTGGCGATCCCGGCACGGTCTGCCCGAGCGGGGCTTCATCCGGGTACCGAGCGAGAGGAAGCCGCTGGCGATGGACTTCCGTAGCCTGCCCATGGTGAACCTCATGGCCAAGCTGATCCGTCGTACCGCCGAGGAGGGAGCTGGCGAGATCACCGTCACCGAGATGCTGCCCGACCTGGACCAGCTTTGGTTGCGAGACGCCGACGGGGAGCTCTACACCGCCGAACTACGTCTGATAGCGGTCAGATCGGGTTCGCCGCGTCCCTGGAACACGGGGCCGGGTGTTTCCTGACCGGCGGCGATCACGATCGCTATGCTTGCCGTTCATGACTGAGGTGGACGAGCACGGTCGGCCCGAGCCGCCTGTCGCAGGTGACGAGACGGCGACCCTCCTGGGTTTCCTCGACTACCAGCGCGCGACGTTGAGGTGGAAGTGCCGGGGCCTCGACACCGCGGGACTGACGGCGACGGTCGGTGCCTCGTCGATGACGCTGGGCGGGCTGCTCAAGCATCTGGCGTACGTGGAGGACGACTGGTTCTCCCGCTGGTTGCACGGGCGGGACCGATCTGCGCCGTGGGACACCGCAGATTGGCGCGCCGACCGGGACTGGGAATGGAACTCCGCCGCCGACGACTCCCCACAGGAGCTGTTCGCGGTGTGGGAGAAGGCCGTGGAGCGCTCCCGTGAGGCGGTCGCCGAGGCGCTGGACGACGGCGGCCTGGATCGTCCGGCCCAGCGGTCCTGGCCCGGCGGCGAGACGCCGTCCCTGCGGTGGATCGTGGTCCACATGATCGAGGAGTACGCGCGTCACAACGGTCACGCCGATCTCCTTCGCGAGTCGGTGGACGGGGAGACGGGGGAGTAGCGCTCAGCGATCGTCCAAATTGGGGATCTCCGGGCGAAAAGTTCATGTTCGCCGACGACAGATCTAACCCACTGTTTCTACCTTCCTCCACTCTTCGTACAGAGCTCCGGCAACGCTGGTTGAGCATCTTCCGATCATGTGAGCTCTAACGACCTCGTGCCCTGGCGCGGAGGTTCGCCGGTGGACCTGCAACGGCCTGGCCGCCCGGCACCATCATCTGACCGAATCGGCACCGAGCTGGGCGGAGACATTCCCCGCCTGGCGACTCCCTCCGTCCCCACCACCTCGGAACCGGCCGTTGCCGGGAGGGTGTCCAAGGTGGCCGAGGGGAGTGAGGGGCGCGCCGTCAGGCAGGGAAGCCGGGGTGGTGTCGGCGGTGACCGATACGGGATCAAGCGTGCCAGCCTTTCACTGCGATCAACGGTAGGCCAAGTAAATGTGGACATTTCATTATAAATCTACATTGTAAAGGAAATTGGAAAGTTCAAAATCAAAAACAAAATTAATACGCACACAAGAGCGACTAAACGCACTGGAAGACAAGCAGCGAAAAGGGCCACCCCCGATCATGGCTGTCGAACTGACCATCGCTCGAGTACCACCACGACAGCCCCGCTGGTTCGTCGTGACCGTGATGTACAAGGGGTGGAGCGACTCGCGCAGCCATCTGATCTTCCAGGAGCACGCGGCACCTGGAGGATTGCCCGGGTGGCGTCTGGTGGCCGGATCGACGGCGAAAGCGCGAGAGTTTCCGCAGATCGCCCGCGATGCCGACGGCTATGCCGAGGAGGTGGGGGAGAAGGCCCGCGGGCTGATGTACACCCCCCAGCGCGTAGCGGACGCGCACGCCGAGTGGCTCTCCCGCCTGGGTGACGACGACAGCGCTGACAGCAGGCAGGTGCTGGCCGCGGGCGGCTACACCAGCCAGGCGCTGCAGGCCCGGCGTGCCGATCGCGCGGAACTGCGGGGGCAGTGGAGTTTCGCGGTGGGTGTCACCACCCCGCAGCGGGTGTATGGGCTGCGGACCCGAGATGGTGGGGCACTGGTGTGGTACGCGCACCGTGAAACGCATACGTTTCGTGCCGCGACCCCTGGTGCGTCGCCGCTCAGTTTCACGCGGCGCGGGCCGCGGGTGTTGAGTCGCGGCCGCTCGTACACCCGCCACGCTCAGGTGCGATCCGGCGCGTGGTTGGTGGCGGCCATTTCGGCGGCGGGCACCGGCGGTCGAGCGATGGTCGTCGGGGACTGGTTCGCCACGCTCGCGGTTCAGGGCTCGTAGGGTGTCGCACCGCCCGGGTTCCTGATCGACCCTTGGGGGGTTCGCCGGTCAGGACGTGAACAGGTCGATGACGTCGTCCCCGTAGGGGTCTTGTGCCGTGCTGGCAGCGGGCGGAGCCTTGACGACGGTTGCTGCGACGTTCCAGCTGAACCGGGTGGCCACCGCCACCGACGACATCGGATAGCCCTCGCCCGGTCGCCAGATCGCCTGCACGACGACGGGCCTGCCGGACAGGTCGGTGGAGATTCCCCAGTGCAGGGTGATGCCGCTGTAGCGGGGGTTCAGGCGCCCGCCGAGCATCTGCTTGAACGGTTTGGACCTTGCGAACAGGTGCCCGAAGGTGGTCGTGCCGCGGTAGCTCCAGGTCTTTTTCACGGCGCGGTTGTCGGCGTCGCGCAGGGGTGGGCCCGGCTTGCTGCTGGAGGCCGAGGCGAGGAGCGCTTTGAGCGTGCCGAGGTCGAAGACGTCGATGATCTGATCGCCGTACAGTGCCGCGCCGCCGGGTGCGTTGCCGAGCCGTGCCCAGGACGTCTTGCCGTAGGCCGGGCCTGCGCCGTACAGCACGCCGCCGACGCTGCGTACCTTGTGGGCCGCCGCGCCGACCTTGGCGAGGTCGGCCGCCCGGCGATCGCCGCCCGCGGCGTCCTTGCGCAGGAGTTGCAGGTGACACCCGCCGAGCGGCATGGATCGCGTCATGTCGGCGGCGACCACCCCGCCCCGGCCCAGCCGCGCCACTCCTGTCAGATGGGGGTCACCGCTGCCGCTCCGGCACGCGTCGCGTGGCATCTCGCGGAAGCGGGGATCGTAGGGCCAGTCGGCCGCGGTGTGCTGAACGACCTTCACCGACCGGCTCTGGGCCTGCAGACGTTGCACCGCCGCGACCACGTCGACGACCGTTGCGGTCTGGGTGGGGGCTGGCAGGGTCGCCAGGCCCAGCGCACCTGCCATTGTCGCTGTCCATCTCATGGGGGGTGATCATGCCATAGGCCCGCACGCAAACCGTCGACCCGGCTGTCAATCCTTCCTTTGCTGCCCTCATCGACCACTTCGGAAAATCACCGGCGTGCCAGTCGTGCTCAACACACCAGAAGGTCTACCCCCTCGGACTGGCCACGTTGGTCGAGCGCTACCTGGCCGAAGGTGCACCCTCCACCCCGGCCGTACTGGCGGGATAACAGCGCTCACCACAATGAGCTCGGCTGCCACCGGCATACCACTGGCCGTCATCGTGGCCGGCACCAACCGCGGGCGACGCCCCCAGTTTCGCCTGCTACTGGACGCGATCTCGAAGGTCCGCGACAAGTGCGGCCGCCCTCGGCGGCGTCCCGGCGTCGTCCTGACCGATCGCGGCTACGATCACGACACGTACCGCGCTTGGTGCGCGAGTCGTAGATACGCCTGCTGATCGACCGCCGCGGCATCGAACACGGCTGCGGTCTCAACAGATAGCGCCAGGTCGTTGAGCAGGTATTCGCTGTGCTGCTCGCCTCCGCCGCCCGCGCATCTGCCGGGAGGTCCGCGCCGATCTTGACTAGGCCTTCCTCGAACTGGCCTGCGTACTCATCTGCCGACGGCGCCTCGCTTCGTTACGTTGGCAGGTCAAGGCGGTCGATCATGTGCGACATGGTCACTGGGCAGGTATGCCCGAGTGGTTGCCCTGGTGTGCGCGCCGGGCCAGGATCGCTCGCGTGAGCGTCTTTTGTGAGTATTACCGGGCTGCGGATCGTGCGGCGGCGACCGTCCAACCGGACCGTTCCCGTGTGATCGACGATCCTGAGTACGGAGTCGCCGGGTTCGACGCCGTGGTGACTAAATGGGTCGACCCTCAGGTGATCCTGGGCCAGCTCGTGGCGTTCGTCGGCGATGTCGACTTCTTTCTCGGCCTGGTCGATACGGTGTCCCTGTACCCCTCGTATCCCGATCCGGCCCCGCAGACCGACGAGGAGTGGGATGCCCTGCCTGAGGACTCCCCCTACCTGGGTGGGGCGGCCATCTACGAGTTGTCGGTGAACGCGCGTGACATCCTCGCCGGCGCGGACGACTCGTCCCTGCCCGCGGCGGCGGAACGCTGGACGAAGATCGAGGAGTTCTCTCTCCACTCCTCGGACGACAGCGAATACCTGCTGTCCCTGGTCGAGGAACTTGTCGGGCTGGCTCGCCGCGCGAAGGAGCACGACCAGATGCTCTACTGCTGGATGTTCGTCTGAGCGAAGTGGTTACTGGATAACCGGAGGATGCCCGAGCCTTCAGGCCGGGGAGGAATCCGGCCTCCCGCGTAGCGGGGCAGGGGCCGCTGATCCGCCAGGATCGGCGGCGAGGGCGATCTCCAACAGGTGGATGATCTCGGAGTTGATCACAGCTCGTTTCAAAATGAGCGGCGTGTCAGGCTAGTGACGACCGCGCTGCTCGAAGAAAATCAGCCGCGTGTCTTCCCCCGACCTCGTTCCCGACGATCTGTGGGAACGCACAGCCCCTGAACTGACCGCAAGCGCTACACGCGCACGGCAAGGATGGAGCGCGCGCAGCGAACTCACCGACCTGGTCCGCTTCTGGCGCGTTTGACGGCCCTGGCCTTCAGTGGCCCGGGAGCTGGAATATGTCCCCGGTGCCGTGGCCGTGCCCGTCGGTGCCGTCGGGCGTGTGCGGGCCGGTGAAGATCGGTGGGTCGGTGCCGGGGTCGGAGAGGTTCCAGTCGTCGTTACCGAAGATCGCCGCGGTGGCGAGAAGGCTGGTGCGGGAGCGGAGGGCTTCGCGTAGCGAAGGCGGACGCCGGGCGGCCTCTCCGGCGGGTGGCGGCAGCACGACGTGCAGGACCGTGGGCGTGTTGACGTGGAAACGGATCTCGACGGGCGTCTGGTCGTCGTAGGGGGCGGCTTCGGTTTCGCCGGGCGCCAGCGCCGACGCGCGGAAGGCCGGGTCGGTCATGGCCCGCGCGGCGATCTTGGCGAGACGGCGGTCCTCGTAGCGGACATCGAGCAGGATGAGGCTGTCGCGCCAGTGCCGAAGGATCCGCTGGTCGTCCTCGGCCATGTCGCCGCCGATGATGTCGCTTCCGATGTCGTCGGTCATTTAGGGTCTACCTCCAGGAGGCCTTCGCTGATGAGGCGGCGGACAAGGTCGAGACGGTCGGTGTCGGTGAGGGGGCCGGGCAGGTCGGCGACGGTGAAGCTCGTCTCTGCGGCGATGAACGCCAGGGCCGAAGCCACGACGGCGGGGCCGGTGACGTGGTTACCGAGGAACTCGATGGTTGTCTCGGCGGCGCCGGTGCGAACGACGCAGATGATGCCCGGGTTACGCAGGATCCTCGCGCTGGGTTCCAGGGCGGACAGTGCGTCGAGTGAGGAAAAGCGCTGGAACCCGGTGGGGAGGGTCTGGCGCGACAGGCGGGAGCACAGCCGATCGCGGGCCCGCGCCCGCACTCCCGAGTCATCGAGGGCGGACGCGAGGCGGGCGGTGAGCGCGTCCATCTGGTCGGGGTCGACCGGGCCGTCGAAGTAGGAGCGGGGCAGGGCGGCCCGGAACGCCACGTCGGATTCGGCGAGCACGTCGAGCGCGACGGTGAGGTAGTCGTGCCAGGTGTAGGCCTCTACCCCGACCGTGAGATGCATCGAGGACGTCTCACCGGTCAGTGCCGCGTGCCGCCAGCCGCGCGGCAGGTACAGCACGTCGCCGGGCGTCAGGGTGCGGATCTCCGGTTCAGGCAACGCGCGCGGCCCGCCCGGCTCGGTGCGCAGCGGGAGCTCGGTTTCGGGTGCGCTGACGTGCCACACCTTTGAGCCGTGCAGCTGCAGGATGTACACGTCGTGGCTGTCGGCGTGCGGCAGGAAGCCCTGGCTGCGAGCGGGCGTGAGGTAGAGGTTGGCGCCGACCGGAAAGCGCAACTGCGCCTGGAGCTCCCGGCAGAGCCGCGCGACCGCGTCGTGCCGCCGGTGCAGCCGGTTGACGATCAGCGTGAAGCCATCGTCGTAGGCGCGGTAGACGGCCTGGACGTCGACGGCGAAGGAGCTCAGGATCTGCACACGGCGCTCGGTCAGCCCGCCGCCGGCCTCGCTGCGCACCAGGCGCTCGCCGTCACCGGGCCGGATCCGGTCCGAGACGGTCGCCGTCAGCAGGAAGTCGACGTCCGCCAACTGCGGCAGATCCCGGAACCGCCCGGGCGCACCCGGCACGTAGAGCGGCGCGCTCTCGTGGTGACCGCCGAAGAACTCCCGGAGCCCGACCGGTGCGAGGAGTGTCGCGAGCCCCCCTACCGCCTCGTCGCCTCCGGCGACCCCGTTCCCGTCATCAAGCATTCCTTGACTGTAGGTTCCCGCGCCCTCCCAGCCAACTAATCGTCATGATTAGGTCACTCCCTGTCGCTCCGAAGCGTCTCCGGAAAGGCTACGTATCCGCTACGAACACCGCGCCGATCTTCACCAAGGCCGGAACTGTACGGTTTTCGGTGTAACTCCTGATCAAGGAGATACACCTGATGAGTACTGTGATTCAGGCATCCGCAGACACGGACCTGGAGGAAG
>NZ_JBVJIA010000043.1:0-59818 GCF_055586505.1 Streptosporangium sp. NPDC050148 | reverse complement strand
CTGGGAAGTCCGCGACGACATCCACGAAGCCTTCCTCAGCCTCGGCTGTGCCCTGATCTGCTGGCGTCGCCTCAACTCATTGCGTTAGCAGCTCTTAGAGGGCATCAACCCCCTACCCTCTCCCCTCGCCCCCCTATTTCCGGCCGGTGATTTGTTTTTCCCCGGTCAGGGCTTCTCACCCCGCATCCCGCGCCCTACAGTCGAAGGCGCGGCCCGTGAATTCCGTGACGATGAAACGCGGCTGAAAGCCGTTCCGGGACACGTGCCGTAATTCGGGCGCCCGCGCATGAACAGAGGGGCGTCGCCCCCGCGGCGCCTACGGTCCCGGAACCAGGTCTCCCGTCAGCGATCACAGCGAGGTGCATCTCCGATGAGAATTCTCGTCACCGGGGGCGCCGGATTCATCGGCTCCCACTACGTTCGTACCCTTCTCGGCACGGACGGCCCGGAAACAATCACGGTTCTGGACAAGCTCACCTATGCCGGCAATCCCGCCAACCTCGACACGGTCCGCGACAGCGATCGTTTCGCCTTCGTCCAGGGCGACGTCTGCGACGCCGGGCTCGTCGGCGAGCTCGTCGCCGCGCACGACCAGGTGGTGCACTTCGCCGCCGAGTCCCACGTCGACCGGTCGATCCTCGGCGCCGACGCGTTCGTGCGGACCAACGTGGTGGGGACCCAGACGCTGCTGGACGCCGCGCTGCGCCGGGAGGCGACGTTCGTGTACGTCTCCACCGACGAGGTGTACGGGTCGATCGCGGAGGGGTCCTGGCCGGAGACCGACCCGCTGAGCCCCAACTCACCCTACGCGGCCTCCAAGGCGGCCGGTGACCTGCTGGCGCTCTCCTACCACCGCACCCACGGGCTGGACGTGCGGGTGACCCGCTGCTCCAACAACTACGGGCCCCACCACTTCCCTGAGAAGGTCATCCCGCTGTTCATCACCAACCTGCTCGACGGGCTGAAGGTCCCGCTGTACGGCGACGGCCTCAACGTGCGCGACTGGCTGCACGTGGACGACCACGTCCGGGGCATCGAGCTGGTCCGCACCTCGGGCCGTCCCGGCGAGGTCTACAACATCGGCGGCGGCACCGAGCTCAGCAACAGGGAGCTCACCGACCTGCTGCTGGAGGCGCTGGGCGCGGACGAGAGCAGCATCGCCTACGTGGAGGACCGCAAGGGCCACGACCGTCGCTACTCGGTCGACTGGAGCAAGATCGAGAAAGAGCTCGGCTACCGGCCGGCGAAGGACTTCACCACCGGCCTGGCCGAGACCGTGGACTGGTACCGGGACAACCGCGCCTGGTGGGAGCCGCTCAAGGCGGGTGTGCGGGCCGTCTGACCCCGCCGCCGCGCCGTCCGCGCCGCCCCGCCCCGTGCCGTCCCGTGCCGTCCCTCGCCGCCCGGTGCGCGGGACGGCGCGGCGAGGACGACGGACGGATCCGCTCCACGGCCCGGCCCCGATCCGGTCCGGTCCCGCCCGGTCCGATGCACGGGCGACGGGCCCGCTCCGGTGTACGGGCGGGCCCGGTGGGCGTGCGGTCTCAGCTGCGCAGCTTGGCGTACAGCAGGTCGCACTCCTCGTAGCGCGGGAGCAGGCCCGAACGGCGGGCCTCGGCGAGCGTCGGGGCCGAGGCGTCCTTGGGCGACAGCAGGGGCCTCACCCCCGCGGGCCACTCGATCCCCAGCTCCGCGTCCATCGGGTCGATCCCGTGCTCGCGTCCGGGCGCGTACCCCTCGGAGCAGAGGTACACCACGGTGGCGTCGTCGGACAGCGCCATGAAGGCGTGCCCGAGCCCCTCGGAGATGTAGACGGCGCGGTGCTCCTCGTCGTCCAGGAGCACCGCCTCCCACCGCCCGAAGGTGGGCGATCCCACCCGGATGTCGACGACCACGTCGAAGACCTCGCCCCGGACGCACGTGACGTACTTGGCCTGGCTCGGCGGGACGTCGGCGAAGTGGACGCCGCGCAGGGTGCCCCGCCGCGAGATCGAGCAGTTCGCCTGCGCCAGGGACATCCCCTGACCGGCGGCCTCCCTCAGGTCCCCCTCGCGGAACCACTCGTGGAAGCTGCCCCGGTCGTCGGGGTACACCTTCGGCTCGAACACCCACGCACCGTCGATTCCGAGCGGGCGCATGCTCATCTCACTGTCTCCTTCCGGGGTGGCCCCTCGCGCGAAACGGCGCGCCAGGGGCGGGAACGGTGAGGCCATGGACGCGTCAGGGCCCTTTCCCAGCGGAGTCTCCAGGACCCCGTATCACCTGAAAACCCCTCATCTCGGACCTACGGCAGGGGTGGGACGCCCGTGCCCCCCTATCGCGGTCGCCGGGGAACCGGGCAGGCGAGGCGCGTAGCATCGGCGTTCTGCGCTACTCATTCGGCCTCCCCTCACGGACCCAGGGACACAAGACGATCATGAACGACTCCCGTACCCCCGCCGCCCGCGCGACGGCCGGCACGATCGGCCTCCTGCGCAACCCGGTGAAGAACTACGACTGGGGATCGCACACGGCCATCGCCACGCTGACCGGGCGGCCGTCCCCGGCCGAGCGGCCCGAGGCGGAGATGTGGTTCGGCACCCACCCGTCGGGGTCCTCGTCGGTGCTGCGGGACGGGACCTGGCACTCCCTCGCCGACGCGGTCGCCGCCGACCCGGTGGCCGAGCTGGGCCCTGAGACCGTCGAGCGGTTCGGCTCCCGGCTGCCGTACCTGCTGAAGCTGATCGCGGTGGACCTGCCGCTGTCGCTGCAGGTGCACCCCTCGCGGGAGCAGGCCGAGGAGGGCTTCGCCCGGGGCACCTACGTCGACCCGTTCCCCAAGCCGGAACTGATCTGCGCGCTGACCCCGTTCACCGCGCTGGCCGGGTTCCGGCCGCCCGGGGAGGCCGCCGCGCTCATCGGCGGGCTGGGCCTGCCGGCGCTGGAGCCGATCGTCGCCCCGCTGGCGGCCGGGGACACCTCCGCCGCGCTGCGCGCGCTGGTGGAGTGGCCCAAGGAGGGCCGGGCCGAGCTGCTGGACGCGATCGCGCGGGCCGCGTCGGCCGACGGCGGCCCCGACCACGAGCTGGTCGTCCGGCTGGCCGGGATCCATCCCGAGGACCCGGCCTGCCTGGCACCGCTGTTCCTGCGGCGCCACGACCTGCGGCCGGGTGAGGCGATCTTCCTCGGCGCGGGGGTCCTGCACTGCTACCTCAGCGGCTTCGGCGTGGAGATCATGGGCGGCTCGGACAACGTGCTGCGCGCCGGGCTGACCGGCAAGCCGATGGACGTGGAGGAACTGCTGCGGGTCACCGACCCCTCGGTCCCGGCGCTGCGGATCGAGCCGCAGGACGGCCTCTACCGCACCCCCGCGCCCGAGTTCCGGCTCGGCACGGCCGTGCCCGGCTCCGGCCTCGTCCTGCGGGGCGGGCCGCCGCGCATCCTGCTCTGCACCGCCGGCGAGGTCGAGGGCGGCGGGCACACCCTGCGTCCCGGCGAGTCGGTGTTCGTGCCCGCCTCGTACGGGCCGATCGAGCTGAGCGGTTCCGGGACGCTCTTCTGGGCGGAGCCGGGCACGAACTGACGCGCCTGGAGCCTGCGGGCCGGTGGGGCGGGCCGGAGCGGTGGCCGGAGCGGTGGCGGGGCGGTGGCGGGGCGGTGGCGGGCGTCTTCATACCGGCCCGCTATGACGGGTAACCGCACGGCCCGGCGGAGCGTCCCCACCTGCGAGGCTGGAGGTATGTGATGACACCGTCGGACATCCTCGCGGATCCGGACCTTCGTCTGGAACTGATCCTGGTCGAGGTGCTGCACCACGAAGCCGAGCGGCTCGCCACCGGTTGAGCGGCCGGGTCCCGGCTTGGACGAGGGAAGCCGGGCCCCGGCCGGGCCCGTGGGAGACGGCCCGGGGCCGAAGGTGTCACGGCCACGCCGGCGGGCACGGATCCCGGATGTCATCACCGAACTCGGCCGTGCTCAGGCACGGTGACAGCGTGACCCACCGTCTCGCCCGAACGGTCGCCAGGGCGCGCCGGGGACGAAGGGCGCTGCACCCCGGGGGCATCACCCTGAGCGGGGTCCTGACCGTCGGGACGGAGACGTCCAGGCCCCTGGGCGTCGGCGTCCTGGACCGGCCGGGGCGGACGGAGGTCACCGTCCGCCTGTCCAAGTCGACCTCGACGCCGGGGGCCCTGCCCGACGTGCTCGGCCTGGCCGTACGCGTCCCGGACGGCGCCGGGCCCGGCCGCGACCTCGACCTGCTGCTGTCCACCTGCACCCCGCTCCCGCCGCTGGACCGGCTGCCCTTCCCGCGCGGCGGTTTCACGGCCGGTCGGTACTCCACCCTCGTCTCCTACGTGCACCGCAAGGGAAGGCTCCGCCTGGTGGCCGACCCGTCGGGCCCGCCGGTGCCGCCGGACCTCGTCCGGCTGAGCGGTGGCCGCCTCACCTTCCACCTGCGGGCCCTGCCCTCGCGCGGGCGGCCGTGGACCCTGGCGACGCTGACGGTCGACGGCGGGCCCCCGCTGCCGGACGTCTCCTTCGACCCGGTCCTGAACGCCCATCCCGAGCTCCGCATGCCCGGATGGCTGGCGCGGTTCCGGCGGCGGGCGTACGCGGGTTCCCGCGAGGGCCGCGAGGGGACCCCGCCGTCCTGACCGCCCGGCCGCCGGCCACCGCGTTCCCGGCCCGTTAGTGTCTGGCCAGGACCTCCTCGGCGTCCCGCCGTCCCGCCGGTGCCGGCGGTGGCCCCTCACGAGCGGAGCAGAGCATGCCCATCACCCCGGTGGCCGAACGCACCTGGGCGGCCGTCACCCCGGCCTCCACGTACCTGTTCGGCGTGGAGACCGGCGCCGACGTCGGCACCGACGTCCGCGTCGTGCAGTGGTACTGGGGGCCGAGGCTGCCCGAGGCGGCACTGGCCGAGGCCGCGCGGTTCCCGATCCCGCGCCAGGAGACGGGGTTCCTCGACCCGCGCGACGTCGACGAGCTGCTGCCGGTGGACGGCGGGCGGCGCTGGGGGGTGCCGTCGCTGCAGGCCGTCTACGAGGGCGGGGTGCGTTCGGTCGAGCTGTCCTACGTGGAGGCCGTCACGGGGCCCGGCGAGATCGAGCTGGTCCTGCGCGACGAGGCGTACGGCCTGCGGGTGGGCCTGCACGTGCGCTGCGCCGAGGACACCGACGTCGTCGAGCGGTGGGTCACGGTGGCCAACGAGGGCGCGGCCCCGGTGCGGTTCGGCAGGCTCGACTCCGGCAGCTGGGTCCTTCCCGAGCGGCCCGCCCACCGCTGTACCGGGGTCTTCGGGGCGTGGGGACGCGAGACGCAGCTCCAGCGGACCGGGCTGCCGGTCGGGGAGACGACGTTCACCAGCAGGACCGGCACCACCGGCCACCGCGCCAACCCGTGGATCATGATCGACGCCGGGGACGCCACCGAGGAGAGCGGCGAGGTGTGGACCGTGGCGCTGGCCTGGAGCGGCTCCTGGCGGCTCACCGCGCAGCACCGGTCCGAGGGCGACGTCGCGGTGACCTGCGGTTCCGGCCACGACGGGCCGCACGCGCACCTGGCGCCGGGCGAGCGCCTGCGCACCCCGTCCGCGCTGGGCCTGTACGCCGACGGAGGGTACGGTGCCGCGAGCCGGGCCTGGCACGCCTACACCCGCGGCCACGTCCTGCCCGCGCCGGACGAGGAGCGGCCGGTCCTCTACAACTCCTGGGAGGCCACCGGCTTCGACGTCTCCGAGGCGGGCCAGCTCGAACTGGCCGCCAGGGCCGCCGGACTGGGCGCCGAGCTGTTCGTGGTGGACGACGGCTGGTTCGGGACCCGCGACCGCGACTCGCGCGGCCTCGGGGACTGGTGGCCCAGCCCCGGCCGCTTCCCCGACGGGCTCACCCGCCTCTTCGACGGGGTCCGCGCCCTCGGCATGGTCCCCGGGCTCTGGGTCGAGCCGGAGATGGTCAACCCCGACAGCGACCTGTACCGCGACCGCCCGGACTGGGTCCTGCACCACCCCGGGCGGCGCCGCGACACCATGCGCAACCAGCTCGTGCTCAACTTCGCCCGTACCGACGTGCGCGAGTGGGCGATCGGCTGGCTCGACGGCCTGGTGGGCGAGTACCACCTGGCCTACCTGAAGTGGGACATGAACCGCAGCTTCAGCCAGGCGGGCTGGCCCGAGGCCGGGGAGCGCGCGGACATGCTCTGGATCGAGCACACCGACGGCGTCCACGCCGTCATGGACGAGCTGCGCCGGCGCCGTCCCGGCCTGCGGATCGAGTCGTGCTCGGGGGGCGGCGGCCGGGTCGACCTGGCCGTGCTGCGCCGCACCGACCTGGTGTGGACCTCCGACAACACCGACGCCCGCGACCGGCAGACCATCCAGCACGGCTTCTCGTACCTGTACCCGGCCGGGACGATGTCGGCCTGGGTGACCGACAGCCCCAACCCGCACACCCGCAGGCGGGTGCCGCTGCGCTACCGCTTCCACGTCGCGATGGCCGGGATCCTGGGCATCGGCGGGAACCTGACGGCGTGGAGCGCCGAGGAGCTGGCCGAGGCCGCCGGCCTGGTCGCGGCCTACAAGGCGATCCGCCCGGTCGTGCAGCACGGCCGCCTGTACCGCCTGGCGGGCACGCCCGGCCTGACCGCCTCGGCCGTGCAGTACGTCCTGGACGACCGGGTCGTGGTGCTCGCCTACAACCCGTTCACGCTGGACGGGCGGCCACCGAGGCGGCTGCGCCTGGCCGGGCTCGACCCCGAGGCCGTCTACGAGGTCGTGACGAGCGAGGCGGCGACGACCGCGCCGGTGGGCTCCCGCTGGCACGGCCGCACGCTGACGGCCCACGGGCTCATCCTGCCGTCCTGGCTCCCCAACGGCCCCGACTACCGCAGCGAGCTGCTGGAACTGCGCCGCGTGGGGACACCCTGACGGCTCCGTGACGGCTCCGTGACGGCTCCGTGACGGCTCCGTGACGGCTCCGTGACGGCTCCCGTGACGGCTCCCGGGGGGCGGCTTTCCCGAAGGCGGCTCCCGTGGGCGGCTCCCCCGGGCGTCCCTCGCGGGCCGCACCCGGACACGACCCCGGGCTCGACGTCCGGACGCGGCTTCCGGGGGCCGTTCCCGGGGCGGGATTCCTCGAGGACGGCTCCCCCGGGACGGGGCGGTGAACGTTTCACCCCGCCGCACCCCACCCCCCGCCCCCACCTGCGCGCCTCCCCCCACCGGCCGGGACGATCGGGCGTGACCTGTACCCGGATGATCGCCGATGTGATACTTCCGGTGCCCGCCGTCCCGGGGGGAGACGGGGCCTTCCGGTGGAACGCCCGTCGCGCACGAGAAAGAAGGACTCATGGCCAAAGCACGTGCCCTGCTCGCCTCGGTGGTTCTGGCCGGTGGCCTGACGGTCGCCCTCGGGGCGGCACCGGCCGAGGCCGCCACCCTCAGGAACGTCTACTACTACGACTGGGACTGCCACCGGGTGGGCAACCTCGGCATCTCCAGCGGCTGGTGGACCTCGTACACCTGCAACCCCGAGCACGGCTACTGGTTCCTCTACGCCTGACTCCTGCGGGGTCCCGGCGCCGCCCGCGGGTCTCCCCCCGGCCGGAGCCGCTGCGTCACGCCGTGCACGCCACCCGGGCGCGGGGTCCCGGCTCCCCTCGCCGGAGCCGGGACCGACGATCATCGGATCGTCCCGGCCGCCCCCCGGGGTCACCGGCCATGCCCGGCCGGTACGGCGCCCCCTCCCCGGATCCGGCCCGCGCTACCCGCGATCGGAGATCTGCTGCACGGCCCAGCCGTTGCCGTCCGGGTCGCTGAAGAAGAAGAACCCGACGTTGTCGAGGGGGTCGGGCATGGGCCTCGGGTTCTCGCCCAGGACCTGGATCTCGCCGACCTCCACCCCGCGCCCGGCGAGCTCGGCATGCGCCTTGTGGATGTCCGGGACCACCAGCTGCAGCCCTCGCAGCGAGCCGGGCGGCATGTCCTCGACGAACCCCTTCCCGATGACGACCGAGCAGCCCGACCCCGGAGGGGTCAGCTGCACGATGCGCACCTCGTCACCGACCCTGGTGTCGTGGTCCACGGTGAAGCCGAGCCGTTCGGCGTAGAAGGTCTTCGCGCGGTCCACGTCCGAGACGGGGACCACCACCACTTCCAGCGTCCAATTCATGATCGTTCACCTTTTCGTCGCGTGCCCCTGGCCGGTCCCGGCCAGGAGGTCGTGTTCCGGCCGGGGGTTCCCGGACCGGCCGGGCGTCCGGGCGAGCAGCCCGGCGAGCCGGTCGTAGCCCTCGGCGACACCGCGCGCCATCGGGTAGCCGAGCACGATGTCGCGGCCCTCGCGGGTGGCGTACAGCACCGTGCTGGTCAGGGTGGTCCTGCCGTCCCGCTCGGTGAACGCGTGGCTGACCAGCGTCTCCCCGGGGTAGGACTGGTCGTCGAACGTCTCGGTGTGGACCAGGCGGCCGGGGGGCGAGACCACCCGGTACACGCCGCCCTGTCCCATCTCCGCGCCGCCGGGGCCGCGGGACACGAAGCGCCAGCGGCCGCCGACGCGGAGGTCGACCTCGCAGACGACCAGGTTCCAGCCGCGGGCGCCGTACCACCGCACGAGCAGTTCGGGCCTGGTCCACGCGTCGAACACCATGCGCCGGGGGGCGTCGAAGACGCGGGTCAGCACGATCTCCCTGTCGGTCGGCGTCGTCACCTCCAGGGCTCCGGCTCCGTTCACGAGGCCCCTTCCGGCTTGCCCCCGCGGGTGCCCTCCTCGGCCTTGAGTTCGTCGAACAGCGCGTCCAGTCGCTGGTAGCTCTCCTCCCAGTAGCGGCGGTAGTTCTCCAGCCAGTCGGTCGCGGCCTTGAGCGAGCGCGCCTCCAGCCGGCACGGCCGCCGCTGCGCGTCGCGGCCGCGCGAGACGAGGCCGGCCCGCTCCAGCACCTTGAGGTGCTTGGAGACGGCCGGCTGGCTCATCCGGAACGGCGCGGCCAGCTCCGTCACCGTGGCCTCCCCCGAGGCCAGCCGGGCCAGGATGGCCCGCCGCGTCGGATCGGCCAGCGCGGCGAACGTCGCATCGAGCAGGTCCGGGCTCATGTACATAACCCCTTCGTTCAATAACCAAGTGGTTTTATACAGGGGCCCGGACCGGCCGTCAACCGCCGCCTCGCCGCGTGCCGTGGTGGACTCCCCCGTCACCCACCCCGCCATCCACCACGCCACCCACTACAACCACCCGGTTCCCGGACCGGGACGGGTCTCGGGCCGGCAAGGGCACCGACGGCCCGGGCGGGAGGCCGAGGACGCCGCACCACTCCGCGAACGAGCGCGCCACGACCCGCCCGCGCCGCCGGTGGGGCAGGTCCCGGGCGGCGGCCGCGCCGGTCCGTTCCGCCCGTCCGCGCGCCCGGAACCGCACGGGATCCGGGCACTTGGGACACCGGTCCTTCCGATCTATGCTCGAACGATGGACGAGCGCCAGATCGTGGTGGTCGGTTACGACGACGCGGAACTCCTCGACATCGCGTGCGTCACCACGACCCTGTCGATGGCGAACATGGTCGGGGAGGTGCGTCCCCCGTACCGGACGAGGATGGCCAGCCCCGGAGGGCAGCCGGTCGTGTGCAGCGGGGGCATGACGCTGCAGAGCCACCGGTCGCTCGAACGGCTCACCGGGCCGATCGACACACTGGTCGTCTCCGGAGGCTGGGGGTACCGGCGCGCCGCCGCCGATCCGCTGATCGTCGCCCACGTCCGGCGGCTGGCGCGGGAGAGCCGCCGGGTGGCGTCGGTGTGCACCGGGGCGAGCATCCTGGCGGCCGCGGGCCTGCTGGACGGCAGGCGCGCCACCACCCACTGGTGGTTCGCCGGTGAGCTCGCCGCCCGCCATCCCCTGATCAGCGTGGACCCCGATCCCATCTACATCCGCGACGGCGCGGTGATCACGTCGGCGGGCGTCACCAGCGCCCTGGACCTGACCCTGTCCTTCATCGAGGAGGACCACGGCGCCGAGCTCGCCCGGCTGGTCTCGCGCGTCCTGGTGACCTATCTCCAGCGTCCGGGCAACCAGGCGCAGGTGAGCATGTTCACCAGCGCCCCTCCCCCCGACCACGACCTGGTCCGCCAGGTGATGGACCATGTCAGCGCGAACCTCGCCGGCGATCTCACCACGACCGCGCTGGCGGACGCGGCCGGCGTGAGCCCGCGGCACCTCACCCGGCTGTTCATCACGCATCTGGGGCAGTCACCGGGCCGCTTCGTCCGGCATGCCCGCATCGAGGCGGCCGCCCACCTGGTGTCCAGCACGTCCCTGCCGATGCCGCGCGTGGCGGCACGGTGCGGGTTCGGGACGGCCGAGACACTCCGTCAGGCGTTCGTGGACCGGTACGGGATCCCGCCGTCGCGCTACCGGGCGATCCACAACCGGCCCTCGGCCGGCTGACCGCCGGGGGTGCGGCGCGGGGAACGGACCGGTCAGCGCCTTCCGGCCCGGCCGAGGGCGTCCTCGGCCTGGGCGGCCAGGGTGGCGACGAGGTCGGCCGCGCAGGGCCGGTCGGTGACGAGGTCGACGGCCTCGCCGGCCCAGACCGGCAGCGGGGGGATGACCCCCCGGGCCAGGTCCTCCCGGTAGTCCCGCCCGGCCCGGGGGTCGGCGGCGAGCTCGGCCTCACGGCCACGCCAGCGATCGAGGTAGGGGTGGCCGAGGGTGCGCGCGGTGTACTCCGGCGGCCACCCGGAGCCGCGGACGATGTCCAGCACGCTGCCGCGCTCGGTGTCGCGCCCCCGTCCCTCGACGATCGCCCTGGTGATCGCGGGATCGACCAGGGCCTCGGCGGTGGCCTGGAAGCGGGTGCCGATCAGCGCACCGGCGGCGCCCAGGGCCAGGGCCGCGGCCACGCCGCGGCCGTCGGCGATCCCACCGGCCGCCAGCACCGGCACCGGCGCGACGAGATCCACCACGAGGGGGACGAACGGCAGCGTGGAACGCCCGCGCCGGGCACCGTGGCCACCGGCTTCGGTCCCCTGCGCCACGACGACGTCGGCGCCCAGGTCGACGGCGCGCCGGGCCTCCTCCTCATCGGTGACCTGGACGATCAGGACCGCCCCCGACCGCAGGACGGGTCCCACGAACGGGCCGGGGTCGCCGAAGGAGAACATGACGGCCCGGGGGGCGTACTCCAGCGCACGTTCCACCGCGCCGACGTCGATCGCCCAGGTCAGGAAACCGACACCCCAGGGCCGGTCGGTTCCCGAGGCCAGGATCGACGACTCGCGCTCCAGCCACTCCCGCTCCCCGTCCCCGGAGCCCAGCATCCCGAGCCCGCCCCCGCGGGAGACGGCCGCCGCCAGCGCGCCACCGGCCGACCCTCCCATCGGCGCCAGCACGATCGGGTGCCGTACCCCGAGCAGCTCCGTGAACCGCGTCCGCAACGCCATGGCCGCCCCCTCGCTTCCGTACCGTCGGACGAGGCGTGGGCGGCGAGGACGGACCGCTGCGACCAGGCCCCGCACCGGGCGCGCCCCGCCGGCCGCACCGGTCGCGGCGACGACCCGGCGGGGGTCTCGTCGGCACCAGGTTTCCAGGTCCGCCTGTGAGCGGGCTGAGAGACGCTGATGAACGTCTCAGGAACCGTACGACCGGCGGCCCGTTCGGCCTTCTGCACGACCGGACGGGCCGTCGCTCAGGCGGCGACGGGCGAGAAGGCGCCGGCGTCGCCCTTGCGGACCACGCTGGTGTCGCCGTTGATGCCGATCGGGACGTCGCCGGCCACCGTGATGCGGTGGAGACGTCGCGGCAGGTCGTCGTAGTCGGCGACGGCGTAGTGCTGGGTGGCCCGGTTGTCCCAGATGGCGATGTCGCCGTCGCGCCAGTTCCACCGCACCGTGTTCTCCAGGCGGGTGACGTGCCGCTGCAGCAGCGCGAACAGGTCGTCGGAGTCGGTGCGGCTCAGGCCCGTGAACGACCTGACGAAGTGGCCGAGCAGCAGCGAGGGCTCATCGGTCTCGGGGTGGATGCGGACGACGGGGTGCTCGGTCTCGAACTCGCTGCTGCGGAACTGGTCGCGGTACTCCTGCTCCCTGACGTCGACGCCGCCGATCGTCGGGGTCTGCGCCGCGTAGTCGTACAGGTTCGAGTGGACCGCGCGCAGCCGGCCCACCAGCGCCTGCAGGCCGGGGTGCAGCCGCCGGTACGCCTCCACCGTGTTGGCCCACACCGTGCTCCCGCCGTAGGGCGGCAGCGTGACGGCGCGCAGCACGCTGATCGCCGGGATCCGGTCGACGAAGGTCACGTCCGTGTGCCAGCTGTTGGCCTTGCCCCGCTGGGAGTCGATCGGGAGCACGGCCTCACCGTCGCCGGTCACCGTCGGGTGGGGCTTGGTGACGGTGCCGAGGAGGGCGGTGAACGCGTGCTGGTCGGCGTCGGTGGCATGCCGCTGGTCGCGCAGGAAGACCACACGGTGGCGCAGCAGCGCGGTGCGCAGCTCGGCGACCGCCGCCGCGTCGACGTCGCCGCCCACCCGGATGCCGCCGACGACCGCGCCGATCACGCCGCCGACCCGCGTGACGTCGATGTGCCGGTAGGAATCGCCGGTGACGGCGGGCGTCTCGTGGTCATGGAGCCGGGTCATCTTCTGACACCTTTCGATGGGCGTGTGCGGGTGGGCCGCATCGCAGCGTGTGCCGCTGAGAAGAGAATACCAACTATTCCTACATATTTACTAGGGATTTATCGCGACCGGACGGACCGGACGTGTTACGGCCCCCCGCGGCGGGGCAGTGGGCCCGGCATGGTGAACCCCCTGGACATCGCGCTGGTCCTGCTGTTCCTCGTCGTCGTGGGCTTCGTCCTGCGCCACTGGGCGCGGCAGCACCGCTGACCCGGCCACGCCCCCGCCCCGCAGGACGGGGGCGCGCCGACCCTCTTCGCGTACGCGGCCGGCACCGGACGGCCGTCCGTCCGCGCGGAAACCCCGCGGGGCCCGGATGTGTCCGGCTATAAGGTGCATCCGTGGACACTCTGGAAGGCCTCGTCATCACCAGGCGGCTTCGAGTTCCCGTCGACGCGCCCGCCGCCACCACCCCCGGCTGGGGAGAGGTGGCCGCGCGCCAGCTCGACGCCGCGCTGCTGAGCGTCGGCTTCACGTGCTCGGCGGCCCTGCTCGAACGCCTGGGCAGGCTGCCCGGGGAGACGGTGGTCGATCTCGGCGTGCGGGTCCTGGCGGCCGTCCGCCACCTGGCCGGCGACCACGTCCGGCACAACGCGTACTTCATCGACTTCCCGAGGAACGTGCCCGACACCCTGGAGTTCTGGGCCGGGTTGCTGCGGCAGGCCATGCTCGACCCGGTCGCCGCCACGCCCGTCCCGTCACCGGTGCTGGACCTGCTCACGCTGCCCGGCTACGGCCGCTACCGGCACACCTACGCCGACCTGCTGGCCGCGCACGCCGAGCTCGTCCCCCTGGCCGGCGACCGGGTGACCGTGCTGGAACTCGGCGGGAGCCTGGGGGCGGAGGCGCGCGAGCTCTACCACTCGCTGGCGGGCTCGGAGGTTCCGCCGGCGGCCGAGGACCTGACCGCGCTGCGGTCGCTGGCCGCGTTCTGCGACGACGAGCCCGAACGCATCCCGGTGCGCGAGAACCGCGCCGTCGTCAACGAGGTGCGCCTGGCCGCGGGCCGCCCGCTGCTCGTGGACACGGTGACCGACGTGCTCCGGCTCGCCTGCGGCTGCTCCGGCGGTGACGTCACACTGGCCGTCCCCACCAGGTTCCGCTCGTTCCGCCGGGCCGAGCGCCGCGCTCTGCTGCAGGCCCTGGACGCGGTCGCCTCCCCCGCGAGGCTCGGCGACGTCCCCCGGTACCGGGAGCAGTGGAAGCGGCTCGGCGAACGGCTCCACCCCGGCGAGTACCCGCGCCTCCCGCGCGCCGCGCACGTCTTCGAGGTCGCCAGAGGCCTGCGCCGGGCACGCGGTCTCGACAGCCGGGTGGAGGAGGCCCTGTCGGCCGGTCGCACCGGTGAGGCGGTCGACCTGCTGGAGAGGAGCCCCGGCGCGCTGCTGCGCCGTCTCGACCACCTGCTGCGGACCGGATCGCCGGCCTCGGCCGTACTGGACGCCGCCGAGAGGGCCGCGGCGGGCGCCTCCGGCCGGGTCCTGCTGTCGCTGCGCGAGCACCTGCAGAACCGGCTCGTCCCCGCGGCCGGACGGGTCTTCGTCAACCGGCACGGCAGGGCGTGGACCACGGACGACGCCCGCCCCCCGATCGAGGAGGACGTCGTGTCACGGGCGGTGACCCTGCTGGACGAGGAGATCACCCGGCGCCTTCCCGACCCCGGCACGCTGATCGTCGATCCCGAGGCGCTCGACATCGCCCTGCCGCTGTCCGGCAAGGCCGTCGCGCCCGGGCTCGGCATGCTGCCGCGCGGCTCGCTGTCGGCGGTGGACGGGGAGTCGCTGCGGTTCTTCGTCCACTGGCGGCAGGCCGAGCGGAGCACCGACTACGACCTGTCGGCCCTGATGCTGGACGCCTCCTACGGCGATCCCGAGCACATCTCGTGGACGAACTACGGCAACGGCTTCGCCGACTACTCCGGCGACCTCGTCGACGCCCCCGACGGCGCGAGCGAGTTCATCGACGTCCGCCTCGCGCGGGCGACCCGGCCGATCGTCATCCCGCAGGTGCACATCTACAGCGGCGAGGCGTTCGACGAGGCCGCCGAGGCGTTCTTCGGCTACATGACCAGGGACGCCGGGCAGGAGGGGATGCCGTTCGAGCCGCGCACCGTGCGGATGAAGTCCGACCTGCGCGGGTCGGGACGGGTCGCCCTGCCGTTCGTCCTCCTGCGCGGTGACGACGGCGCCTGGCGGGTGAAGTGGCTGCACCTCTACCTGAGGGGCGCTCCCCGCTTCAACCAGGTCGAGGGCAACCGCCTCACGACCTCCCTGCTGGTGCGCTCGATCGTCGAACGCGACCACCTGCGCGTCCGGTACCTGGCCGGCCTGCTGCGACGGAAGGGGCCGGGGGGCGGGCACACCACCTACATCGGCCTGCAGGCACCCGCCGGCCTGCCTGCGGGCACGCGGGTTTACACGCCCGGGACGCTGCACGAGCTGATCCCCGCCTGATAACGTGGCGGTCGCGAGGCCATGGGAGGGCTTCCTTCTCACTCTTCCGGTAAAGATCCAGCCTTCCCGCCTTCCTCGCGTCCCGGTCGTGAGGCCATTGGGGAGCTTCCTTCTACCTGGTTCGATTCCAGGTGGGCCCGAACGGGCCCACTGGTGGTGTCTCAGCTCTCGAGCCCTCCTCACGACCGGCCCCCGCTCCACCGCCACTCGCCGGGGACACGCACACCCAGGGTGACCGTTGAGACGGTTTTGTAACCTCCGAAACAAAAGACATCTTTGGATTTCCCGCTCGTCATCTCGCGTGCCCTATACCCTTCGCAAAGTCACGTTTCAGCGGAGTGTCCGAAGGGGGCCGGCGTGCCATTGCCGTGGGGTGATCTCCCGGTCGGGAGCCTGCTCCGCCTCGCCGGAGTCGATTCCACCATCGACATCAATGTTATGGAATCGGTGCTGAATCCCCTTCCCGAGACCGGCCCCGCCGTCATCACCCACACCGCAACCGAAGGTCATTCCGCCTCAGAGATGGTGGACTCCATTCTCTGCGATCTGGAAACACTGGCCATCGGGCTTTTCCCGGCCTGGTTACCCGGAGGGGAGAAGCTTTCCGGCCCCGGCGGTGGCGGAGTGGCGGCGGCGAGGATCCTCGCGATGCGTCTCGCATCAGGCACCCGTCATTTCGGACCGTTCCTGGCCGATCTCGCCTCCCGGGCCATTCAGCACCGCGGCCCGCTGGTCCCCGGACGGCCCGGTCCGAAGGGACGATCGTTCCCCGCGGAGTCGCGGGCCGCCGGTCTGGCCCGGGTCATCGCCTCCACGTTCGGCCGCGAATCGGCGGCGCTGGTCGTCTACGTGCCGGAGAAGCCGACCTCCCATGGAGAGACGATCCTGGTTGCCGCATACGAATGGCTGGCACACCGGAGTGGCATGGGGGTCTGGCTCGTCGGCCCCGAACTGCGCCGCGTCGAAACCCTCTACCTGGAGGTACCCGCAGCGGTCAGGAGACTGGCCGAAGAGATGACGGCACCGCCACCCACCGCGACGGTGGGAGTGCCGCCGATAGCCGGAAGGCCGCACGCGGGCAGTGCGGTGGAACAGGCGCTGGAGGCGGCCCTGGCGGAATGCGACTGGGCTCACGGCCGAACCTGGAATCAGACGTACAAATCCAAAGACCCTTTGTTCGTCATGATCCGCACGGACCTGATATGGGTCCGGGAGAAGTGCGTCGTCGAACTCGACGGCCCGGAACACGCGACGTCCGCCCGGAGAGAGCGTGACCGGATTCGCGACCGGCACCTGGAGCGTGACGGGTTCACGGTGTTGCGATTCACCAACCAGCAGGTGATGAGCGACATAAGGGGAGTTCTGCACCAGATCAACGATTTTCTCCGGGCACGGCGTCTCGGAATGAGCGAAAGAGCAGGCTGATGTCCGAAGAAAGACTCACGTACCGGCAGGTCGCAGCTCTGCTCGTGCTGAGGGAGCTCGGAACCGCGTTGCCCCACAAGGAGCTGAAGGCTGAATGGGGCCTGGAGCTCGACGCCAAGAACCGTGCGGGTCTCGTCGACGCCAAGCTGATCGAGTCGGAGACCAAAACACGAGCTCTGTGGTACACGATCACCCCGGCCGGTGAAGAGCGCGCCGTCGAGGAGGTGCGCAAGGGAATCCCGGTGTCCTCCCGGTCGGGCAAGGCGCTGGCCCTTCTGTACCTGCGGTCCCTCTTGGTGTCCAAAACAGCGACCTCGGCCATCGACGAACCCGTTCGGGCACCGGTGACGACGGTGTCGCCGGTGTCGCCGGTGTCGCCGGAGGAGGTGGAGGGCCGGATTCGCAAGGCCTATGCGAAGATCACACCCGGTGCCGGCCGGTGGGTCTCGATGACCAAGCTGCGAGCCCTCCTGACCGACATCGATCGGGATCTCCAGGACGACGTTCTGCGCACCATGATGCTGGAGGGGCGTGCGGACATCGAGCCCGTCGCGATCGTGGGCGACCTGAGGCCCGAGGACCACGCCGCCGCGATCGTCATCGGCAGCACGCCCAACCATCAGTTCCGCGTCGGAGCGTGACGATGGTCACCGAATGGTACGCGCTGAAAAGCCTCAAGAGCTTCTCGACCGTCAACGCCAGCGAGGATGTCTGGCAGCCGGTTCCGTTCCACGTGCCCGGGATGCACCCGGCCGCTTCCCACGCTCTTCGCTCGGGACTGGACGCCGCCGCCGACTCTCCCGTGACCAGCCCGATCGGGGTGGTCCTCGAAGGTGGCGCCGGAAGCGGGAAGACGCACCTGATGAGCTGGCTGCGCGAGCAGACCGTCCAGCGCGACGGTTACTTCTTCCTCATGGGCGTTCTCGACGCCCGGAACTTCTGGGAAAGCGCCGTCGTGTCCATCCAGGACGGGCTGGCCCGGGTGGGCGCGGACGAGGAGACCCAGCTCAAGCGGTTTCTGCGCAATCTGACGGGCCTGATGCAGCTCCCGCGAAAGACCCAGCAGACGATCATCGGTAACCAGGCGCTCACCCGCGAAGACCTCGATCGGTTCATCGAGGCCCTGGGCAGAATCGATCGCCGGGTCGGCAGAGAGGCACAGGACGTCGCCCGGGCCCTCGTGCTCCTGGGGGCCGGTGACAACGCCCTGATGGACATCGGCGAGTCCTACATCTGCTCGATCGAGGACGGCGAGAGCTACCGGCAGGGGTGGGGATTCCGGCAGGTCCGCAAATCCCCGCAGGAGATCGTCCGTGACATCTCGCGGCTGCTGGCGCTGACCGGCCCGAGCGTCATGGCCTTCGACCAGCTCGACGCGTTCATCGCGCAGAGCAGCCTCTTCGCCGACGGCGGCTCCAGCGGTCCGGCGACCTCGGCGGTTCTCCGGTTCGTTCACGGGCTGACCAACCTCCGCGAGGTGTCCAGCCGGACCCTGACGGTTCTCTCCTGCCTGCCGGAGACGTGGATGATCCTCGAGGATCTGGCTGTCAGAAGTTTCAAGGACCGCTTCCGGAAGGCCACGTTCCTTCGGCGCATCCCGACCCCCGAGGTCGGGGCGGAGCTCGTCACCGTACGACTCGCTGAGCACTTCAAGGACATCGGCTTCGACCGGCCGTACCCGACGTGGCCGATCAAGCCGGAGGCCTTCGCGCAAGCCCCGTTCTACACCCCGCGTGAGGTCCTGGAATGTCTCTACAGGCACATCCAGAAGTGCCTGTACCAGGACGGCGAGATCACCGAGCTGGCCGGCCTCGACGCGCCCTCGACCGTGCACGATCGTTCCGTGAAGCATGCTCCCGATGAGCAAGCGCTTCAGGCGATCGACATCAAGTTCGCGATGCTGGCCGATTCGGCCGACGTCAGTGGGGCGCTGGACGCCGAACGGGAGGACACGGTTCTTCCCGGCCTGATCTCGGCGGGCCTCCGGGCCTGGATCGTGGAGCAGCGCGGGACGTCCGCGCGCTACCGGATCGACCCGCCGATGGGCCGGAAGACCTCTCTTCACGCCGGTCTCAGGCAGGTCCTGAACGAGGCGACCGAGGACGAGGTCCACTGGGCGTTCCGCGGCATCGCCGCCACGCACCATCTCGCGGCTTTGACCCGGCTCCGGAAGGCGGTGCTCAAAGCCGGTCTCGCGGAGGAGAGCCCCAAGCGCCGGTTGATCATCGTCCGGAACATTCCGTGGAACTCCGGGCCGGTCACCCAGGAAGCGGTCGCCGGCTTCCGCGCCAGGGGCGGCCGGGTGATCGCGGCCGACGAAGAGGACCTCAAGGTGCTGTGCGCCCTGCGGGATCTCTTCGCGGAGAGTGTCGCGCACCTCGACCAGTGGATCGCCAGCAGGAAACCCGTCGGCGACCTCAGGTTCCTCAAGGACGCCCTGGGTGACTGGCCGGATCCGACCGCTCCGCAGGAGCCTCGGGCCCCGAAATCCCCCGAGGAGCCACCCGCACGGGCGAAGCCTCTTCCGGCTCACGAGACCGGCACCTCGGACGGCTCTCCGGAAAGCAGGCCGGCCGCGGTGCCGTCGCTGACCGTGGGACGCTCGGACGATGGCGGGCATCCGGTCTCCGTCGAGTTGGAGGCGCTCCGTAAGCACGTTGCGATCTTCGCGGGATCCGGCTCGGGGAAGACCGTCCTGATCAGGCGGATCATCGAGGAGTGCGCCCTTCAGGGCGTGTCCTCGATCGTGCTCGACCCGAACAACGACCTCGCCCGTCTCGGTGACGCATGGCCGGAAGCACCTTCCGCCTGGGGCCCGGGGGATGAGGACCGGGCGGCTCGCTACATCGCGGACACCGATGTCGTGGTCTGGACACCACGCAGGGAGAAGGGTCGTCCGCTGGCCTTCCAGCCGTTGCCCGACTTCTCCAGCGTCCGGGACGACGTCGACGAGTTCAACGAAGCCGTTCACGCCGCCATGGCGGCGCTCACCCCACGGGCGAAGGCGGAAGGCGGCAGCAGCAAGTCCCAGGTCGCCCGGGCGGTGCTCATGGAGGCGGTCGTCCATTTCGGAAAGTACAAGAACGGCGGCCTCGACGGGCTGATACATCTGCTCTCGGACTTCCCCGAGGACATCAGCCAGATCAGCGGGGCGGCGAAGATCGCGGATGGGCTCGCCCAGGTGCTCCGGGCCGCTGCCGTGACCGATCCACTGTTCGGAGGAGAAGGCGAGCCGGTCGATCCAGGGCGGCTCCTCACTCCGGCCGCGGGAAAGCGGGCGCGGGTTTCGGTCATCAGTTTCGTGGGGCTGCAGGGTGACTCCGAGCGGCAGTCCTTCGTGAACCAGTTGCAGATGGCGCTGTTCGCCTGGATCAAGAAGAACCCCGCCGGTGACCGGCCCCTCGGTGGGCTCTTCGTCATGGACGAAGCGCAGACCTTCGCCCCCTCGGGCGCCGTGACCGCGTGCACGCAGAGCACACTCGCGTTGGCGTCCCAGGCCCGGAAATACGGGCTCGGGCTGGTGTTCGCGACCCAGGCACCCAAGGGCCTGCACAACCGGATCCCGGGCAACGCCGCGACACAGTTCTACGGCCTGCTCAATGCGGATGTGCAGATCGAGGCCGCGAAGGCGATGGCCCGCGTCAAGGGCGGCAGGGCCGATGACATCGGTTCGCTTCGCAGCGGTCAGTTCTACGTCGCACCTGAGGGCGCGAGGTTCACGAAGGTGCGTACGCCTATGTGCCTGACCCGTCACCCCAGGGCGCCGCTGACGACCGAGGAGGTCATCGCCCGGGCGAGCCGATGACCCTGTGGGTCAGCCGTCTCGTCCGGAGCCTGTTACCTCGCGGAGAGGATCGTGCGTGCCGTCACGACGTTCGTGCGGGCGCTCGTGTGACGGCGATGCCGGCCTGCGGGAGCACCGGGCCCGGCACGTCAGGGAACGAGGTGACGTGGACGAGGTGGGTGGAGAACGATCTCGTCCTCGCCTCCCTCGTCGGCATTCCCCCGAACTCTCACAACGTACGGCGGGACCGCTGTGACAGAGGCGGCAGGAACTCCTGGGCCAGCGCGTCAGCGGCTCTCACCTCGGGGACGTCGGCGTAGGGCGTGAGCCGCGCCTGGGCCACGCGGGCACGCCGGACGGTGCGGTCGGCGGAGATGTCCGGTGTCCGCGACGCCGTGTGCGTCGTCTCGTCCGGCTCACGCGGTGATCTCCCTGCTCCCGCCACGTTCCGGGAGCGAGGAGACGCGTGAAAACGGGATGAGACCGCCGGGGCCCGCTCGGTAGTCTCGTCTCGGCACGCAGGGGCTGAGCACGTGGCGAGCTCACTCGGTTGTAACCCGGACGCTTCGGCTGTGGCGGTTCGACTCCGTCCTCCTGCACCGCTCTCGTCGTCCAGCGGCCGAGGACACACGCCTCTCGAGGTGGCGGGCGCCGGTTCGAATCCGGTCGGGAGTGCGTTGGGAGGCCTCTTCGTCTTGGACGGCGAGGGCTTCTGCGCGTTCCCGGCCACCGGGTCGAGCAGCTTCCGCGCCTCCGGGCCGAACCGATCGAACTCCCGCTGAGCCGACGGGGGTCCGGACATGCGACCGCACGACCGGGCCTCGGTCGATACGTGTTCGTCGAGGACGATCGTTCATCGGTCCGTCAGTGCTCTCGTTAAAATCGTTTGGCCGCCCACCGGACCACCGGATAGAACGGCACGGTGACCCTAGATCCACGAGCACTGAGCCGCCTTTGGGAGCAGCAGTGGCCCGAGTGCCCGCCGGTCGCCCATCGGCTGCGCGGCCACTATCCGGATCGCTGGATCAGGTTTCACAGCTTGCCGGAGTCGAAGCGCCACCCGGACGATGAGGCGGAGTACGCCGTCGTACTCGATCGCCACCACACCGTGCTGTCCGAACTCAATCCAGGCTCGGATCTTCTGGTCATCACGACCGAATGGACGGACAGTCCAGCACTCACCCCTCAGCGGTGGCCGAGACGATCGGAGGTGGCACCGGCGGCACAACACTGGCAGACCCTCATCGAAGAGCCCGACGAGGAGCCCGAGTTCCGTACCTGGACGCAGCTCTACGCCGAGGCACGACCGTGGCGGCCCGGCATCGTCGACGCCGTGCTTCGAGCGGTCGCAGACGACGAGATCGGCAACGTGCTCCTCGGTCCTGCGGATCTCCGCTGGCTGTATCACCCCTACGACGGCGGCGCCGACGTGATCCTGCCCACGCGGGCCGAACGTGATGCCCTCAGGGACCGACACCGTACCTGGCTGTCCACGCATCCGGCAGGTCTCTGAGGAGGGCGGTGAGCCGCGAACGACCGGTGCCGTAAAGGCCACAAGGGTCCGGCTGGATTCGGCGGAGTCGCAGAAGAACCCCCCATGCCGGAGCACAGCGGGAGTCCCCCACCGAGATCAAAAACTCTGCCTCCCTTTCCGGGTTCATGATGATCGGACCCTTTCAGGTGTCATCTGCCGCCCACGCCAGTCGCGCTCGGGCCGCGTCGGCGTCGGCGTCGAGACTGGCTAGGGCTCTGACCGCGGCGTTCAGCTCAGGATCCATACCGCCCATGCTCACCCCAACCGCTGATCGTCCGCAGGCGGTTCCGGGTGGCCGCTCTCCGCTGGAAGCGGCCACCCGGAGGAGGAGACGCCAGCCCGGCCAGCCGCACGCCGACGGGCTTCACACTGTAAGGCGCTGGCAGGGGGCGGCTGGTTGGCAGAACGCGAATCGGTCTTGCACACAGCAACGCCCCCACCCGGAAGGGGCAGGGGCGCAGCGAGATCTTCCCCTACTCGCCGCTCTTCTTCGCGTACAGGGTGACCAGCGTGTCGACCGGCACCTTCCGCCCAGCGGCAGGCGACTGCTTCGTGATCACCCAGTTGCGGTCGTACACCTGGAGCCGGTTCTGCCCAGTGGCGTCCTTGTCGTTCAGGAGGAGGAACCCGGCGGCCTGCATGGTGTCCTGCCCCTCCTGTAGGTTCATGCCGACAACGTCCGGCAGCGTCTTCTTCTCTGCCGCCTCCTCCTGCTCCTCAGTTGGCGCGGACTCCTTGTCGTCCTCCTCGACCGGTTCGGGGGTCTTCTCCGTCGGTGCTGGCGCGGTGACGGTCACGGCGGGCACCGCAGTGTCGGCGCCCGCACCGCATCCGGCGAGGGCGGCGATGAGCGCGGCGGTGACGGCAAGACTGGTGATCCTCATGCAGGGGTGCTCCTGGCTGTGGTGGGCGGGTAGGTGGGGACGGCCGAGGACGGCGGCTGGTTGGCCGATGAACGTCGTTCTGTTGGAGCGCCAGGACACGGTGACGCCCCCACCCCGAAGGGCAGGGGCGTCCACCGATTCCGCTACTTCGCTCACCCGAGACGGTGATCGACCGCAGGCAGACACGGCTTATCGTTTCGGGCGAGCACTTCACCCAGCCGGGGACGGCTGTCGCCGCCACACGTTGACCTTCTCGGTCACCGGCAGCGGTGCCCGATCCGGACCTTTCACGTACGGGGGATCCAGGTCTGCCGGTGCAGTGACCGGTCCGGTTCGTGTGCCTGATTCCTCCAGTGCCTCGACACGACCCACCGTGCCGGTATCGGCGCCCCGGAGCCTCGTCGTCCTGCTTCCCGGTCGGTCGGCATGTACCGATGACGCAAATCCACCACCGTCACCTCGGGGTTTCCTGCCCTGCCCTGCCGTAGGCGCGGCGCACTGACGTGTCCGGGCGTTCGGTGCTGTGCTCGACGAGGTCGGGCTGCTCCATCAGCGGCCCGGCCGCGGCCAGAGCGGCGATGACCGGCGTCGGCGCCTCGGCCGGGAGGTCGGCCGGCGAAGCCGGGTCGGCGATGACCGGCATCCGGACGCCCGGTCCATGGTCGCCCACCGGGCCGCCGCCAGGTCTCCCCCAGCGGAGACGGCGAGCACCACCATGTCAGGGGCGACCCGGTACAGACCGGCGGCGTGCAGGTGGTTCGCAGCTCCCGCACTCACCCGTCAGCTGGTGAAACGTCCCTCACGGGTGTACTTGCACGTCCCCATGAGGCAGTTAGGGCTGGATCCCCAGCCGTCGTCATACGTGACCCTGCGGTGGCGCTTGATAAGGCTGCCCTTGACCTTTTCCGACTGAAGCCCAGGGGCGACCTTCACCTCCGCATGCTTCCACCAACTGGTGCCGTTCCAGTAGTACAGCCGGTGCCGGGCCCACAGATGACTCGGCGAGCCCAGCGGCAGGCAGTTGAAGATGAAGCTCTCCGCGCGACGCTCCTTGAAACCGCCGAAGTCATGGGTGGTGTACGACTTGGGAGCCAGGCCGGCCTGGGCGTTGTCGTGCCACTGGTGCCAGCCCCAGTGTTCGGCGGTGCACGAGGCGGAGAGCACGGCGTCGGCCGGAGCGGTCAGGCCACGTACGGTGACCGGCTCGCTGGTGATCCGTCGCCCCCGCAGCTCGGCGGGGAGGTCGGTGCCGTGGTCGTCGACGAGGCGCTGGGGCACCGGCACATCGGGCGGGGTGATCTCCAGGTAGGTCTGCAGGTAACTGTTGCTCCGCTCCCAGTCGATGAGCGGCGCGCCGCCGATGATCCCGAGCTGGGACATCCCCACTTCGTTGGAGGGCTGGCTGTCGGAGAAGCTCACGGTGAGACCGGTGGTGTATTCGATGTGCGCCAGAGGGATCTCCCTGTCGCTCTCCTCGGGTTCGGCCGCGGCAGGAGAGGAGCCGAGCACCATCGTGACGGCGATGGCTGCGAGTAATTTCATGCCACTCCTTGCGGTTGAAGTTACTTGAGCAGAACGTTAAGCACCGACTCCTGTCCGTGACCACGTAAAAGTCCTCAGAGGTGACCAGCTGGAGGATGCACTTGGCCGTTGACAATTTCACTCGGCCTCGGCTCGGGCTCGCGCAGCACGCGGGCCGGGCGGTGGCGAGCGATGTGGGCCGGCTTCAGTCCAGACCTCAGCGACCGTGTCCTCGCCGATGAAGGAGATCGATGTCGCCTCGGAGTCGTCTTGGGCGCCTTTCACCAGGCGTCGACGAAGACCTCGACGCCGCCCCTGGTGCTGTCGCCTTCCTTCGCGCCGGTCGCGGGAAGGACACCCGAACCCCGGCCGACCGCCGTCACTCCTGTCCGACCTTCCCGACCGGCGCCGGAGTGCCGGACGTGATCCTCACGGCCTGGGCCGGACACGCGGACGGCGGCACGTCGGCCGAGCGGGTGCATCCACCCGGGCCCGAGTCATCTGCGGGCGGCCACGAAGCAGCTCGACGAGCTGTTCGGGTGATCGAAGAGCGAAGGTGAGAAATTGTGGGACGGACAGCAGAAAGGCCCCGTCTCACCGAAGTGATACGAGGCCCTGACCTGCTGCTCGACCGTCGGGACGACAGGATTTGAACCTGCGACCCCTTGACCCCCAGGCAACCCGAGCGGTTCCCTGACCAGGATTGATATCGGCTCTGACCTGCAATTACCGTCTCTGGCTGTCTGTCGGCGTCCGGCCCGATCCATGGTCGTTGTCACTCAGTTAGTCACCCGGAAAGTAGCGGCTGCGAGCAAGCGTCCTCACCGGCGCCGTCCGGCGTTTTCTCATTGATTTGTACCCAAGCTCCACTTGTCAGTGCTTGCTGCGATCATGCCACTCACATGGCGGAGGAAGGACTGACGGATGCAGCAACCAGGCGCTTCGGGAACGGATGGCGGCATGAGTAAGGCCGATCTGGACGTACGCGCACATCACAAGAAGGTTCAGATCCGGTTGGCCGTGGCAAGTGATCCCACCACACCCCCAGAGATCCTCGAAGCCATGGCAACAGACCCCTCCCGTACGGTCAGGCGTGCCCTGGCGGCTCGGACCGACGCGCCGAGCAACGTCTTGCGTGCACTCGTCCAGGACCCGGATTTGAAGACCCGCCAAAGTCTTGTAGAGAATCCCTCCTGTCCATCCGATGTCCTGATCGCCCTGGTCGAAGATCCCCATTGGTCGGTCCGATGGTCAGTGCCGGACCATCCGGATGTTGACGTCGAGCTCCGCCGCATCATCTGCCGGTCCTCGGATGAGGTTCTGCGCGAGCTGCTCGCCCAGAAAAGCGGGCTGGACGGGGAGACGAACTCGGCACTCGCCGCGGACCCCTCTCCCAACGTCCGAGCGCGCCTGGGGGCTCACACCGACGCCCCGGACATCCTCGCTGCCCTGATAACCGACGCCGACCCCAAGGTTCGTGTCGGTGTGACTCAGAATCCGATCACCACAACGAACCAACACCGCCTTCTCTCAGATGACAAATCCGCAATCGTTCGCATATCCGCAATAACGTCAGAAAAGCTTCCGCACGATGAATTGCAGCGCCTTGCCCACGACCGATCGGTCAACGTGCGGCGGTGTCTGGCTGCATGGCCCACGACGCCCGATACCGTTTTACAAGTTCTCGCGGAAGACACTCACCCCGATGTGGTGACCTCGGCCCGAGCGAGACTTGAGAGAACACCCAGCCCACTCAGGCACTCATGGGATGGCGAGTCAGCAGCTCTCGTACCTCGGGAACGTCGGCGTAGGGCTTGAGCCGTGCCAGGACCACGCGGGCGCGCTGGGTGGTGCGGTCGCTGGTGAGGTCGGCGGACATGTCCAGCATCCGCGACGCCGTACGCGCCGCCTCCTCCGGCTCGTTGGCGTCGGCGAGAGCGACGGAGAGCCACGACAGGTACAGCGCGAGTTCCCGGACGTGGGTGGCGTCGTAGCGCGTCAGAACCTCGGTGAGCAGAGGAACCGCACGCAGGGGACGGCGCAGCTCGGTATAGGCGCGGGCCTCCATGATCTGGAGTTCGTCGGGGCTGACCCAATACAGGTACGACGGCTCTTCGGCTCCTGCCGTACTCGCCAGGGCTGCGCTCGCCTCGCCCAGTGCCCTGATGGCGGGCTGGGCCTCTCCGGCGCGGGCGTGTGCCCATGCGAGGCGGTCCCACGTCAACGCGCGAATACGCGGTGAGGCGTGCTGTCCGGCCACATCCAGTGCGGCGCGTGTGAGCGCCACGCTTTCCTGGGCGTCGCCGATATTGGCGATCTGGTAGGCCAAAGAGCCGATGAGATTGGCCTCCAGGGAGCTGTCTCCGGCTTCGCGGGCGGCGCTGATGCCCAGTTGGTAGGTCTTGGCGGCTTGGTCATGCCGGCCCGCGTCGCTGGCGATCCATCCGGCGATTTGTGCCAGTTCGCCGATGTTGACCAGCAGTTCCCGGCCCGCTTCCTCGGCGTGAGTACTGCCCCGGTAGAGACGTACCGCCGCGTCAAGCTCGCGGAAGGCGGGCCTGATCAGGTCGCTTCCGGCGATGACGTCATCGGCGAGTCGCAGGCCGTGAACCCGTGCCGCCAGATCTCGTACGGTCCCCATCCCGACCCTTCGCCCGGTTCCGGCGGGAAGGCGGGACAGCGGATCGCCTTCGGGCATGAGCGTGGCGAGCACCTGAGCCGGTGACTTCCGGACCGCCTTGTTCGCCAGGTCGAACAGCTCGGCCTCGGGGAGATCGAACGCCCGGCAGTACAGCACCCGGTAGGGGTCTTTGGGCTGGTGCCTGCCCTTCTCCCAGTCCTTGATCATGCGGATCAGGGATTCGCGGGTCGGCAGGTGAGCGCGGGTGCTCTCGTCGGCTGCTTCGGTGAGTGCTCGTGCCATCTGTCGTTGCGACCACAGCCGCTCGCGTCGCTCGGCGCGCAACCTCAGTGCCCAACCCGGAATCTCGTCCATCACCGCGCCTTGGGGGAGACATGGGAGACCTGCCGTCTCCCCCAGTCTCCCCTATCGCCTCCTGTGCGAGCACGTGTACGGGCGATGTCATGGGAGGACCGTGAAAAAGCGGAACCCGCAGGCGCGGACACGCCGTACGGGTTCCTTGATCGCACACTGGAGGTGCGACCCATGGACAACTGTAGAGCCGTCCCACCCGCCGTTGATGAGGCGATGGTGGAGAGCCATGACAGGGCACTGGCCGTGGTTCAGCGACTTCTCGCAAAGTGGGGAATCCGTGCTCACCGTCATCACACGATCAGCCTGGGGCTGTTCGCCAACAGGGCGGCACCCTGGCCCGATCAGCCCTCGCTTCGGTCGTGGATGGAGCGACACCCGCCGGAGCTGACCGTGAAGGGTCCACAAGGCTGGCGCATGGCCACGGTGACCATGGGGCCGCGCTCGGGCAGCTACATCCTCTCCCTGCGCGACAGTTCCACTCTCCAGGCGGTGAAGAGAGAGCATCCCGAACAGGTGGTCGCCCTGATCATGGCTGCTCGGAAGTCATGACCGTGCACGGCTGGATCATCCTGGGCGATGCGGCCACGAAGCGAGTGAACGGCCAAGAGGTCGTCATCACGACCGGTAAATCGGGTGACATCGGGATGGCCATCAAGGCGTGGGAGGACGCCGAACGCCACCGGATGCTGTACGAGCTGGGCAACCTCGGCCGCCTGGTCGACGCCGCGATGACGCGCCTTCAGCTTCACCACCGTTCCCCGGGCAGCCGCAGGAAGCAGCCTCCGGAAACCGGCGGCACCTCATGAGCACTGGCCGGGTACGGCACGCGGCCTTCCTACAACCACGTCGCTGTATCCGGCCAGGAGGAATCGCACTCAGGTGGCCGTGTCATTCGGTGGCAACCTGACCCGGAGCGCAGTGCCGCCAGGCGCGAGCACCGGAAGCAGGGCGGCAGAGTCCTTGCTCCTCGCCATAGAGGCGTTGTCGATGATCACCGAGTGGAGACGGCCGGCGCAATGCCGAATGGCACCCCGTAGGGGCCGCGAAGCGGTTGGGCCGGCGGTCGGAGCGGCAGGCGGCAGCGCGTACCAGAGGCGGCGGGTGCGTTCGGTGCGGCGGGTGCTCGGTGCGGCGGGCGGCGGGGTCCGGCCGTTCGCGCCGGGCGGGCGCGGGACGGGACCGGCCTCCAGGCCGCATGCCCGGTCCCGATGTCCGTCCGGCGCGGGCGGCCGTGCCGCGCCGTGCGGCGGCGCGGAGCGCTGGCGCCTTGAACCAGTAAAGAAACTCTGAGCCACTAATGATCAGTAGTGTGTGTCCTACTTCGGCTGATGCTTGACAGTGCGGCTTCGGTTGATGCTTTACACCCCTTCGGCTGACCTGCCTTCCTGGTGATCGGTGACGATCGCGTGGGGAGGCCCGGGTTGGCGCTGGTGGAGTTGAGCGTCATGGAGCAGCGGTATCGCGCTGTGTTGGAAGTAGAGGCGGGCTGTCCGGTGACCGAGGTCGCGCAGCGCTATGGGGTCTCGCGGCAATCGGTGCACGCCTGGGTGCGCCGCTATCGAGCCGGCGGCCTGGCGGGGCTGGCTGATCGCTCGCATCGGCCCCAGGAGTGCCCGCATCAGACGGCTGCCTCGGTGGAGGCGCTGGTGTGTGAGTTGCGCCGCTCCCATCCGCGGTGGGGCCCGCAGCGGTTGGCCTATGAGCTGGCGCGTCGGGATGTGACGCCGGTGCCGTCGCTGGCCACGGTCTATCGAATCCTGGTGCGCAACACGCTGATCGTCCCGGGGCAGCGGCGCCGTCCCAGGTCGTCGTATGTGCGCTGGGAGCGTGAAGCGCCGATGGAGTTGTGGCAGCTGGACGTGATGGGCGGGGTGATGCTGGCCGATGGCCGGGAGTGCAAGCTGATCACCGGGATCGATGATCACTCCCGGTTCGTCGTGATCGCGCAGCTGGTGGTGCGAGCGTCGGGGCGTGCGGTGTGTGCGGCGTTCGCGAACGCGATGCGCACCTTCGGGGTGCCGCAGGAGGTGCTGACCGATAACGGCAAGCAGTTCACCGGGCGGTTCACCAAGCCGCGGGCCACCGAGGTGTTGTTCGAGCGGATCTGCCGGGAGAACGGCATCAGCGCGCGCAACACTCAGGTGCGCTCACCGACCACGACGGGGAAGATCGAGCGCTGGCACAAGACGGTGCGCGAGGAGTTCTTGGCCGCCCATAAGCCGTTCGCCAGCACCCAAGCCGCTCAGGACGCCTTGGATGCGTGGGTGGTCGATTACAACACCATCCGGCCGCATCAAGCGCTGGACATGGCGACTCCGGCCAGCCGGTTTGCCCGCGCTGCACAGGTCCTGGCTGAGGGTGCACAAGAGTTGCCGTTGCGGCTTCCGGCGGAGCTGACCGCGCTGCCGAGCCGAGCTGCGTCGACGTCTGAGACGTCGAGTGTCGTCGTCGCCGAGGCGGTGCCGGTGGCCGTGGAGGTCGACCGTGTGGTGCCGCCGAGTGGGAACCTGACCGCGTGCGGGCGTCAGGTCTGGCTGGGGCCGGCGCGAGCCGGGCAGACCGTCACCGTCTGGGCCAGCGCCACGACCATGCACGTCTTCATCGGCGAGGAACTGCTCAAGACGCATCCAGTGACGTTGACCGGTGCCGACCTGGGCCGGTTGATGGCCGGTGGAGGCAGGCCGGGCCGTCCGTCGCCGGCGACCGCGCTGCCGACGGGGCCGTTGGCGGCCGATGCGGTGGTGGAGGTCGACCGGATGGTCAACAACGCCGGGTGCGTGGGCCTGGCGGGCAAACTGCTCAGCGTCGGGGTCCCGCTGGCCGGTCAGCGGGTCACGCTGCGGATCGACGCGCAAACGGTCCGGGTGATCGCCGGAGGGGTGCTGGTGCGCACCAGGCCGAGCCCGTTGACGCCCTCGCAGCGAGGCCGGTTGCATGGCGCCCGCTTGGCCCACAGCCCCAACGCCGCCGCCGTTGGCCTGTTCCCGACGGTGGAGCGGGTGGTGTCGGGCAACGGCACCCTCATGGTCGCCGGCTGCAAGGTCCAGGTGGGTCAGGTCCACCGCGGCAAGGTCGTCACCGTCGTCCTTGAACAGACCCGATTTCGGGTGCTGTTCGAAGGCGAGGAGCTGTCGGAGCATCCGCGAACCGTCATCAAGGAGGTCAACCGGCTGCGAGCAAGCGGCCACATCGACTACAGGATCTAGGCCAGGTGGAAAGCATCAGCCGACACTGATCCGTCAACCATCAACTGAAGCTTTACAAATGATCAGTAGTGTGGAGCCATGCCGCTTGAAGGGACATCGTCGCCGACACCCAAGTTCCCGTCTGCGTGGGGGGACGTGTACGGCTTCCTGGAGGAGGTACGGCGTCGGCCAGGGATGTGGATTCGTGGCGGTTCTCTGCGCGACCTTGAAACGATGTTGATCGGATACAAGCTCGCGCTAGACGTTCATGGCGTCAAGGAACGGTTCGACCTGTGGCCGAACGGCCCCTTCTCCGAATGGCTCGCTCGCTACGGCCGGTCGAGTGCATTGGGCTGGGCCGCCGAGATCGAACGCCAGGTAGAACCCGGCACTACACCTTTGGACGCGTTCTTCGCTTTCCTGGACGAGTACCGGGCTGAGCAGGGCGAGGACAATACCGAGGCGAGTTAACGAACTGCGCCTTGCCGAAACATATCCCCTCGATGTCGCGCTAGATCATGAGGGCGATGCCGTTGTCGGCGAGTTCTTGTGGGGTGAACACTGCGCTGGTGTCGTCGGCGAGTTCGGCGCTGTAGCCGATCTCGTAGCGGTTGGCGGGGGCTTTGACCTCGGTGACCTCGATGGGGTGGCCGTTGGTGTGGGCCATGGTGCGGCGGATGATGAGGATCGCTTCGGCGTAGTCCATGCCCAGGCGGGTGCGTTCGTCTTCGTAGGCGATGCGGGAGGTGGTCAGGGTCATCCACCGGATCGGGCCGTGTTCGCGGATGAGCGATTGGTAGAAGAAGCCGGGGCGCTTGCGGTACTGGTCGAAGCGCTTGGGGGTGTCCCAGTCGGGGAGCATGTCGGCGTTGGTGTAAGAGTTGATCTCCAGGCGGGCTGAGGCGCCGTGGATGGTGGCGGTGTGTCCTCGGTGCCACATGCTGCGGCGGTGGATGACGGGGTGTCCGGCTCGCACTCCGAGGATGATCGCGAGATCCCGGTTGGCGGTGATTTTCTCGCCGGTGAACAGCGGGGTGTCGGGGTCGACGTCGCGTAGGGCGAGGTCCCAGCCAAAGGCTTGAATATCGGGGTGGTTGCCGGGGGCGGCCAGGTCGGGTCTGATCTGGTGGCTTATGAGAATGACGTGGCGCTCGGGCATGGGGCGGACGAAGGAGCCGCGTCCGCGCATGACGTAGGCGAGTCCTTCGGAGACCAGGGTGTCGATGGCCTTGCGGACGGTGGGGCGTGAGACCTCGTAGCGGCGGACCAGTTCCGGCTCGCTCGGCAGGGCTCCGCCGGGCGGGTAGCGGCCGTCCAGGATCGCGGTTCTCAGGTCGGCGGCGATGGTGCGCCAGCGGACGTCCTTGTCCTCGGTGGTCTCCACAGCAGCTCCTTCTCGGGAAGTTCCATAACTACTTGTACTACAGGTTGCATGAAACCCTCAACGCAAGGCAACATGTAGTACAGGCAGTATTGCATGAAAGGGGGTGGTCACCATGAACCAACCGAACGAGCACGACCAACAAGCACAACGACACCCGGAGTGGATGACCGATCTGGTCCAGGTGCTCAACGCACCCGGCTACGACCGGTGGCGCTCCATGGTGACCGCTACCGGCGGCTGCGCCAACCCGATCCACCTGACCGGAGAGTCGGCCATCGTCAACACCGACACCGGCGAGATCCTGCACACCTACCGCACCGCCGATGAGCCGTCCGGGCATCTACTGGTGGCCTGCGGCAACCGCCGCGCCTCGGTGTGCTCGGCCTGCTCGGAGGTCTACCAGGCCGACACCTTCCACCTCATCCGCGCGGGCCTGTCCGGCGGCAAAGGCGTCCCGGAAACGGTGAGCGCGCACCCTCGGGCGTTCGTCACCCTCACCGCTCCGTCCTTCGGTCCGGTGCACACCCGGCGGGAGAAGAACGGGACGGTGCGGGCCTGCCGTCCCCGCAACCGCGACAAGGTCTGTGAGCACGGGCATCCGGTCGGCTGCCACGCTCGCCACGAGCAAGGAGACGAACGGCTCGGGCAACCCATCTGCGGCGGCTGTTACGACTACGTGGGCGCGGTGCTGTGGCAGGCTCATGCGGGCGCGCTGTGGCACCGCTTCACCCTGGAAGTACGGCGCACCCTGGCCAGTCAGGCGGGGCTGAGTCGTAAGGAGTTCGGCAAGCAGGTCCGGGTGTCGTTCGCCAAGGTGGCGGAGTATCAGCGGCGCGGCCTGGTGCACTTCCACGCCATCATCCGCCTCGACGGCCCCGAAGGCAGCAGCCAACCCCCGCCGGACTGGGCTGATCACCACCTGCTCACCCGGTCGATCCCGCCGGCGGTGCGGCGGGTCACCGTGACCACGCCCGCGAGTGATCTCGGACGGCGGGATCTGGTCTGGGGTGATCAGCTCGACATCCGGCCGATCCTGCTCGACGCCAGCGCCGATGGGTTGAGTGAGCGGGCGGTGGCCGGCTACATCGCCAAGTACGCCACCAAGGGGGCCGAAGCCTCCGGCACCGTCGATCATCGGCTGTCGTGTCCGGCCTGCGGCGGTCGGGGGCGGCTGCGGCTGATGGCCTCCTGCGAACGCTGCCACGGAACGGGCTTGAAGCCAGGCCTGCACCTGGACGCGCTGCCGGTCACTGAGCACGCCCGGCGCATGATCCGCACCTGCTGGGAACTGGGCGCACGCCCGGAGTTCATGGCACTGCGGCTGCGGCCATGGGCGCACATGCTGGGCTTTCGGGGCCACTTCTCATCCAAGAGCCGCGCCTACTCCACCACCCTGGGCGACCTACGGCAGGTGCGCTCCACCCACCGGGCCACCGAAGCACGCAAGCAGCACGGTCTACCCGCCCTCGGTGACGAGACGACGCTCGTGCTCGGTCACTGGCGCTTCGCCGGAACGGGCTACACCCCCGGTGAGGCGATCATGGCCGAACACATCCGGCACCGCGTCTCCCAGGCCCGCGCCATCGCGGCGAAACGGGAGGACGGTTGACCGCACCCCACCCGTCCGCCGACCGGCGGCTGTATCGCGTCAGCGAAGCCATGTACCTGCTCAGCATGAGCCGCAGCGTGATCTACGAACAGATCCGATCCGGGCGCCTGCGCTCGGTCCACCAAGGCCGAACCCGGCTCATCCCCGCCTCGGCCATCACCGACTACGTGGCACTACTCGAACAGGAAGCGAGGGCATCATGACCACACGACGCAGCCGCGGAGACGGCGGCCTGCACTGGGACGAGACCCGCGAACGCTGGATCGCCTCGGTCACCGTCGGCTACACCCCGGCCGGAAAACGCATCGTCAAGAAGGCCAGCGGCAAGACCAAGACCGAAGCCAAGGCCAAACTCAAAGAGATCATCCGCGACTACGACGACGGACTGGCGAGCGGTCCAGCCAACTACACCGTCGCCGACGCCGTGACGGGCTGGCTCACCTACGGCTTACACGGACGCGACCCGAACACCGTGGCCAACTACCGGACCCTCTGCGACAAGCACGTCATCCCCGGCCTGGGCGCCCGGAAGCTGCGGGAGTTGAGCGCGGAGGACGTGGACCGGTGGCTCATGGGGAAGGCCAGGACGCTCAGCGCCCGCACTGTCCGCCTCCTCCACTCGTGCCTGAACCGGGCGGTGAGGTTCGCCCAGTCCCGCGACAAGGTGAAGCGCAACGTGGTGGGCCTCTGCGAGGTCCCCGAGGGAAAGGAAGGGCGGCCATCCAAAGCGCTCACCCTCGACCAGGCGGAAGCCATCCTCAAGGCCGCGAGCGACACCCGGATGTACGCCTACGTCGTGCTCTCCCTCCTCATCGGTGCCCGGACCGAGGAGCTGCGGGCGCTCGTATGGTCGGAGGTGGATCTCGACGGCAAGCCGGGCACCGACACTCCCCCGTGGATCGCCGTGTGGCGCTCCGTGCGGGAGGGCGGTGACACCAAGACCCGGAAGTCACGGAGATCTCTCGCGCTGCCTCGTCGCTGCGTCGAAGCCCTCCGGGAGCACCGGACCCAACAGGCCAGGGAGCGCGAGACGGCAGGCGCGAGGTGGACGGAGAACGATCTCGTCTTCGCCTCCCTCGTCGGCACTCCCCTGGACTCCCACAACGTACGGCGGGCGTTCCGGAAGATCGTGAAAGACGCCGGGTTGCCCGCGAAGGACTGGACGCCTCGGGAGATGCGGCACAGCTTCGTCTCGCTGCTGTCCGACTCCGGCGTACCCCTGGAGGACATCGCGCGACTCGTCGGCCACAGCGGGACCGCCGTGACGGAGGCGGTCTACCGGAAGCAGATCCGCCCGGTTCTGCTCGGCGGGGCGGAGGCGATGGACCGGATCTTCACGTGACCGGAGCGATAGTCACTCAGTTAGTCACCCAGAACGAAGAAAGGGTGCCTCCCTTTCGGGTGACACCCTTGCCGACCAGCTAAAACCTGGTCGGGACGACAGGATTTGAACCTGCGACCCCTTGACCCCCAGTCAAGTGCGCTACCAAGCTGCGCTACGTCCCGGTCGTCCTGCGCCCTCTCGGGCGGGACGTCATAACCTTAGCGCAGATCCAGCGGGCTTGCGCACACGATGACGCCCGCGGGGGCAGGCGATCGCGAAGGGTGGCGGGCAGGTGGGACGTAAGGCGTTGATCGACCCCGAGGAGCTCCGGCGGCTGGCCGGGACGGGGTTGTCGAACGCGGAGCTGGCCGCTCGGTTCGGGGTGAGCGAGTCAGGGATCTTGCAGGCGAAGCGGGCCGCCGGCCTCTCGAAGCCGATGCTCGACCACTCGCGGGCCATCCCGTGGAAGCTGGACCGCTCGCACAACCAGTCCGGGCCAGCGACGAACCTGCGGAACCTGTCGGCCGTGGCCCAGGGGCGGGCCATTCCGGCCGAGAAGCTGAACACCGCGCTGCGCTGGGCCGGACGGCTGGTGGAGGGCGGGCTGGACGTGTCCTACGAGCCCGGCCGGGGGTTCGCCGAGGTGCCCGCCTCACCGCGGGACTGGCTGGTCGCCAGGGTGCTCGGCGAGGCTCGGCGGGCTCTCGAGGGCGACGCGGAGCGACACACCGGCGGATGACGCGGGCGGCGCCCACCTCCGGGGAGAGGTACGGGCGACAAGGCGCGGCCCCGGAGGAGGCCGGACCCTCGGAGACCACGTCACGAAGGCGCGGGACCGGACCACCGCGACGAAGGTGAAACACCCCCACCGGATCCGGAATGGCAGGACGCCGGGCGAGACGGGATTAAACAACCGACAAAATATGAGAAAACATCACATATAGACCACGGCATGGGAATCCGTAAATGTCGGCGGCCGGTTTCGAGCCCTGTACCTGGGGCAGCGCACCGGAACAAGCGCCTACACAACCGGAGGCAGACATGTCCACCGTGGTCTGGGTGGCCGTCGTCGTGGTCGCGGTGGTAGTGATCGCCGCAGTCGGCTATTTCGTCGTGCAGCAGCAACGCCGACACCGGCTTCGCGACCGTTTCGGCCCCGAATACGAGCGTACCGTGCAGGAACGTGAGAACAGGCGTGAGGCCGAGCAGGAGCTCATCGCCCGCGAACAGCGTTTCAGCTCCCTCGACATCCGCGCCCTGGACGCCGGGACGCGGGAGATCTACAGCAAGAAGTGGATGGAGGTCCAGGAGCGTTTCGTGGACGCACCCGGTTTCGCGGTGACCGAGGCCGACCATCTGGTGACCTCGGTGATGGCCGAGCGCGGCTACCCCACGGACAACTTCGAGCAGCGGCTCTCCGACCTGTCGGTCGCGCACGGCCGTACCCTCGACCACTACCGGGAGGCTCACGAGATCAGCAGCCGGGCGGCCCGCAAGGAGGCCTCCACCGAGGAGCTCCGGCAGGCCATGGTGCACTACCGCGCCCTGTTCGAGGAACTGCTCGCCGCCCCGGCCAGCCCGGCCGTCGGTGACCGGGACACCCGGCGGACCGCTCCGGACGTCCCCGCCTCCGACGACGACCACACCGCCCGACGCGACGCCGGGGAGCGGTGATCCGGATGAACGATCGATCGGCTCCGGACGGCGACCGCCTCGTCCACAAGGCGGACCAGAACGACGAGCGCCCGGTAGGCGGGCCCGGCGAGAACGACCCGGCCGCCTCCGGACACGCCCAGAACGCGAGTTCCAGGCCCCGGGAGACGCCTCCGGACGACACCCTCGTGGCCCGGCGGGAGGACTCCCGTGCCGGTGACGCGCACGACGTGACCGGAGACGGGCCGCGCGACGACCGGCGCACCTCCTCCGGTGACGACCTGGTCAGTGACCACGACGCCCCGCTGAGCGCCGGCAGGCGCGACGTACCGGACGACGACCCCGGCGACGGGCGCGCCGGTACGCTCCCCCGGGACCAGGGCGCGGACACGCCGGCCGGTGGCTCCACGGCCCAAGACCGGGTGCCGGACAGCGCCGGTTTCCCCGACAGCACGGCGGGCAGGCCGGACGACGTGCTCGACGAGGGATCGGGCTTCACCGACGCCGAGCGGCCCGTCACACCGGCCGCCGGGCCCCCGATCCTGTTCGACCAGGACTCCGAGGGGATACGGCGACGCTGGCAGGAGGTCCAGGCCAGCTTCGTCGACGACCCTCGGCAGGCGGTGGAGCGTGCCGACTCACTCCTCGACGAGGTGACGAGCTCCTTCCGCAGCGCGCTGGAGGCACGGGCCTCCGAGCTCCAGGGACGCTGGAAGAACATCGAGAAGAACGACACCGAGGATCTCCGGACCGCCCTGCGCGACTACCGGGCGACCCTCGAACAACTCCTGAACATCACTGCTGGGACGAGGTAATCATGCTTGCGATCGCCGCTGCCATCGTTTTCGGTCTCGGGCTCCTGCTCGACCTGATCAACGTCGCGATCCCCGGACTCGGCGGGTCGTTCTTCCTGCTGCTCGGGCTCCTGCTCCTTTCCCTCCACCAGGCCGGGATCGGCTCGGCCGGTCCGCGCACCGGTGGCGGGGGCGGGGGCTGGCGCCGCAGGCGTTGATCCCGGGGCGAGCCTCCGGAGCCCTCGGAGCGCCGCTCCTGAGCCTTCCGGCACCAGGAGGATCGGCCCCGAGGCCACGACCGCAGAACGAACGGGAGAGGACCCCGGCCACATGGCCGGGGTCCTCTCCCGTTCCACCTGGTGAACCGTGACGCGCCGCCGCCCACGAAGGATCGACCGCCGCGGACCACCGGCCGCGACGTGCCTCACGGCGGATGCGACGGGGACGCGACGTCCTCGATCACGGGCCTTCAGGCGCCTGTGGCGCGCTCAGGGACGGCGCGAGCCGGAGCCGGTCGTCCGGCACGGGGCGGCGCCGCACACGGCGACACCGCGCGAGACAGGGCCGTACGCGAAAGAGACTCCCCAAAAGGCCGTACGCGAAACGCAGGCCGGAACGAGGCCCTACGCGAAACGGAGACCCCGGGACGATGCCGGGGAGAAAGAGTGCCGTACGGGGCGCACAGAGGCCGGTACGGGGCGATGCCCACGGCCGGGAAGGATCATCGGCCACGGACGTCGGCGGGCGATCGTCGGTGCCGGTACTTCGGGTACTTCGGTATGTCAGTGCCTCGTTCCGGCGGGGCGCGCGCCGGACGGGTGAGGCCTCGTGTCCACCGGTGGTGCGGGCCGCCGGGGGGACGGCGGAGGTCGTCAGATCTTGAACGTCATGGTGATGAAGGTGCCCGAGGCACCGGTCTCGAACTTGATGTCCGAGCTGACCATCCGGGCCACCCACAGGCCCATGCCACTGGTGGCATGGGGCCCGGGGGGCGTCTCACCCGGCGCGGGGCCGGGGTCCCACCGGCCCTCGTCGTGGATCTCCACGACGAGGGCCCGGCCGACCGTCCACATGCGCAGGACGGCCTTGGCCGTGGGGTGTCCATGGGTGACCGCGTTCGTGGCCACCTCGTTCAGCGCGACCAGGAAGTCGGCCAGGCTCTCCTGCGACATTCCGCTCCGCACCGCCTGGGCGGAGGCGAAGTCGCGCACGTCGGGCAGGTCGGGAAGGCAGAAGGCCAGCTCGGCCACCGCTGCCCCGGCGGGAGGGATCCTGGAACGGTCGCCACTCGCCATGAAGCGAGCCGGACGAGCACCGTCCTCGTTCACCCGAGACCCGCCTCCCCTGTCCCAGTCCGCCTTCGTTCTCAGCATCCGGGATCCATTCAAACGCACCTTACGCCACGTCCGTTGTCGCCGACTGGGGTGCCCTGTAGCGGGCGATGTATTCAGCATTCGGCGACAAGTTCCTCGCGGAGCTGATCGAGCACCTTCCGCAGGATACGGGAGACGTGCATCTGGGAGATCCCGAATTCGGCCGCGATCTCGGCCTGGGTCATGTTGCCGAAGAAGCGGAGCAGGAGGATGTTCTTCTCCCGGGCCGGGAGCTTGTCGATCAGCGGCTTGACGGCCTCGCGGTCCACCAGGGTGCCCAGGGCGTCGTCCTCGTCGGGGATGACGTCACCGAGCGCGGCGGCGTCGTCGTCGGCGCCGAGGGGGGCGTCCAGCGAGAGCGCGCTGTAGGCGGCGGAGGCGTCCAGGGTGAGCAGGACGTCCTCTTCGGAGATCTTCATCTTGGCGGCCAGCTCGCTGACCGTGGGGGCGCGGCCGAGGTCCTGGCTGAGGTCGGCGACCAGCCGGTTCAGCTCGGCCCGGCGCTCCTGGAAGACGCGGGGGACGCGGATGGCCCAGGTGCGGTCGCGGAAGTGTCGCTTGACCTCACCGGTCATGGTGACCACCGCGTAGCCGCGGAAGGGGTGACCCAGGGACGGGTCGAAGCCGTTGATGGCCTTCATCAGACCGACGTACGCGGCCTGCAGGAGGTCCTCCATCGGCTCGCCGCGGTAGCGGTAGCGGCGGGCGATCTCCATGGCGAGGTGGCGGTGCATCTCGACGATGCGCTCACGCAGGCGCTCGGCGCGGTACTCGGAGATCTCAGGCAGCGACATCTCGGCGAGGAGTTCCTCGGCGGTCATGTCGGTGATTTCGAGTGCCTGAACAGACATTGCTGCTCCCTGGTATTACTGTCGGGCGAGCCGACCACGGAAGCAACATCCGGGCAGACGGCATCGCCTCGACCTACGTTTCGAGGCGAGGCCCTCTGCTGGACCTCTGCTTCCATTATTGCCATGAATCCCGGAGTATTACTCGCTCGCAGGTAACAGTAAGGTTGCTAATCGAATGGCGAGGAGGCCCTGAGTGACGGTGTCGGAGAACGGCGAGAGATCGGCGGCCCTGACTCTCACGTCGGCGGTCGTCGGTGGGATCAACGTGATCCACGTGACGGGTCTGCTGGACGCGACGACGAGAGACCAGTTCGCCGACTACCTGGCGGCGGAGTCGGGCGAGCACGGCCCGGACATGGCGATCGACCTGAGCGGCGTGACCTTCATGGACTCGCGCGCGCTGGGGCTCATCGTCCACCACTGGCAGGTCAGCACCACCGCGGGCGCGAAGTTCGCCCTCATCGGGGTGGAGTACGCCAAGACCAAGGTGATGTGGATCACCGGCCTGGCCCAGCGGCTGCCGCTGTACGACACGGTCGAGGACGCCCTGGCGGCCTTCGGCGACTCCCCGGGGGCCGGTGACCGCTAGGGGCATCGGGCCCCCGGGGCCGGGCCGGCCGCGCCTCAGCTTCCCGTGAAGCCCTCCGTGAAGCCTTCCGTGGAACCCCCCGCGGAGCCCTCCGGGGCTCCTGTCCTGGCCTCGCGGTTGCGCTGGTGCTCGTCCACCAGCAGCCGGGCCAGGTCGGCGACCTTCACCTGGTGGTGCTGGGAGATGCGGCGCAGCTCGTCGAAGGCGGCCTCGGCCGAGCAGCCGCTGGACTTCATGATGATGCCCTTGGCCTGGTCGATGATCGCTCGGCCGGCGAGCGCCTCCTGCATCTGCGCGGCGTCGGTGCGCACCTCGTCGTAGTCCCACATGTTGGCCAGGGCGACGCCCACCTGCTCGGCGAGCATGTCGGCCAGCGGCGGGACGTTCCTGGCGGCGAAGACCCCGGGCCGCACGCCGTACATGCCCAGGACCAGGACGGCGCGCTCGACGGTGATCGGCATCGTCAGGATCGAGCGGACGCCGCAGCGGACGGCCATGGCGACGTAGCCCGGCCAGCGGGACTCGCGCAGGACGTCCTGGACGATCACGTGGCGCCCGGTGGCGCGGGCCTCGGACGAGGGCCCCTCACCGAGCCGCTCCTCGCTGTCGGCGAGCACGACGAGCTCGCTGTGGGAGGCCGAGACGACCACCCGTTCCTCGCGCCACAGCTCGGCGGAACCGCCCGCGCAGCCGGGCACGCCGCCCGCGAGGGTGGCCGTGAGCCCGCGCAGCACGCTCTCGCTGGACGTCTCCTCGCTGACCCTGCCGAGGACCGCCAGGTCCCTGGCGAGGACGGGAGTGACCATGTCCATCCGCGGGCCCCCTTTCCTGTGCCACCAACCTAACCACTACCCGACCACGCGCCGATCCGGCCTCGAGTGGCGTACCGTCTACGACGGGATAACGCCCCATCCCCGCCCCCTGACGAGGACGACCATTGACCGACGGTATTGGCCTTCAGACCCTGGAGCAGGCGCTGAGCGCCCTGACCGCCAGGATCTCCTCCCTGCGTGAGGCGAAGTCCGCCTACCCCGCGGACCCCAGGTCCACACTCGACGCGGCGCTCGCCGAGCTCGACACCGCGCGTGAGCTGCTGGACGCCTCCGTGCGCGAGCTGCGCAAGGCGCCCAAACGCTCCGGTGAGCGCGAGAGCGGGTCCCAGCGGGAACTCAAGCTGCTGCGGCAGGTGTTCCGCACCTTCCCCATCCCGGTGGTGGTGCTGGACGCCTCGGGAGTGGTCCGGCGGATCAGCGCCGAGACCTCCCGGATGCTGGGCAGCCCGGCCGGGTACCTGATCGGCCGCTCGTTCCCGCTCTTCGTGGACGTCTCCCGGCGGGCGGCGTTCCGCTCGCACCTGACCGCGGTGCAGCAGGGCGGCCAGACCGCGACCCTGCAGACGCGCCTGGCCCACCAGGGCCGGGCGCACACGGTGCAGCTGGCCGTGACCCGCCTGACGATGCCGGGCGAGCCGCAGGAGATGGTCGCGGTCATGATCCTCCCGCTGGAGGCCCAGGTGCCGGGCCCTCCCCCGGGCCCGGCCGACCGCTCCGACGCCGTCCTGGTGATGGCCGCGGCACGCCGGCAGGAGCTGCTGTCCAGGATGACCCGGCTGCTGCTGGACGAGGAGAGCCTGCGCCAGCCGGTGACGGTCACCAGGGCCGCGCGGCTGCTGGCCGCCGAGTGGGCCGACTGGGTCTTCGCCGACATGATCCGGGACGGCATGCCCAAGCGGGCCTGCGTGCTCGGCCCGAGCGACCGGCCGGTGACCCAGCTGGTCCGCCTGGCCGAGCAGATGAACCCGCTGACCGCGCCGGGCGTCGCGCACGTGCTGACCGGCGGCTCCGGCGTGGTGCACGAGATGCTGGAGGACGACGGGCTGCTCGGCGACGTGCCGGGCGGGCCTCCGCTGCTGCGGGTGATGGGCGCCGCCTCGGTGCTGATCGTGCCGATCGGCGGCGGCGGGGGTGACGTGCTGGGCTCGCTGACCCTGGTGCGGCTGCGCGACCGCGAGCCGTTCACGCTGGCCGATCTCGGCCTGATGGAGGAGATCGGCGCCCACCTGGGGCTCGCGGTGCGGGCCCGGCGCAGCTTCCAGACCCGCTCGCGGGCGGCCGACGCGCTGCGTACCAGCGTGGTGCCGCGGAGCCTGCCGGACATCCCCGGGTTCGAGGCGGCGGCGATCTACAACGCGGGGTCCAGCCCGGTCGGCGCCGAGTTCTACGACGTCTTCCCGTCCAAGGACGGATGGGGGTTCGCCCTGGGCGGCGCCGCGGGCAAGGGCGAGGAGGCCGCGTCGGTCAGCGCCATGGTCCGCAACGGCCTGCGCGTGCTCAGCGTCTGGGAGTCCGACCCGGGCGAGGTGATGCGCAAGCTGAACCAGGCCCTGACCGCCCAGAACAACGGCATGTTCGTGATGGCCGTGACCGGGTTCATCCGGGCGCGCAGGATCAGGCTGGCCAGCGCGGGCCACCATCCCGCCGCGCTGCTGCAGCCCGACGGCGGGGTGCGGTTCACCGCGGGGGGCGGCGTGCCGCTGGGCATCGCCCCGGAGGCCGAGATGTTCACCGAGGAGCTCACCCTGACCTCGGGCCAGACCCTGGTGTTCTACTCGGACGGGCTGGTCGCCTCGCAGAACGAGGTGGGCGAGTCCTACGGCGAGACCAGGCTGGCCGACGTGCTGGCGCGCTGCGTGGCGCAGAGCCCGGCCACGGTCGTCAAGACCGTGGAGGAGGACCGGCACGCGTTCTCCGGCGGGCGGGTATGGGATGAGATCGTGATACTCGCCTTTCGTGTCGTATAGCGTGACCGGCGGGGCATGATCGGCGGCGCGACCGGCGGACGTGCCCCTCGGGCACGACCGGCCGGGCGGGAGCCCGCGTCCGGCCCGGTGACCAGGGCCCGCCGGTGGCCGGACCGCGTACGAGGGAGTGGGGCGGCCTTCATGACCTCCGTTCACCGGGCCGCGGTCCATGCCGCCGGGTCCTTCGCGCACCAGGCCGCGATCCACGACTCCGACGAGCGTTTCCTGGCGGTCGCGCTGCCCTTCGTCCGGGACGGGCTGGCCCAGGGCGACCCGGTGATGGTCACCACCACCCCGGCCAACCTGGAGCTCCTCGCGGACGCCCTGGGCCGGGACGGCCGCCTGGTGGACTACGCCGAGACCGCGTTCCTGGGCCGGCGCACCGTGGAGCGTGCCACCGCCTTCCACCGCTACTGGCAGCGGCGCGGGCCCGAGGCCCCGCGGGGCGGGCACGTGCGGATCCTCGCCGAGCCGGTGTGGACCGGCCGGGCACCGGCCGACGTGCGGGCCTGGCAGCGCATGGAGGCCGCTCTGAACCTGCTGCTGCGCGGCACCAACATCTGGATGATCTGCCCGTACGACGCCAGGACAGCCGCCTCCGGGGTGCTGGCCGCGGCCCGGCGCACCCATCCGTGGCTCTGCGAGGACGGCGCCGTGGCCGTGCCCTGTCCCGAGTACGCCGACCCCGCGGCCTTCATCGCCGAGTGCGACGCGGTCCCGCTCCCGCAGCCGCCCGCGGACTCGGCCGTGGCGCGGGTGGAGACGCTGCACGCCCTGCGGACGTTCGTCAGCGGCCAGGCGTCGTTCCTGGGGCTGAACCGTGACCGCGCGGCCCTGCTGGCGGTCGCCGCCCACGAGGTGGCGGCCGTGCTGGGGCCGCCGGTGACGGTACGGCTCTGGGAGCGGCTGGGCGCGATCGTCTGCCAGCTCGACCGCAGGGGCGGGCGGATCTGCGACCCGGTGGCGGGTCTCCGTCCGCCGGGGTCCCCCGCCGGTCCCGCGGCCGCCTTCTCGGCCGGCCCCTCGGCCCCTTCCGCCGCCTCCGGGACCGGTCCCGCCGGGTCGGCGCCCGGCGCGGTGGCCGGTTCGGCGATCGGCCCCGCGGCCGATTCCGGGGACGGGATGTGGATCGCCCGCCAGCTGTGCGACCGTCTCGACATCCACCATGACCTGGGCGGATGCGTGGTCCAGCTGCGCGTCCCCAGCGCCAGGGCCGAGGAGTCCAGGCAGAGCCGGAAGTATTGAACGCTTCCTTCTGGGTAGAAGGGTTTGGCTTCGGCGCCGTTCAGGGTATGGTTGTCCCCATACAGACGTGTGCCTAAGACGCAGGCACCCCTGAAGGAATTACAGGCTTTCCATGCCTATCTCCTCCCAGAGGTGTGCCGTGAACATTGCATTCGTCTCCTCCGAGGCTCTCTCCTCCACCCAGGACGAGTCCGACCTCGCAGCCCAGCGCGCTCACCTGATGGCAGTGGCCCGTGAGCTCGGCCGCGAGCACAAGGTCACCATCTACACCCGCCGCAACTCCGACTCGGACAAGTCCCGGGTCCGCGTGTCGCAGGGCGTCACGCTGGAGCACCTCACCGCCGGTCCGGCCGAGAACCTGCCGGAGGACGGCGTCCTTCCCTACCTGTCGGACCTCGGCGACCAGCTGATGGACCGCTGGGGCCAGGACCGCCCGGACGTGATCCACGCCCACTCCTGGACCGGCGGGCTGGCCGCCATCGCCGGCGCGAACGGGCTCAACGTCCCGTTCACCCAGACCTTCAGCAGTGAGAGCTCCCGCGACGCCAAGGACGCCAAGAAGGTACGCGTGCAGCGGGCCATCGGCCGCCGCGCCAGCGCGGTGATCGCCGGGTGCGGTGACGAGGAGACCTCGCTGATCCGCCTGGGCGTGCCGCGCCGCAACATCTCGGTCATCCCGTGCGGCGTCGACGTCGAGCGGTTCCGCCGCCAGGGCCCCTCCGCCGCCCGCGGCACCCGTCCCCGCCTGCTGCACGTCGGCCCGCTCGCGGCCGACAAGGGCGTGCACACCGCGATCCGCGCCCTGGAGGGCGTCCCGGACGCCGAGCTGATCATCGCCGGTGGGCCCGCGGCCACGGAGCTGGAGCACGACGCCGACGCGCACCGCATGATGCTGCTGGCCAAGGAGATCGGCGTCGAGGACCGGATCACCGTGCTCGGCCACGTCCCGCACACCTCGGTGGCGAAGCTGATGCGCAGCGCCGACGTGGTGTTCTCGCTGCCCAGGGAGGCCCCGGCCGGGGTCGTCGCGCTGGAGGCCATGGCCTGCGGCGTGCCCGTCATCGCCTCGGCGGTGGGCGCCCACCTCGACTCCGTGGTGGACGGGGTGACCGGCCTGCTGGTGCCCGCCGACCGCCCGGCGCAGACCTCCCGCCTGACCCGCGAGCTGCTCGCCGACCCGACCCGGCGTACCGCCCTCGGCTTCGCCGGTGCCGACCGCGCCCGGTCCCGCTACTCGTGGGAGCGGATCAGCCAGGAGCTCGTCCACGTGTACGAGACGGCCCTGTCCGGCGCCGCCGCCGCCCACTAGCCGTACCGCCCGCGGCGCCCGGTGCGGCGCCGCCGACCGGCATCGAGACCGGGGACCCCGACGGGGTCCCCGGTCTTCTTCGTTCCGCCCTCCTCGGCGGCGGGCCTTCGACGCGTTCCGCCCTCTTCCGCGACGGCCTTTGCCTCCGTACGGGAAAGGTGAGGGACGGATGCGAAATCGCGATACCTCTGTTACTGGAGTGCAATCGTTGCTTTGATGGGCCCATGTCGATTCGTGGCACGTTCCTGGGCGTCCTGGCCGCAACGCTGGCGCTCTCCGCCCTGCCCCCGGCGCACGCGTCCGCGGGGGCGGCCCTCGCCGCCGCACCGGGCACGCCCGCCGGTGCCGTCTCCGCCGGTGGGACGGGCACGTCCGGCACCCGCTCCTGGGGCGCCCCGGTCCTGGTGGAGAACTTCGACGGCAGCCGGGTCGACGGCCGCCGGTGGGTCGTCTACCACTCCCCCGGCGCCGGGACCAACCCGCGTACCGGCCGGGCCTCGACCGTGAGCGGCGGTGCCCTGCGGCTCAAGGGAGGCTTCTACGGTGGCCGGGACCTGTCGGGGGGCATCGCGACCCGTACCGCGCAGCGCTACGGGCGCTGGGAGGTGCGGCTGCGCGCCGAGCGCGGCGCCGGGTACACGCCGGTGGCCCTGCTCTGGCCGTCCGACCAGGGCGGCGGGGAGTACGCGGAGGTCGACTTCGCCGAGATCATCGACCCGTCGCGCAGGTCGGGCGGGATCTTCGTGCACCGCGGCGAGCGGCCCCAGGCGCAGCGGCAGATGCGGGCCGACTTCACCCGCTGGCACACGGTGGCGGTCGACTGGCTGCCCGGACGGCTGACGTTCTGGCTGGACGGCAGGAAGGTGTGGGACTACCGGGGGCCGAACGTGCCCAGGAGCCGTTCCATGCACCTGACGCTCCAGAACGACGTGACGTGCAACCAGTGGTCGCCGTGCCGCAACCGCTCCACTCCCCCGACGGTCAGCATGTACGTGGACTGGGTGAAGATCTACCGGGCGAACGTCTGACGGCCCGCGGGGGACCGCCCGCGAGGCGGGCCCGTCGAGCCGTCCGGGCACGGACGGGCCGCGGGACACGGGACCACGGGCGGGACACGGGACCGCTGGCGGGCCGCCCGGGAGCGCGTCCTCAGAGCAGGTGGCCCGCCTTGAGGGCGAGGTGGACCAGCAGGCGTTCCTGGCCGTCGGCCAGGTCGCGGCCGGTGAGCCGCTCGGCCTTGGCCAGCCGGTAGTAGAGCGTCTGGCGGTGCACGCCGAGCGCGGCCGCGGTCTCCTGGGCGTGACCGGCCCGGTCCAGGTAGCCCTCCACGGTCCTGGCGAGCTCCGGGTCCTCGGCCAGCCGGCCGGTCTCCCCGGCCAGCTCCCGCAGCCGGTCCCGGGACATCCGGGTGAGCATCCGGTAGACGCCCAGGTCCGGCCAGGCGGCCACGGGCGCCAGCGCGGGCACCCTGGTGGCGACGTCGAGGGCGTGCACGGCCTCGTCCCAGCTCCGCCAGGCCCGCGCGGCCTCCTCGCGGGGACCGCCGAGACCCGCCGTCGTGCCGTACATGCCCTGGACCCTGGCGGCCAGCTCCCGTGCCTGGCCCGCCGGGACCAGCAGGGCGGCCAGCGGCTCCCCCTGCCGGTCCCCGCCGTCCCTGCCCGGGAAGGCCGGGTCGGCCAGCACGCCGCGCGGCAGCGTCCACAGGGCCGCGACCCGGTCCGGTGAGCCGCGCACGGCGATCGCCGCGACCGGGCCGCGCACGTCCAGCCGGGCCAGGGCCCGGGAGCGCTCCTCGGCGTCGGAGGAGAACAGCTCGCGCAGCCCGGCGCCCAGGTCCTGGCGGCTGCGGGCCTCCTGGGCGAGGACGGCGGCGGCCCGGGAGACCAGGTCGGCGACGGAGGCGAGGGCGTCGTCGCCGAGCGTGCCGTCGTCGAGGAGCCACAGGTAGCCGTAGGTCACCCGGTGGTGCCGCAGCGGCACGCAGACCCGGGCGAGCACCCCCAGGGCGGCGTCGGCCGGGATCCGCACGGGCCCGGGGGCGACGGCGATGCCGTACCCCTCGAAGTAGGCCCGCACCTGGTCCGTGGCGCGGCGCCGGAGGATGGACTCCCGGCGCACCACGTCGATGTCGCCGCTCTGCGCCGCGTACGCCAGGAGCTGGAAGGAGCGGTCCTCCAGGGTCGCGGACGCGCCGAGCCTCGCGGCGATCTCGTCCACCGTCTCCTGCAGCACCCGACCATTGTCGTACATCTGTATGAACACTCCCGTCGGCGGTCGTGGCAGATGCACATGACCGCCGGTCGGGGGCGGGTTCTAGGGTGGGGACATGCTCGGTTCCCTGCTTCTCGGTGCCTCCCGGTCACCCCTGGTACGGCGCGCGGTCTCCGGCGTGCCGGTGACCCGCAAGGTCGTCGACCGCTTCGTCGCGGGCGAGACGCCCGCCGACGCGGTCGAGGCGATCCGCGGCCTGACGGCCGCCGGCCTGACCGTCACCGTCGACCATCTGGGTGAGGAGACGCGGGACGCCGACGCCGCCGCCCGGACGGCCGGGGCGTACGTCACGCTGCTCGGCGCCCTGACCGAGCTGGACCTCGGCGACCGCGCCGAGGTGTCGGTGAAGCTCTCGGCGGTCGGCCAGGCCCTCGGGGCCGACGGTGCCAAGATCGCGACGGAGAACGCGCGGCACGTCTGCGAGGCCGCCCGCGCCTGCGGGGCGACCGTGACCCTGGACATGGAGGACCACACCACGGTCGACTCCACCCTGGAGACGCTGCGGGCCCTGCGCGAGGACTTCCCCTCCGTCGGCGTCGCCGTGCAGTCCTACCTGTTCCGCAGCGAGGCCGACTGCCGCGACCTGGCGCATGCGGGCTCCCGGGTCCGCCTGGTCAAGGGCGCCTACGCCGAACCGGCCTCGGTGGCGCACCAGAGCAGGACCGAGGTCGACCTGGCCTACGTGCGCTGCCTGCGCATCCTGATGTCGGGTGCGGGCTACCCGATGGTGGCCACGCACGACGACCGGCTGATCTCCATCACCGAGACCCTCGCCGACCGGTTCGCCCGGGCGATCGGCGACTACGAGTACCAGATGCTGTACGGGATCAGGGCCGACAAGCAGCGGGCCCTGGCCGGAGCCGGTCACACCGTGCGCGTCTACGTCCCCTACGGCGACGACTGGTACGGCTACTTCATGCGCCGGCTGGCCGAGCGCCCGGCGAACATCGCCTTCTTTCTGCGTGCCCTTGGAGGCAAGTGATGGATGCCATCTCCACCGTTCCCGCCCCGGTCAACGAGCCGGTGCTCGGCTACGCGCCCGGCAGCGCCGAGCGTGCCGCGCTGGAGGCCCGCGTCAAGGAGCTGTCCGGGGCGCAACCGGACCTGACGATGACGATCGGCGGCGAGCGGCGGATGGCCGCCGGCGCCTCGATCGACGTGGTGCAGCCGCACAACCACGCCTCGGTGCTGGGCCGCACCGCCGACGCCGAGGCCGCCGACGTGCGGGCGGCGATCGACGCGGCCCTGCGGGCGGCGCCGTCCTGGCGGGCCCTGCCCTTCGACGAGCGGGCCGCGATCTTCCTGCGCGCCGCCGACCTGCTGGCCGGGCCGTACCGGCAGACGCTGAACGCCGCGACGATCCTGGGGCAGTCCAAGTCCGCGCAGCAGGCGGAGATCGACGCCGCCTGCGAGCTGATCGACTTCCTGCGCTTCAACGTGGACTTCGCGCGCCGCCTCCAGAGCGACCAGCCGCTCTCCTCTCCCGGGGTGTGGAACCGGATGGAGTACCGGCCGCTGGAGGGCTTCGTCCTGGCGATCACGCCGTTCAACTTCACCGCCATCGCCGCGAACCTGCCCTCGGCCCCGGCCCTGATGGGCAACGTGGTCGTCTGGAAGCCCTCCCCCACCCAGCAGTTCGCCGCGCACTTCACCATGCGCCTGCTGGAGGAGGCCGGGCTGCCGCCGGGCGTCATCAACATGGTGACCGGCAACGGCAAGGCCGTCTCGGAGGTCGCCACCGTCCACCCGGACCTGGCGGGCATCCACTTCACCGGCTCCACCGCGACGTTCCAGCACCTGTGGTCCACGGTCGGCGCCAACATCACCTCCTACCGGTCCTACCCGCGGCTGGTCGGCGAGACCGGCGGCAAGGACTTCGTGCTGGCCCACCCCTCGGCCGACCCGGCCGTGCTGGTCACCGCGCTGGTCCGCGGCGCGTTCGAGTACCAGGGGCAGAAGTGCTCGGCGGCCTCGCGCGCGTACGTGCCGCGCTCGCTGTGGTCGGTGATCCGCGACGACCTGGTGAGCACCGCCGAGTCGCTGACCGTGGGGGACGTGGCCGCGGACCTGTCGACGTTCATGGGCGCGGTCATCGACGCGCGCGCGTTCGCCAAGCACAGGGAGGCCATCGACCGGGCCCGCTCGCTCGACTCGATCGACGTGCTGACCGGCTCCTACGACGACTCCACCGGCTACTTCGTGCGGCCGACGATCCTGCGGTCGTCCGACCCCACCGACGAGATCTTCGTCAAGGAGTACTTCGGGCCGATCCTCGGGGTGCACGTCTACGACGACGCGGACTTCGAGAAGGTCATGGACGGGGTGAACGACGCCTCGCCGTACGCGCTGACCGGCTCGATCATCGCCCGGGACCGTCACGCGATCACCCAGGCGTCGGAGCGGCTGCGGTTCGCGGCGGGCAACTTCTACGTCAACGACAAGCCGACCGGCGCGGTCGTCGGCCAGCAGCCCTTCGGTGGCGCCCGCTCCTCGGGCACCAACGACAAGGCCGGGTCGATCCTCAACCTGATCCGCTGGGTCAACGCCCGCACGATCAAGGAGACGTTCGTCCCGCCGACCGATCACCGTTACCCGCACATGGGGTGACGTCTCACGAAGCGGGTGGGCCCGGACTCAGGTGGGCGGGCTTCCCGGAGTGACCGCCTCACGGCAAGGCGATGCCCGGGCCTCGAATCGAAGGCCCGGGCATCGTCCGTGTCGGCCACGGCGCCGCTCGTCCACGGTCCGTCCTCGGCACGTCAAGCCCGGCCGGGCCGCGTGATGACCAAGATCATGGAGAACCCGGTGGAACCCCACCATGGACCGTCCGGGAGCCGGCGCATCGCGAGAGGACCTACAGCAGCGGTGGCGGGTAGCGGTGGATCTCCGCCCGGTGCCCGGTCGAGCCGGCGAACTTGGCGTCGTCGGTGATCAGCGGCACGCCCAGCAGCTCGGCGAGGGCCACGTACATGCCGTCGTAGGCGGTGAGGTTGTCGCGCAGTTCCAGCACTCGCCGTTGCAGGGACGGCATGGGATGGCGGACGATCTTGAGCTGGGCGTAGCGCTCCAGCATGATCTGGGCCCGCTCTTCCGAGATGCGTACCTCCGGCTTGCTGGTGATCACATGCCCGCGCACCACGGAGGCGATCTCCACGTCGATCAGCGCGGGGGCGTGCAGTCTGCGGGCCAATCGCTGGCGGAGCAGGTCGTCGCCCTTCACGTTGGCCAGCAGGCGGAAGACGATCGAGGCGTCGACGACCAGGCTCACCGGCGTCCCTCACGCAGCGTCTCGCGGACGAAGTCGGGATCGTACGGCACCGGCTCGTCAGCGGCGATCCTGGCCATCACCTCGTCCAGCGTCGGGGTGGCCGCCTCCTCGTTGAGCAGTTCACGCACATACGCCGTCAACGACTTGCCCTCACGCTCGGCCCGCATCTTCAGCGTCCGTTCGGTCTCCTGAGGAACATCTCGAATCTGTATGATCGACATGCATGCACTGTAGCATGCAGATTGCATGCTCACATCGGAATGGCGAGGCGGCCTCACTGTTCAGACCGGCCCTCGGATCCATATCGGCTTCCGGCGCAGCACCCGAGACGCGTCCTTCTCATCGACCGTCAAGGGGCCGTACACGAGTGGGGGCGGGGGTTGTAGAGGTCGTAGCCGCCCACCCGGCCGCAGGGGCCACGGTCAGCTCGTGCAGAAATCCCTCGAAGGTGTCGGTCGCCACCAGCAGCGACAGCAGGGCGTCCGACCAGGTGGGACCGGAGGGAAGGTCAACGGCGAAGACATGGCCCGCCCGCGATTTTCTGGCGCTGCGCCCCACCGGTCACCGGCGACGAGACGTCTGACCGACGCGTGCGAAGTACCTGCGGTGCCCCTTCCAGCCTTGCAGACCCGAGGAATGGTTAAGCCGGGCGGGGCGGGTAGGGGGATGCCGGTCCAGAGACGAGGCCGCCTTCCCCTCATACCCGCGAAGGTGAGCGTCCGATGTCTTCCGATCCCTTCCTCTCCTCCCCGCCGCCACGGCCGACGGCCGACGCTCCTGAGGCACTGCTGGAGGTGCGTACCTGGCGGCTGGAGTCGTTGCGGATTCTTCGCCTCCTGGGCGAGCTGGACGCCGTCACCGCTCCCCGCGTGCACGCCATCCTCGACGAAGTGGTGGGCGCCCGCGGTGAGGTCAGGCTGATCGTGGATCTCACTTCGCTGACCTTCATCGCCTCGGCAGGGGTGGGGCTGCTGGTGGAGATCCGCAGGCGGGTCGGCGAGCGCGGGGGACGTCTGATCGTGATCCTCGCCCCGGGCAGCAGTCCCCGGCGTCTCTTCGACCTGACCACCATGAGGGATTACTTCGAGGTCGCAGAAAGCCTGAGAGAGGCGGTGGACGTCCTGAAGCAGGCAGACGGCGACCTGGCACTGCCGGGTGGGACCGGCGAGATGCCGTAGGCGCGGGCCTCGCCGTTCTCGTCGTCCGCACCGTCTGCGGGCATGGCCGGGGACATCGGTCTCATCCGGCGTGTGCCGCCGCTCATAGCCTACTTATTTCCCTATATGTGACGTTCTTTCACCAGATGAGTACTGATCTTCTGTTCACAGGACACAAAAGCAGCTACTCTCAACTGGATTTGACCTTGAGCGGTTGAATCGTCCCGTGTTTCCATGGCCGGTGAGCCCTACCGGTGGAGAGCAGAGGTGGCGATGGCGCGCTGGTTGGGCCGGCTGCTCGCACTGGTCGTCGTCGCCGGCGCCGCGCTGACCACCCTGGCGACACCCGCGTCCGCGCACGGCCGGCTCGCGATGTCGACACCGGCCAAGGACAGCACGGTGACCGAGCCGATGGAGTCGCTCGCGCTGTACTTCACCGAGAAGCCCGCCCCGAACGCGTACTTCTCCGTCACCGCCCCCGGTGGCGCCCGCGTCGACCGGCCCTGGTCGCACGGGCGGCCCGAGCGCCTCGACGAGCCGGTCACGGAGTACAACCTGGTGGACGGCTCCTGGCAGCCGAAGCTGTACCACACCGGGTTCCCGGCGACCGTCCCGGTCGCGTACTGGCCGGAGCGGGGTCTGTACGTCGCCCGCTACGTGTCGGTCGCCTCGGACGGCGAGAAGGTCACCGGAGAGGTCAGGTTCACCTACAGGGGCAGGACGTCGGAACCGCCCAAGGGCTGGAAGGCGCCCGTGAACGAGCCCGATCCCGCACTGCTCGCCCACGCGGGACCCAGCGCCGCCGCGCCGTCGGCCGGAGCGTCGGCCGGAGCCGCCGCCCCCGTCACCCCGCAGGGCACGCCGCAGGCGGTGGCGTCGGACGCGCCCAGGCCCGCCGCCTCGGGCTTCGACCCGTCGGTGTGGCTGCTGCCCGCCGTCCTGGTCGCCGGAGCGGGGTTCATGATGATCCGGGCGGCACGGCGACCGTCGTCCCGGGGCACGGAGGTCCGGCGACGTGCCACCGGGCCGCCGGCGGGCACGTCCCCGGGACGGTCCGCGAGCGCGTCGCGCGGGCCGCGCGGCGCCAAGGCCGGCAAGGCGGCCAAGAGCGCCAGGCGACGCTGACCCGCCGCCCGCGCTCCGGTCCCGCAGCCACCATGCCGCCACCGCACCGCCACCACGTCGCCGTCATGCTCCGTCCTGCCGCGTCACCGCGACCCCGTACCGATCCGCCGTCCTCGCCACCGTGCCGGCTCGCCGCTCCGCACGTCGGCCTGACACCCCCTCAGGAGAACAGTCATGACGTCCCCCCCCTGCCCGCCGCCGCCCGCTGCCGGCCGCGCTCATGCTCTGCGCGGCCCTGCCGGCGGCCCTGCTGACGGCCCTGCTGACGGCCACGGCCTGCGGCTCGCCCGCCGCGGCTCCGGCCCCCGGCGCCTCGACGGTCAAGGAGATCACGGTGGCCGTCACCGGACGGCAGGTGACGCCCCCTCCCGGACGGATCGACGTTGCCAAGGGCCAGACGGTACGGATCACCGTGACCGGTGACACGGCCGACGAGGCGCACGTGCACGGCTACGACAAGGCCGCGGCCCTGAAGCCGGGCGTCCCCGCGACGATCGAGTTCGTCGCGGACCGGGACGGCCTGTTCGAGGTCGAGACCCACGGGTCGAAGCTGCAGCTGTGCCAGCTCGTGGTGCGCTAGGGCGGCGTGATGCTCCTGGCCCACGGCATCGGCGGTCGCCAGGACCTGCCGATCCCCTTCGAGGCCGCGCTGACCGGCGCGATCCTCGCCCTGCTGGTGTCCTTCGTGGCGCTGGGCGCCCTTTGGACCGAGCCGCGGCTGGGCAGCGACGTCCGCCACTCCCGCCCGCTGCCCTCCCTGCTCCAGAGGACGGTCTCCGCGCGGGCGTGGCCGTGGGTCTGGCGCATCGCCGGGCTCGTCGCGGCGGCGTACTTCTGCGTGGGCCTGCTCTTCGGCCCGGACCGCGTCGAGAACCCCACGGCGGGGGTGTTCTACGTCCTGTTCTGGGTCGGGCTGGTGCCGCTCTCGTTGCTGTTCGGGCCGGTGTGGCCGGTCCTCAACCCGCTGCGGACGCTGCACCTGCTGGCCTGCCGGGCTCTGGGACGCGACCCCGGCACCGGGCTGCGCCCGCTGCCGCAGGGTCTCGGCTACCGGCCCGCCGCCGGAGGTCTCCTCGCCTTCGTCTGGCTGGAACTGGTCGCCCCCGAGCGGGCCACCCTGCCCGTCATCGGGGCCTGGCTCGCCGTGTACGTCGTGTTCATGCTCGCGGGAGCGGTGCTGTTCGGGTCGCGCTGGTTCGGCCACGCGGACGCGTTCGAGGTCTACAGCACCCTCGTCGGCCGGCTCGCCCCGGTGGTGAGGGGCCCCGGCGGCGTCGTGACCTGGCGCAACTCGCTGGACGGCATGGCCGGGCTTCGGCCGGTGCCGGGGCTGACGGTGCTGGTGGTGGTGCTCCTCGGCTCCACCATGTACGACAGTCTCTCCAACGCCCCGATCTGGGTGCGCTTCGTGCAGGAGAGCTCGGTGCCGGCTCCGGTGACGGGGACGGTGGGCCTGCTGGCCGTCATCGGCCTGGTGCTCGCGGCGTACCGTGGCGCGACCTCGCTGGCCGGCCGGTGGGGCGCGGCCGAGCCGGGTACGACGGCGGGCGAGCTGGCGCACGCGGTGGTGCCGATCGCCGTCGGGTACGTGGTCGCCCACTACTACACGCTTCTCCTGCTGGAGGGGCAGCGGACCCTCGCCCTGCTCTCCGATCCGCTGGTCACCGGCGCCGACTGGCTGGGCACCGCGGGGTGGACCGTCCAGGCGGCCGGTACCTCCCCGGCCGGGATCGCCATGCTCCAGGTGACGGTGATCGTCGTCGGTCACGTTCTCGGCACCGTGCTCGCCCACGACCGCGCGCTGGCCCTGTTCCCGCGGCGGACCGCCGTCGTCGGGCAGATCCCGCTCCTGGTGCTGATGGTGGCCTACACGGTGGTGGGCCTGCTGCTCCTCTTCGCGGGCTGATCCGCCTGCCACGGAGGCCGCCACGGCACGAGGGGAGCGAGGCCGCGAGCGGCTCACGGTCGTGATCCTGGCCGCGCAGAGCCGTCCCCGGCGGCTTTTCGAGCCGACCCGCATGACGGAGCACTTCGAGACCGCACCCACGCTGGGACAGGCGGTACGCGCCCGTCCCCGATCGTTCGGTGACCGTACGGGGTGACGGCCCGGGGGCGGTGGGGCGACGATCGTTCTCGCGGGCCGGTTCACGGTGAGCGGCACCCTCCGTGGCCGGTGTCGTCACAACGATCGGCAGATGATGCATCAATATGCCTCAAGACGGGCATCTTAGTAACGAGTCAACTACGTTACGTGACAATGGCCTGTCGAGTCGGCCTTTCAGCACCGAGACGGCCGTCGTCCCGTCGTCACCGTCACCTGGAGAGTCCATGAGCGCACCCCGTCAGGCGGATATGTCGCCTCTGCCGCCGGTGGGGCGGACGTTCGTGGCCGGTTTCGAGAGCACCTACCTTCCCATGTGGAAGATCGACGAGCTGGACACGACGGGCCATGCCGCCCGGTGGCGGCACGACGTGGACGAGGTCCTGGCCGTCGGGGTGCGCCATCTGCGGTATCCGCTGCGCTGGCAGCGGATCAACCCGGAGCCGGGCACGTTCGACTGGGCGGAGACCGACGAGGTTCTCGGGTACCTCCACGACCGTGGCGTGGTGCCCGTCGTGGACCTGGTCCACCACACCACCTACCCCGACTGGCTGGCCGACGGCTTCAGGGACCGCGGGTTCGCGGGGGCCTACGTCGCCTACGCCGAGGCCGTCGCCGGTCGCTACCCCTGGCTGCCGGCGTACACCCTTTTCAACGAGCCCTTCGCCACCCTGTTCCTGGCCGGGCACGAGGCGCTGTGGCCGCCCTACGACCGGGGGGTGGAGGGGTTCGCCAGGCTGCTGTGCTCCGTCCTGCCCGCGATCGGCGAGGCGGCCCTGTGCTGGACGCAGACGCTGCCCGACGCCCGTCACGTGTGGGTGGACACCGGCGAGCACCACAGCGGCACGGGCCCGGGGGCTGACCACGCGCGGATGGCGAACGACCGCCGCCACGTGGTCCTCGACCTGATGCTGGGCCGTGACCTCGACCTCGATCGGCCCTTTTTGTCGCAGCTGATCGCGGCGGGCGGTGAGCCGCTGCTCGATCTGCCCGCCGTCCGGGTGGACGTCCTCGGCCTGGACTACTACTGCCACTCGGAGTGGTTCTACGGCGAGACCGGCGCGCGCGTCCCCTCTCCGCATCCCCTGGGACTGGCCGAGGTGATCGGCCAGTACAGCGACCGCTACGGGCTGCCCATGATGCTGACCGAGACGAACATCAGGGGGTTCCCGCCGGACCGGGCGTCCTGGCTGCGCTACACGCTGGAGCAGTACGAGCTGGCACTGTCACGCGGCGTACCCCTGCACGGCTACTGCTGGTTCCCGCAGGTCGACTCGTGCGACTGGGACTCGCTACTCGCCCTCCCGTCCCGGCGGGCCGACCCGGTGGGCGTGGTCGGCCACGGGCTCGACGGCTCCCGCGAGGAGTCGGTCTTCACCCGCGCGTGGCGGGCGGCCGCGGCGGGGGCCCCGGTACGGGAGCTGCCGGCCTACCGGTTCCAGGCCCCGTGCGAGGAGCAACTGGCCGGATTCCTGCCGGCGATGGCGGGATGGCCGTGGCAGGAACCGCCACGGCGGGACCGTGTCCCGCCGGTGACCGTACCGATCGACGCAAGGAGCCTGTAGTGATCGGCATACCCGTGGACCCCGATCTGGTCGTGTTCTCCCACCTGCGCTGGGTGTGGGTGTGGCAGCGCCCCCAGCAACTGGTCTCCCGGCTCGCGGCCGCGCGGGCGGGCAACGGCGCCAGGACCTGGTTCGTGGAGGAACCGGCCTACGCCGACGTGTCGTTCCCGCGGTTGCGGCGGGAGGAGCACGGCGACGTGATCCGGGTGTGGATGGACGTCCCGCGCGGCGGAAGCCTCCTGGAGGCCGCCTGCTTCGACGAGCCCGTCTCGGCCGGCTACGGACGTCTGCTGGCCGAGATGTTCGCGGAGGAGGACCGCCCCGCGGCTCCGGACGTGTGGCTGTACACGCCCATGGCCATCGACACGGCCCAGTCCCTGCGGCCGGGCCGGTTGATCTACGACGTGATGGACGACCTGGCGTCCTTCCTCGGCGCCTCGGCCGAGATGCGGGAGCGCCAGAGCCGGTCGCTGCGGGCGGCCGACATCGTCTTCACCGGCGGACGCTCGCTGCACCGCTCGGTCACCGACCGGCGCACCCATGACGTCCACTGCTTCCCCAGCGGGGTCGACAGCGCGCACTTCATCCTCGCCCGCGCCCTGCGGCGGCCGCACGACCGCCCGGTCGCCGGATACGTCGGGGTCATCGACGAGCGGATGGACCTGGAACTGCTCCGCGACCTCGCCGGGGAACTGTCCGACTGGACCATCAGGATGGTCGGCCCCATCACCAAGATCGACGAGGACGCCGTCCCCCGTGCCGGCAATCTGCACTACGCGGGACTGACGCCGTACGAGAGGCTTCCCGGGGAACTCGCCGGGTTCGACGTGGCGCTCATGCCGTTCGCCGTGAACGAGGCCACCCGTTCCATCAGTCCCACCAAGACCCTGGAGTACCTGGTCGCCGGGCTGCCCGTGGTCTCCACCCGCGTGCCCGACGTCGTCGCCGACTACGGTGACGTCGTCCACTTCGCCGACAACGCCGCGGGGTTCGCGCGGGCCTGCCGCGAGGTCGTCCGGCACTCGGCGGCCGACCGTGACAGGCATCTGCGTCCCATCCGGCGCCGTCAGGAGTGGGACGTCATCGCCGCCTCCATGGCGGCGCTGATCGACGACCTCGATCCCGATCGGCGATCGGTGGCCGCCGGGGAAACCGCCCTGTGAGCACCCGGGTGCCGCCGTCACCGTGCCGTCTCGCCCGCGACCTCGAGCGAGCCCACGGGCAGGGCGTCGGGGCCGCGAGCGCGGGCCTGCGGGATGCCGCCCTGGGCGCGGTGAGACTCACCGGATCGGCGGTCCCCCTGCTGGCCGAGGCGGCCGTCAGCTCGGCGACCCCCTTCCTGCGCGCGCCGCTGCTCGCCCGGATCTCCGCCGTCCTGCTCCTGCACGTCCCGGGCCAGGACGGGCGGTGCGCCAGCTGCGGCGTCCCGGCCCCCTGCCCGACCACCCACACCCTGCGTACCTGATCCCACCGGACGGAAGGCCGCTCATGTTCCTCGACTCCTTCGACCTGGTCGTGGTCGGATCAGGCTTCTTCGGGCTCACCGTCGCCGAACAGGCCGCCGGCCGGCTCGGTGCCCGCGTGCTGGTGCTGGAGCGGCGCGGGCACGTGGGCGGCAACGCCTACTCCGAGCGCGAGCCGGCCACGGGCATAGAGGTGCACTCCTACGGCGCCCATCTGTTCCACACCTCCAACGAGCGGGTGTGGGAGTACGCCAACCGGTTCACCTCCTTCACCGGCTACCAGCACCGGGTCCACACCGTCGTCGGCGGCCGGGTGTTCCCCATGCCGATCAACCTGAGCACCATCTGCGCCTACTTCGACCGGCACATGAGCCCCGACGAGGCTCGCGCGCTCGTGGCCGAGCAGGCCGGGGAGGTCGACCGGGGGAAGGCGGCGAATCTGGAGGAGAAGGCGATCTCGCTCATCGGGCGCCCGCTGTACGAGGCGTTCATCCGCGGTTACACACAGAAACAGTGGCAGACCGACCCCACCCAGCTGGCGCCGGAGATCATCACGCGCCTGCCCGTCCGCTACACCTTCGACACCCGCTACTTCACCGACACCCACGAGGGCCTGCCGACGGACGGATACACCGCCTGGCTCCAGCGCATGGCCGATCATCCGCGCATCCACCTGCGCCTGGGCGTCGACTACTTCGACCTGCGATCCGCCCTCCCGCCCGGTACGCCCGTCGTCTACACCGGGCCGATCGACCGCTACTTCGACTACTGCGAGGGCGAGCTGGGCTGGCGCACCCTGGACTTCGAGCGGGAGGTGCTCCCCGTCGGGGACTTCCAGGGCACGTCGGTGATCAATTACGCGGACGTGGACGTCCCCTGGACCCGCATCCACGAGTTCCGCCACTTCCACCCCGAACGCGACTACCCCTCCGACCGCACCGTGATCATGCGTGAGTACTCGCGGTGCGCCGGGCGCCGGGACGAGCCCTACTACCCGATCAACACCCCGAACGACCGCGTCGTGCTGGAGCGCTACCGCAAGCGCGCGGCCCAGGAACCGGACGTGTACTTCGGGGGACGGCTCGGTACCTATCAGTACCTGGACATGCACATGGCCATCGCCTCGGCGCTGACCCTGGTGGACAATCACCTGGAGGCGCGCCTGGACCGGCGGCGGTCCGTCGGCGCGGGCCGACCGGCCGGATCGTGAGCGGGTCCGCAGGCCACGCGGGGGCGGGGTAACACCTGAGAGTCGAATCAGCAAAAATATCTTTAAACGGCACAAGAAGGTTGTAAACATGTTTTTACCGCCCAAAGCAACCAAAAAAAGAGCTACCACCTTGGCCACCACCGCCCGCCTCCCCCTGGACCCCTCCTTCCGGATCGCCCCGGTCGAACCCCGGCTCTTCGGCTCCTTCGCTCCGACGGCGACGTCGACTCCTTCCTGGCCAGCGGCGCCGACATGGAGCACATGATCCGCTCCATCGCGGCCACCGCCGACCACGTGGGCGCCA
>NZ_JBVJIA010000042.1:0-67030 GCF_055586505.1 Streptosporangium sp. NPDC050148 | reverse complement strand
CGTGACGGCGCCTGGGCCACCGCCAACGTCGACATCTCCGCCTTCGCCGGGCAGAGCGTCCGCATCCTGGTCGAGGCCGGTGACGCCTCCGGCGCGTCCCTGGTCGAGGCCGGCATCGACGACGTCAGGGTGACCCGCTAAGTCCGTACCGGGTGCGGCCCGCGGCCCTTCCCCCTCGTGCCGTCCGGATCCTGTCCGGACGGCACCGCCGCGGGTCGCACCCTTCGCGTTCCGGCCGGACGCCCTGTCACGGCGCCCCCTCCGCTCCGCTAGCCTCGCGTAGGTCACGCACACGCTGGTACGGAAGGTGCTCAAGTGATCGGCTGGTTCGAAGCGGTGGTCCTCGGACTGATTCAGGGATTGACGGAGTTTCTGCCGATCTCCTCCAGTGCCCACATCAGGGTCGTGTCGGCGTTCTTCGGCTGGCAGGACCCGGGGGCCGCGTTCACCGCGGTCATCCAGCTCGGCACCGAGGCCGCGGTGGTGATCTACTTCCGCAAGGAGATCTGGGAGATCGTCTCCACCTGGACCCGGTCCCTGTGGACCCCGGCCCTGCGGAGCCACCACGCCGCCCGGATGGGCTGGTACGTCATCGTGGGCACGATCCCGATCGTGGTCCTCGGCCTGCTGTTCAAGGACTCCATCGAGGGCGCCTTCCGCGACCTGCGCCTGATCGGCATGACGCTGATCGTGTTCGGCCTGGTCCTGTGGTTCGCCGACCACACCGCCCGCAACCGGCTCACCCTGGAGCGGCACCTCAGCTTCACCCACGCCCTGATCTACGGCTTCGCCCAGTCGCTCGCCCTGATCCCCGGAGTCTCCCGCTCGGGCGGCACGATCAGCGCCGGCCTGCTGCTGGACTACCGCCGGGAGGAGGCCGCGAAGTACTCCTTCCTGCTGGCCATCCCGGCCGTGCTGGGCGCGGGGTTCCTGGAGCTGTTCAAGATCGGTGAGGGAAAGGCCCCGGAGTGGGGGCCCACGATCCTGGCCACCGTGATCTCCTTCATGGTGGGCTACCTGGCGGTCTCGTGGTTCCTGAAGTACATCAGCACCCACCGCTTCACCGGTTTCGTGATCTACCGCATCATCCTCGGCGTCGTCATCATCGCCCTGGTGAGCACGGGAGTCCTCGACCCCTCGGCCTAGACCGTGCCTTTTGGTACGTGCCTCCTGGTACGTGCCTCACAGGCCGCAGAGCCGCTCGACGGACCACGCCCGCGAAGGGCGCCCGTCCGGCCCGAACGGCTCAGCGGGCGGCACGGCACCGCGGGGACCGGCCCCCCCCCAGGGGGTGGCGCGATCTCGCGCGAAGGGGTGCGGACGAGCCCGCCCGGACGGTTCAGGCGGGTTCGTCCGGGCGGTTCAGGCGGGGGCGATCTCGTCCTGGACGACCCCGGCGGGGACGGTCCTGTCCGGGGAGGCCCGGGTGGGGGACGGCGGATCGTCCGCCCGGAGCCGGGCGGCGTCTCGGTAGGCGGTCACGGCGGCGGCGAACATGGCGGTCAGCCCGATCACGAGACGATCATTCCCCCGTCCGGTACGGCGGACACCACCGTGACCGGAAAAATGACGGCATGCCCGCGATCGCGGGCCCCGGTCGTCACGGTCGCGTCCACCGTCACGCGTCCCGGCCCGCCCCGTCACCCGTCCGGGCCTGTCACCTGCACCGTCTCGGCCCGCTCCATCGCCCGTTCCGGCCCGCCCCGTCACCAGTACCGTCCCGGTCCCGTGTCACGGGTCCGGCTCGGGTCAGGCGAAGGCCGCGAGGTTGCGGGCCACCCAGTGGGCGAAGCCGCGGGGCGGGCGGCCGAGGACGCGTTCGACGTCGGGGCTCACCCGCCGTTCGGCGTCCGACGGCTCGCCCAGGATGTCGAGGGTGCCGTCCACGACCGGTTCCGGCATGAACCCGAGCATCTGCGCCCTGGCCTCCTCGCGGCTCTGCTCGACGAACGTCACCGGCTCCCCCAGGGCGTCGCCGATGAACCGGGCCCGCTCGCGCGGAGAGATCGGCGCCGGTCCGGTGAGCTCGTAGACGCGGCCGTCGTGGCCGTCCTCGCGCAGCACCACGGCCGCGACCTCGGCGATGTCCTCCGGATCGACGAACGGCAGCCCGACGTCGCCGAACGGCGCGGCGGCCGTCCGCCCGGAACGGATCGACGGAGCCCACGCGAACGCGTTGGAGGCGAAGCCGCCGGGCCGCAGGACGGTCCACTCCAGGCCCGACCGCCGTACGGCGTCCTCGAAGGCGCGGAGCGGGTCGTGCGAGCGGGCCCGTGGCCGCGTCCCTGCCCCCTGGGAGGAGAGCAGCACCACCCGGCGGACCCCACCGGCCTTGGCCGCGTCCAGGACGTCCGGGGGATGCGCGCCTCCTCCCGGGATGAGCAGGAAGAGCGCGTCGGCACCCTCCAGCACGGGACGCAGGCTCTCCACGTCGGTGATGTCGGCCCGCCGGTGCCGCACGCCCTCCGGGATCTCGTCCGAGGGGTGCCGCGAGACCGCCGTCACCTGCTCGCCCGCCGCCGCGAGAGCCCTCACCAGCGGCCGTCCCACGTTCCCCGTCGCCCCTGTCACCACGATCATCGAAAACCCCGTTCTCGGATTCATCAGGTAGTCCACTCCGCCGGACGTCGTTCTCCGGCGCCTTCGTGACGCTAACAGCCTGCGTATAGTAGGTACCTAGGAGAAAGTGACTATCGGAAGGACGTCCATGGACGCCGGTACGAGCTGGAGGGTGGACTCCGCGGCCGGGGCCGAGGGGGCCTGCCCGGTCGCCCCGGTGGTCGACATCGTGTTCAGCCGCTGGACCACCCCGATCCTGTGGGCCCTCAACGAGCACGGCCGGATGCGCTTCGTGGAGCTGGAACGCCACATCGGCACGATCACCCCGAAGGTGCTGACCCAGCGGCTCCGCCAGCTGGAGCGCGACGGCCTGGTGGTGCGCACCTACCACCCCGAGATCCCCCCGCGGGTGGAGTACGAGATCAGCGAGCTGGGCCGGAGCCTGGGCCCCCTGTTCGCCACGCTCGCCGAGTGGGCCGCCGCCAACCTGCCCGAGGTCGAACGGGCCCGGCTGGAGTACGACGCCCCCGCCCCGGTCCCCGCCCGGCGTTCCTGACCGAGGAACCTCGGCCCCGAGCGGCCCGAGGAACCACCACCCCGGTCCGGTCCGGGGAACCACCACCCCGGCCCTGACCGGCCCGGGAAACCGGTACCCCGGTCCGGGCCGGGCCGGGGAACCCCGGCCTCGGGTCCCGGCCGACCCCGCCCCAAGGAGCCGATCCGGCCCCGCCGCGGGCCCGGCGGGCACGATCCTCGGGGACACTGGACGGGTGCGTCCCGACCGGTCCGGCCTGCCCGTCCGTCACGTCCTGCCCGAGCTCCTCGCGGCCCTGGACGAGCGGGGCGTCGCCGTGCTCACCGCGCCCCCGGGCACCGGCAAGACCACGCTCGTCCCCCTCGCCCTGGCCGGCCTCCTCGACGGCCTCGACGACGCGCCGCCGAAGCGGGTGGTCGTGGCCGAGCCGAGGCGGATGGCCGTGCGGGCGGCGGCCAGGCGGATGGCGTGGATGCTGGAGTCGGAGGTGGGCGCGGAGGTCGGGTTCTCGATCCGCGGCGAGCGCAGGACCGGCCCGGGAACGGTCGTCGAGGTCGTCACCACCGGCGTCCTGCTGCAGCGGCTCCAGCGCGACCCCGAGCTCGACGGCACGCACACGGTCCTGCTCGACGAGTGCCACGAACGGCACCTGGACGCCGACACCGCGCTGGCCTTCCTCCTCGACGTCCGCGCCACGCTCCGCCCCGACCTGCGGATCGTCGCCACCTCCGCCACCGCCGACGCCGCCCCCTGGGCCCGCCTGCTCGGCTCCGGCGATCCCGGCCCGTCCGGCTCCGGCGACCCCGCGCCGGTCGTGCACGCCTCCGGCACCATGCACCCGGTCGTTCCCGTCTGGGCGCCGCCCCCGGGCACCGTCGCGCCGCCGCACGGCATGCGGGTGGACCCGGTGTTCCTGACCCACGTCGCCGGCGTGGTGCGGCGCGCCCTGGCCGAGCGGGAGGGGGACGTGCTCTGCTTCCTGCCGGGCGTCGGGGAGATCGGGCGGGTGGCCGCGCAGCTCGGCGGCGGCGGTGGCATCGACGGCATCGACGTCCTGCAGGTCCACGGCCAGGCCCCGGCCCGCGTCCAGGACGCGGTCCTGTCCCCGGGCGCCGGGCGCCGGGTGGTGCTCGCCACCTCGGTCGCCGAGTCGAGCCTGACCGTGCCGGGCGTGCGAATCGTGGTCGACTCCGGCCTGGCCAGGGAGCCCCGTACCGACCACGCCCGCGGGCTCGGGTCGCTCAGCACGGTCCGGGCCTCCAGGGCGTCGGCCACCCAGCGGGCCGGGCGCGCGGGCCGCGAGGCGCCGGGCGTGGTCTACCGGTGCTGGTCGCAGGCCGAGCACGACCGGCTCCCCGAGTACGCGCGGCCCGAGATCGCCCTCGCCGACCTGACCGGGTTCGCCCTCCAGGCCGCCTGCTGGGGGGACCCGGCCGCGACCGGCCTGGCCCTGCTCGACGCGCCCCCGCCCGCGGCGATGGACGCGGCCCGCCGCACCCTGGGCGCCCTGGGCGCCCTCGACCCCGCGGGCCGGGTGACCGGCCGGGGACGGCGGATGGCCGTGGCCGGGGTGCACCCGCGCCTGGCGCGGGCCCTGATCGACGCCGGTGCCGGGCCCCGGGCGGCCGAGGTCGTCGCCCTGCTGTCCGAGCAGCTGCCCCGCGAGGCCGGGGACGACCTGGTGGCGGTCTGGCGTTCCGCGCGCCGCGGCGGCGACGCGTTCTCCGCGCGCTGGCGCCAGGAGGCCGGGCGCCTGGCGCGGGCCGTCCCCGGCGGTGGCCCGCGCCGTGGAAAGGGGAAGGGCGGTGCCGCGCCACAGGGGGACGACGGCGCCGTGCGGGACGGGAGCGACGACACCGTGGCCGGGACCGTCGTGGCGCTGGCCTACCCGGAGCGGGTGGCGCGGCGGCGCGGCGGGTCGTACCTGATGGCTTCGGGGACGGCCGCGGAGCTGCCCTCCGGGTCGCGGCTGGGGACGGCGGAGTGGCTGGCGGTCGCGGTCGCGGACCGGCCCGCCGGTGCCGCGTCCGCCCGGATCAGGCAGGCGGTGGTGATCGACGAGGAGACCGCCAGGCTCGCCGCGGCCCCCCTGTACGCGTCCGGCGAGGAGATCACCTGGCGCGTGCCGCCGGGGGAACGGCGCGGTGACGTGTCCGCGCGCCGGGTGGAGCGGCTGGGTGCGATCGAGCTCTCCTCCGGCGTGCTCCGCGGCGCCGACGTGCGTCCCGCCGTCCTGGAGGGGCTGCGCGTCGAGGGGCTGTCGCTCCTGCGCTGGACGCCCGAGGCCGTGGCGCTGCGCGAGCGGCTGGCCTTCTGCCGGAGCACGCTCGGCGACCCGTGGCCCGCGGCCGACGACGAGGCGCTGATCGAGGCGGCCGACCGCTGGCTGGAGCCGGAGCTCTCGCGGGCCCGCCGCCGGTCCGACCTGGAACGCCTGGACGTGGTCTCCGCGCTGCACCGCCTGGTCCCGTGGAACGCCCGCCTCGCCGAGACGGCCCCGGAACGGATCGAGGTGCCGAGCGGGTCGAGGATCAGGATCGACTACTCGGGGGACCGGCCGGTGCTGGCGGCCAAGGTGCAGGAGCTGTTCGGCTGGGCCGAGGCCCCGCGCGTGGCCGGGGTCCCGCTGGTGATCCACCTGCTCTCCCCGGCGGGGCGCCCGGCCGCCGTCACCGCCGACCTGGCCTCGTTCTGGCGCGAGGGGTACCGCGCGGTCCGCGCCGAGCTGCGCGGGCGCTACCCCCGGCACCCCTGGCCCGACGACCCCATGGCGGCCCCGGCCACCCGCCGTACCAACCCCCGGCGCCGGCCGGGCGGGACGTAGCCCGGGGCGGCACATCCCACCGGCACGGGCCGGGCCCGCGTGGGATAACGCCGATGATCCGGACAAGACATCGGATCGATACGTGGCGCGCTTCCCCTGGCGGACTCGCCGGACCACACTCGGTTCATGTCGTGGGTGGGAAGTTCCGCAGTGGAGATCGCGGCTGCCGTACGAGGGGGGAAGGCCACCGCGTCCACGGTGGTCGAGGAGCACCTCGGTGCCATCGCCGAGCGCGACGGCCGCGTCGGGGCGTTCCGCGAGGTGCTCGCCGACCGGGCGCTGGCCGAGGCCCGGCTGCTGGAGCGGCGCGAGGACCTGGCCGGCCTGCCCCTCGCCGGGGTGCCCGTCGCGATCAAGGACAACGTCGCGGTCGAGGGCGCGGTGTCGCGCAACGGCTCCGCGGCCACGCCGGACGCGCCCGCGGACGCCGACCACCCCGTGGTGGCCAGGCTCAGGGCGGCGGGCGCGGTGGTCGTCGGCATCACCAACGTGCCCGAGCTCTGCCTGGCCGCCTTCTCCGACAGCGTGTACGGGGTGACGCGCAACCCCTGGGACCTGGGGCGTACTCCGGGCGGGTCCTCGGGAGGGAGCGCGGCGGCGGTGGCGGCGGGCATGGTGCCGCTGGCGCACGGCAACGACGGGCTCGGCTCGCTGCGCATCCCGGCGGCCTGCTGCGGCCTGGTCTCGATCAAGCCCGGCCAGGGGGTGGTCCCGCCTCCCGAGCACGACTGGTACGGGATGTCGGAGAACGGGCCGCTGGCCACGACCGTGGCGGACCTCGCGCTGGCGCTGGCCGTGATGGCGGACGACATGTCCCTGGCCAGGCCCGGGGAGAGCGAGGCGCTCGGCGTGGGCAGCGCCATCGACGACTATCCGGGCGGGCTGACCCTGTCGGAGACGCCGAGGCTGCGGATCGCGGTCGCGCCCCTGCCGCTGCCCCCGGGACTGCCGATGGACGCGGAGTTCCGGCAGGCGGTCACCGGGGCGGCGGAGGTGCTGGGCGACGCCGGGCACACCGTGGTGAACCGCACCGACCGGATGCCCTCCTGGCTCGCCACCTCCGCCGTCGCCACCTGGTTCGCCTGCGCCAGGGGCGACGTCGAGGGCCTCGACCCGCGCGGGCTGGAACGCCGCACCCGGTCGCTGGCCAGGGCGGGCCGCCTGCTCGCCAGGTTCGGCGCGGACGGCGCGACCGGCCGTGACCGCTGGCGCGCGCACGGCGCCGACCAGTGGTTCGGCAACGCCGACGTGCTGGTGATGCCGACCCTCGCCGCGCCGCCTCCGCCCGCCGAACGCTGGGGACGCCGCGGCCTGCTGGCGAACGCCCGCGTCAACCTGACCTACGCGCCCGCGACCGCGGCCTGGAACATCGCCGGCTGGCCCGCCATGAGCGTCCCGTACGGCATGCACTCGTGCGGGGTGCCCATCGGCGTCCAGCTCGTGGCCGCGCCCGGGGGCGAGTCCCAGCTGCTGGCACTGGCCGGGCGGCTGGAGGCGGAACGGCCCTGGCCACGCCACGCGCCGCCCCCCTGACCCCGCCGCACGCCACCGCACAGGGCCGCACACCGGAACGGACCTCACGTGCCACCCCGCAGGGCGGCAGGCCGGAGCGGACCGTCGTCCGCTCCGGCCGTGACCGCGGGGCGGTTCAGACGCCGGTGGGGTGCCAGACGGTCTTGGTCTCCAGGAAGGCCGTCAGGCGCCTGGTGCCGGGGTCGGCGTACCAGTCGGTGGTCACGCCGGGGCGCAGCACCCGCTTGAGGTTCTCCGCCGCCGCCTCCTCGCACGCGACCGCCAGCGCCTCGTCGGTGACGCCGGTGAGGTCGAGGGCGTTGACGTCCATGTGCGCGGCCAGCCAGGGGGCGATCTCCGCCACCGAGCCGGTGAGGACGTTCACCACCCCGCCGGGCAGGTCCGAGGTGGCCAGCACCTCGGCCAGCGTGATCGAGGGCAGCGGGGCGCGCTCGCTCGCGATCACCACGCAGGTGTTGCCCGTGACGATCACCGGTGCCAGCACCGAGACGAGTCCGAGCAGCGGATCGTCCGGGGCGACCACCGCGACCACCCCGGTCGGCTCCGGCGAGGAGATGTTGAAGTAGGGCCCGGCGACCGGGTTGGAGGACCCGGCCACGGCGGCGATCTTGTCGGACCAGCCGGCGTACCAGACCAGCCGGTCGACGGCCGCGTCCACGACCGCCCCCGCCCCGCTCGTACCGGCGTCGGCCAGCTCGGCGGCGAACTGGGCCCTGCGGCCCTCCAGCATCTCGGCGACGCGGTAGAGGATCTGCCCGCGGTTGTACGCCGTCGCCCCCGACCAGCCGCCGAAGGCCTTGCGGGCGGCCGACACCGCGTCACGGGCGTCCTTGCGGGAGGCCCTGGAGGCGTTGGCGAGGAAGTCACCGCTGGAGGAGGTCACGGGGTAGGACCTTCCGCTCTCCGACCGCGGGAACGCCCCGCCGATGTACAGCTTGTACGTCTTGCGCACGGCGAGCCGGTCCGGCGTGCGGACGGCGCCGCCACCGTCGCCTGCCTGCCCGTCCGCGGTCCCGCCCACGCCTGCGGGCCGCTCGCCGGAAAGCTCCCGGACCCGGTCCCCGGCCGGTGCCTCGGCCCGGTCCCCGGTCCGCGTGCCGGCCCGGTCCCCGGCCTGCGCCTCGGGCCGCTTCTCGGCCCGTCCCCCGGAGTCGCCGCCCGCCCGCGACCGGCCCGGCCTGTCCGCCTTACTCATTTCCCAGCCCTCTCCACGAGCTCTCCTGCTGCGCCAGCCGGGCCGGCACGAAGATCTGACCGCAGCGGCTCACGCCGCACCGGTGCGCGAACCAGCCCCGCAGCACCGGCCGTCCGGCGCGGGCGTAATCGTGGCCCCGGGTGCTCTGGGCCCGGCGCGAACGCCGCCCGGCGGCGTGCCGCTCACACATCGAGGTACGCCTCCAGCCCGTGCCGGCCGCCCTCGCGCCCGTACCCGGACTCCTTGTAGCCGCCGAACGGCGAGGTCGGGTCGAACTTGTTGAAGGTGTTGGCCCACACCACGCCGGCGCGGAGCCTGTCCGCCATCCACAGGATGCGCGAGCCCTTCTCCGTCCACACGCCCGCGGACAGGCCGAAGGGGGTGTTGTTGGCCTTCTCCACCGCCTCGGCCGGGGTGCGGAAGGTCAGCACCGACAGCACCGGGCCGAACACCTCCTCGCGGGCGATCCGGTGCGACTGGGCGACGCCGGTGAAGATGGTCGGCGGGAACCAGAAGCCCCGCTCCGGCAGCGAGCAGGCCGGGGACCAGCGCTCGGCGCCCTCGGCCTCCCCCAGGTCCGAGAGCTCGTGGATCTTCGCGAGCTGGGCCGCGGAGTTGATCGCGCCGATGTCGGTGTTCTTGTCCAGCGGGTCGCCCAGCCGGAGCGTGCCGAGCCGGCGCTTCAGCGCGTCCAGCAGCTCGGTCGCGATGGACTCCTGTACCAGCAGCCGGGAGCCCGCGCAGCAGACGTGACCCTGGTTGAAGAAGATCCCGTTGACGATCCCCTCGACGGCCTGGTCGATCGCGGCGTCCTCGAACACGATGTTCGCGGCCTTGCCGCCGAGCTCCAGGGTGACCTTCTTCCCGGAGCCCGCGACCGACCTGGCGATGCGGCGGCCGACCTCGGTGGAACCGGTGAAGGCGACCTTGTCGACCCCCGGATGGTTCACCAGGGCCGCGCCGGTCTCACCGGCGCCGGTCACGATGTTGACCACACCGGGCGGCAGGTCCGCCTGAGTACAGATCTCCGCGAACAGCAGCGCGCTGAGCGGGGTCGTCTCGGCGGGCTTGAGGACGACCGTGTTGCCGCAGGCCAGCGCCGGGGCGATCTTCCAGGCGAGCATCAGCAGCGGGAAGTTCCACGGGATGACCTGCCCGGCCACCCCGAGCGGGCGGGGGGCGGGGCCGTACCCGGCGTGACCGAGCTTGTCGGCCCAGCCGGCGTAGTAGAAGAAGTGGGCCGCCACCAGGGGCAGGTCCACGTCGCGGGACTCGCGGATCGGCTTGCCGTTGTCCAGGGTCTCCAGCACGGCCAGCTCGCGCGAGCGTTCCTGGATGATCCGGGCGATCCGGAAGAGGTACTTGGCCCGCTCCGAGCCGGGCAGCGCCGACCAGACGCCGAACGCCTTGCGGGCGGCCTCCACCGCCCGGTCGACGTCGGCCTCGTCGGCCCAGGCGATCTCGGCCAGGACCTCCTCGGAGGCGGGGTTGACGGTCTTGTTGCGTTCGGTGCCCTGGGAGTCGACCCACTCGCCGCCGATGAACAGGCCGTAGGACGGCTTGATCTGGACGACGTCACGCGACTCGGGCGCCGGTGCGTACTCGAACATGTGAACGCCCCTAGTCGAGGGTGAAGTAGTCGGGACCCGCGTACCTGCCGGTGGCCATCTTCTGACGCTGCATCAGCAGGTCGTTGAGGACGCTGGAGGCACCGAGCCGGAACCGGTCGGGGGTGAGCCAGTCGTCTCCGACGGTCTCGTTGACCAGGACGAGCATCTTGATCGCGTCCTTGGTGGTCTTGATGCCTCCGGCGGGCTTCACCCCGACGTGGCGGCCGGTCGCGGCCAGGAAGTCGCGGACCGCCTCCAGCATGACCAGCGTCACCGGGAGGGTGGCGGCGGGCTGCACCTTTCCCGTGGAGGTCTTGATGAAGTCGCCCCCGGCCAGCATGGCCAGCCAGGACGCGCGGCGCACGTTGTCGTACGTGGCCAGCTCACCGGTCTCCAGGATCACCTTCAGGTGCGCGGTGCCGCACGCCGCCTTGATCGCGGCGATCTCCTCGAAGACCTTGACGTAGTCCCCGGCCAGGAACGCCCCCCGGTCGATGACCATGTCGATCTCATCGGCCCCGGCGGCCACCGCGAACGTGGTGTCGGCGACCTTGACGTCGAGCGAGGAGCGCCCGCTGGGGAACGCGGTCGCGACGCTGGCCACCTTGACGCCGGAGCCCTTCACCGCCGCGGCGGCCTCGGCGACCAGGTCGGGATAGACGCACACCGCGGCCACCCGGGGCACCGAGGGGTCGGACGGGTCGGGGCGGACCGCCTTGGCGCACATCGCGCGGACCTTGCCCGGGGTGTCGGCTCCCTCGAGGGTCGTCAGGTCCACCATGCCGATGGCGAGGTCGATGACCCGGGCCTTGGCGGTCGTCTTGATGGATCGGGTGCCGAGCATCGCGGCGCGCTGGTCGGCGCCCACGCGGTCGACACCCGGCAGGCCGTTCAGGAAGCTTCGCAGCGTGACGTTGGACGTGGCCACGTCGTTGAGCGAGGTCGTCATAGTTGACACCTCTCCAGCATGCCTACTGGGGTGATTACTTCCAAACTGGACCCTGCCCAGCACCCTCACCCGTTTTCGTCAACATTCGCCCGACCCGGCCAGGGGGACGGGCGGCGGGCCGAGGCGAGGCGGGCGGCTAAGGCGGTGCGTACCCGCCCTAGGGAGGTTTTCGGCCGGCCCGCACCCGGAGATAGGACATCCTCCCGATGTGGGCCGGGGGGCCTTAGGACGAATCTGGAGTGTGTCAGGAAAGCGCCGACAGGCACTCGAACAGGAAGGAACCCCCATGGGTCCCGAACTTCACCTCCAGCTCATCTCCGAGAGGACGTCCAGGCTCCGCGCGGAGGCGGCCAACTACCGCCGCGCCCGCGAGGTCCAGGTCCACCGGGAGTCCACCGGCGACACCTCCGCCAAGCGCCGCCGCGGCCTCTTCGGAAAGATCATCTCGTCGTGAGCCCGGCCAGGGAGCCCGGTCGCCCCCCGCCGCCCGGCCGGGCCTCATCCCTGTCCGGAACCGCGCCCGAACCGGCCCCGTCGTCCTGGGACGGCATTTCGCCCAAGGATAAATAGAAGGCTTGGCCCGAGTAAGGCATGACATGCTGACAGACATGGTTGGTCGGGCTGTGAGTCCTGTTTTCGTGGGGCGCGAAACAGAACTCGCGGACTTGGCCGAAGCGTTCGGGCAGGCCCGCAAGAGCAGGGCGACGACCGTGCTGCTCGGCGGGGAGGCCGGTGTCGGGAAGTCGCGTCTGCTCGGATGTTTCGCGGAGCGGGCCTCGGCCGACGGCGCCCACGTGCTCAACGGGGGCTGCGTGGAGCTGTCGACCGAGGGCCTGGCCTACGCGCCGTTCACCGCGGTGATCCGCCAGCTGGTCCGGGAGCACGGCGCCGAGGAGATCGCGAGCCTGCTCCCCGAGGGCGGCGGGCGCGACCTGGCCCGGCTGCTGCCCGAGTTCGGCGAGCCGAGCGGCGACACCGAGAGCGAGACCGCCCGCGCGCGGCTCTTCGAACAGATCCTCACCCTGCTGGAACGGCTCGCCGAGCGCCGCCCGGTGATCCTCCTCATCGAGGACGTCCACTGGGCCGACAACTCCAGCCGCGACCTGATCGCCTTCCTCAGCAGGAACCTGCGCACCGCGCCGGTGCTGATGGTCCTCACCTACCGGTCCGACGAGCTGCACCGCCAGCACCCGCTGCGGCCGGTGCTCACCGAGCTCGGACGGCTGGACGACGTCGTGCGGATGGACCTGCCCCGGCTCACCCGGGCCGAGGTCGCGGCCCAGATGGCCGGAATCCTCGGCACCACGCCCGAGTTCGTCCAGGTCGACAGGGTCTTCCAGCGCAGCGAGGGCATCCCGCTCTTCGTCGAGGCGCTGATGGAGTGCGGCGGCGACTGCACCTTCCCCGAGTCCCTGCACGATCTGATCATCGGCTCCGTCGAGCGGCTCCCCGAGGAGACGCAGCGGGTGCTGCGCGTCGCCGCGGCCGGTGGCATCCGGGTGGGGCACGCCCTGCTCGCCGCGGTCAGCGGCCTGTCCGACGTCGACCTGGACGACGCCCTGCGCACCGCGATCGCGGCCAACGTGCTGCAGGTCGCCGACGGCAACGCCTACGTCTTCCGGCACGCGCTGATCCGCGAGGCCGTGCACGACGACCTCCTGCCCGGCGAGTACGTACGGCTGCACGCCCGTTTCGCCGAGGAGATCGGCCGCGACCGCACGCTGGTCCCGCACGGCAGGGCCGCCATCGAGATCGCCCACCACTGGTACGCCGCCCGTGACGACCTGTGGGCCCTGATCTCCGCCTGGGAGGCCGCGGGCAAGGCCGCCAGGAGCTTCGCCTACAACGAGATGATGCAGCTGCTGGAGCGGGTCCTCACGCTCTGGAGCAAGGTCCCCGACGCCGCCGAGCGCATCGGCGTGGACCACACCACGGTGCTGGAGCACGCCGCCGAGGCCGCGAGCGCGTGCGGCGAGGCCGACCGGGGCACCAAGTTCGTCATGGCCGCGCTGAACGAGCTCGACGAGCGGGCCGAACCCGCGCGGGTGGCCGGGCTGCTCGTGCGGCGCTCGCAGTTCAAGCTGTCCAAGCGCAAGCCCGGGGTGCTCGACGACCTGCGCTACGCCGAGCGGCTGGTCCCCGAACCGGGGCTGGAACGGGCCCAGGTGCTGTCCAAGCTGGGCCTGTACCTGACGCTCAGCGGCGAACTGGCCGAGGGGACCTCCCTGACCGAGGAGGCGCTGCGGATCGCGCGCGAGCACGGAAAGGGGCCCCTGGAGGCGGAGCTGCTGCTCAACCTGGCGCTGAGCGACTCCATCGCCGGACGGCTGGGCGCCTCGATCGAGCTCAACGAGACCGCCCAGGCCATCGGCGAGCTGGGAGGCGGCATCATCCTGCGCGCCCTGGCCAACAACGTGGACGCGCTGAACAACATGGGCCGTTCCGCCGAGGCGATCGAGCTGGCCCTCGAAGGGGAGCGGCTGGCGAAGAAGTACGGGCGCTACCGGGTCGAGGGCACGTTCATCGCCAACAACAGGGCCGAGGCGCTGGAGGCGCTGGGCAGGTTCGACGAGGCCGTCGACCTGGTCGAGCAGACCCTGGGCATGGACCCCTCCCTGCGCACCCGCCACCACCTGCGGAGGGTACGCGGGGACGTGGCGGCCGCCCGGGGCGAGGCCGAGGTGCTGAGGTCCGTCCTGGACGAGGTGGGGGCCTTCGGGGTCGCCCCCGAGGAGTTCATGCAGGAGCTGACGGGCAACGCCCGGCTCCTGGTCGGCCTGCACATGCTCGACGGGCAGCCGCTGGCCGCGCTGGAGGTCGCCGAGCGGGTCTCCCGGGAGGCGCAGATCACGAGCAAGCCCATGCTGGGCTGGCAGGTGCTGGCCCTGCTCGGCGGGGTCTGCGAGGCGGTCGAGCCGCTCGCCCCCGAACGGGCGGCGGCGCTGCGGGCCCACGTGGAGAGCGCGGCGGGCGCGGTGACCGTGGACAGCCCGGTCGCCGAGGCCTACCGGCTCGGTGTCGCCCGTGACCACGACGCGGCCGCCGCCGCCTGGGAACGGCTGGGCCGTCCCTTCCAGCGCGCGAGATCGCTGCTGCGGGCCGCGCGGGCGGCGGCGGGCGCCGGTGACCGCGACGGTGCCGCGGACCGGCTGCGCACGGCCCACCCGATCGCCGTGTCGCTCCTGGCCGGGCCACTGGTCACCGAGCTGGAGGTGCTCGCCCGCCGGATCGGGATCTTTCTCGGCGACCGGCCGGGGGCCGGGGAGTCCGTGCTGACCCCGCGTGAGCTGGAGGTGCTCCGGCTGGTCGCCCTGGGACGGTCGAACCGCGAGGTCGCCGCCGAGCTGTTCATCTCGGCCAAGACCGTGAGCGTCCACGTCTCCAACATCCTCGGCAAGCTGGGCGTCTCCACCCGGGGCGAGGCCGCCGCCGCGGCCCACCGCCTCACCCTGATCGGCTGACCGTCCGGGCGGCGCCCGGACGGGGACGGGCCGCCCGGGAGAGGACGGGCCGCTCAGGCGAGCAGCGCCTCGGCCAGCAGGATGACGCCGAAGACGGCGAACGCGGCGGCGGCGCCGTAACGGATGATGCGCTCGGGCAGGTGTCTGCCGAGCATGCGGCCGACCAGGATGGCCAGGGCGTCGGCGGCGACCATGCCGACCGTGGAGCCGATCCAGGTACCGAACCAGCCGTGGCGGGTGGCGAGCGTGATGGTCGCCAGCATGGTCTTGTCCCCCAGCTCGGCGAGGAAGAAGGCGACGGTCACGGCGATGATCGCCGACCGGACCGTGCGCTGGGCCTTGGCCGCCTCGTCGTCGGTCAGCTCGTCCCCGCGCAGCGTCCACAGGGCGAAGCCGAGGAAGGCGAGCCCGGCGATGACCGTGATCGCGGTGGTGGGGAGAAGATCACCGGCCAGCCCGCCCACGCCGACGCTGACCAGGTGCACCACGGTGGTGGCGATGGTGATGCCGGCCAGGACCGGCCACGCCCTGAACCGGGTGGCGAAGGTCATGGCCATGAGCTGGCTCTTGTCGCCCAGCTCGGCTACGAAGATCACGACGAGGCTGATCCAGAACGCTTCCAACGAGGGTGCCCTTCCCGCGCACGCAGCCGGGCGGAAGGGAAGTACCCGGGGAGTCTCGGGCACGGCTCCGGCCCGGCGGCATCGATGAGTGCCTGCCAGGCCGAAGGTCTCGTCCGCCACGGAACCGCGCCGAACGGCCGGATCCGGGGCCCGCGCGACCGGGCGTCCGAGACGCCAGCATGTCGATCACGCGATTGGGACTACTCCCCTTCGGGTCTTTCCATCAGACCATAGCAGTCGAAATCGGATGCCCATTACGGTGCCCCGGCCCCCCACCCGGCCCCTGCCCGCTCCCTCACCAGACCCTCGCGGGTCCTCGCGGGGCGGTGGTCAGAGGCGGGTGCCGACCATCACGGGCTCGTTGACGAGGGTGACGCCGAACTTCTCCAGGACGCCGTCCCGGACCTCCCGCGCGAGACCGAGCAGTTCCTCGGTCGATGCCGACATCTCTGGATTTGTCAGCGCAAGGGTGTGCTTGGTGGAGATGCGGGCCGGACCACGGCGGTACCCCTTGGGGAACCCCGCGTTCTCGATCAGCCACGCGGCCGGGACCTTGACGGCCCCCTCCGGCATGTCCCAGCGCGGGAAGCCCGGCGCCCGCAGCTCCAGCTCGGCGGCCTGCGACGCGGTCAGCACGGGGTTGGTGAAGAACGACCCGGCGCTGCGGGTGTCCGGGTCCCCGGGATCCAGCACCATCCCCTTGCCCCGGCGCAGCTCCAGCACGGCGGCGCGGGCCTCGGCGGGCGGCACCCGGTCGCCCAGGGCGACGCCCAGCCGCGAGGCCAGCTCGCGGTAGGCGATCGGGCCCGAGAGCGCCTCCCGGGCCAGCCGGTAGGTCACCGCGAGCACGACGTGGCGCCCGAGGTCCTCCTTGAACGCGCTGTGCCGGTAGGCGAACCCGCACTCGGCGGCGGTCAGCTCCCGCACCTCGCCGGCCCGGCGGTCGTAGACCCGGACCCGGGTGATCGTCTGGGAGACGTCCTGGCCGTAGGCGCCGACGTTCTGGATCGGCGTGGACCCGACCAGCCCCGGGATGCCGGACAGGCACTCCAGCCCGGTACGGCCCTCGGCCACGGCCCGCTCGACCAGGACGTCCCAGTCCTCGCCGGCCTGCACGGTGACCAGGTCCCCCTCATGGTGGACCCCCCGGGAGTCGACCCGCACGACCAGGCCGTCGAAGCCGTCGTCCGAGACGACCAGGTTGCTTCCGCCGCCGAGCACCAGCACCGGCTCGCCCGCCCGGTCCGCCGCCGCCACCAGCTCGACGATCTCCTCGGCCGACCCGGCCCGCACGAACCTCCCCGCCGGCCCGCCCAGCCCCAGCGTGGTGTACGGCGCCAGCCGTACACCCGTCACCCGCTCCGTCATGCGCTCCCCACCCCGGCCGACGTCCGTGACCAGCCTACGGCGAGCGCAGCAGCGCCAGCACCCGCTCCCGCGTCCCCGCGGTCTCCCTCTCCCGGTAGGCGGGATCGACGCCGTCGTCGGCGTGGTCCCGCTCCCGGTGCACCGGCAGGTCCTTGCCCAGCGCGACGAGCGTGCCCGGCAGCCCCAGCGAGAACTCCAGGCCGGCGTCGCCGTGGTAGCGGGCCTCGGCCGGGAATCCGCCCGCGGCCAGCGCGGCGTCGCGCCTGACCGCCAGCAGGTGGCCGTGCAGCCCCCGCACCTCGCCGGCCTCGGCGTCCGCCCATCCCCGGCCGTCGTCGCCGAAGGTCACGCCCTCCCAGCCCGCCGCGGTCACGTTCTCGTCCTCCAGGGCCTTGACCAGCGGCGTCACCGCGTCGCCGTCCAGGATGACCGAGGTGTCCATGACGACGTGCACATCCGAGTCGTCCAGGCGCAGCAGCGCGTTCCGGCTCTCCCCCCACCCGGCGGAGCCGCCCCGCCAGTGCGGGAGCTCGGCCACGTGCCAGGCGTCCACGCGCCGGGGGAACTCCCCGGCCAGCTCGTGCAGGACCGCCCCGGCGCCGTCCACGTCCCCCAGGTCGAGGGCGAGGACCTTGACCTCGGTACGGGCGACCAGGGCACGCACGCACTCGCGCACGTCGTCGGGGCGGCCGTCGACCAGCAGCGCCACGGTGACCGTCGCGCGCGGCGCGCTCGCCTCCTCGACCCCGGCCGGGGGGACGATGCTCTCGTCCATCCGGGAGACCGAGAGGCTGCCGTCCCAGAGCAGCTGGGAGGAGACCATCCGCTCGGGATGGCCGTCGTGGTCCTCGGAGCGGCCGAGCAGCTGGGAGTCGTCGGCCGTCGGCCCGGGGGCGGCCTCGGTCTCGGCGATCCGGTTGGCGTCCAGCTCCCCGAGCCCGCCGGGGTCGCGGCCAGGGTCGGCCGCCCCGGCGACCCGGCCGGGATCGGCGTCCTTTTCCCGCCCGCCGGCGTCGTCGGCGTCCACCCGCCGCTCACCGGTGCCACCGGCGTCGCCGGCCTCACCGGTGCCCGTGCGCGCCGCGCCGTCGGGGCCGGTGTCCGTGACGATCGGCGGGGCGGTGGTCCGCCCGGCGTCGTGACCACCCGGGGTGATGGGGGCGGGGGCGTCGTCCGTGGAGGGCGAGGCCGCCTGGGCCGTACGGCCACCCTCCCGGGGCAGGGACGCTACCGTGGGCCACACTTCGAAGGTCGGTGCTTCGCTCATGCCGGGACGCTACCCCCGGACCGGGAGAAGATTCGGCCCTCCCCCGACTGCCGCCGACCGCCCCTCGGCCGTCCCCGGGAAGGCAACCCGGGCGGGCCCCGGCCGCGCCGGGGCCCGACTGCGGGCGTCAGGAGAGCTGGACCACCGCGCGGGCCTTGGACAGCACCCGCGAATCGTTGGATCTGGCGGTCAGCGCGACCACCACGCGCTTGTCCTCCAGCTTCTCCTCGATGATCCCGCTCACCGTGATCACCGCGCCCCGGTCGTCGTCCGGGACGACGACCATGGAGGAGAACCGCACCCCGTAGTCGACGACCGCGCCCGGGTCGCCCGCCCAGTCGGTGACGAACCGGCCGCCCTGGGCCATGGTGAACATGCCGTGCGCGATCACGTCGGGCAGCCCGACGGTCTTGGCGAAGCGCTCGTTCCAGTGGATGGGATTGAAGTCACCGGAGGCCCCGGCGTACATCACCAGGTTGGCCCGGCGCACCGGGTAGTCGACGGGCGGGATCTGCTGCCCCGTCTCGACCTCGTCGTACCTGACCGTAGCGGCCATCTCAGCTCGCCCCTCCGCGCTCGACGATGGTGTTGTAGGCGACGCACACGTCCTCGCCCTCGACGGTGCCGATGTCGCTCCTGACGGTGATCAGCTCGTTCCGCCCGACGACGCGGATGTCGGTCACCGTGGAGACGCTCACCAGCTCGTCCCCGGCCCGGATCGGCCGCCGGTACTCGAAGCGCTGCTCGCCGTGGACCACCATGGCCAGGTTCAGGCCGAGCTCGGGATCGGTCAGGATCGACCCCCCGGACAGGCTGAACACGATGGGGAAGGTCGGCGGCGCGATCACGTCGGGGTGGCCCGCCGCCCGGGCGGCCTCCCGGTCCCGGTAGACCGGGTTGTCGTCGCCGATCGCCGCCGCGAACTCCTTGATCTTCACGCGGCTGACCTCGTACGGGGCGGAGGGCGCGGACGCCCGCCCCACGAAGTCGCGGTTCAGAGCCATCGTGCTCCTTTGCGGGCACCGGCACGGCACGGCCGGCGCCGGTGGGTCGAGCTGACAGTGACAGGACGAGCATCCAGGATGCGGGCCGCGGGGCCCACCGGGAAACCGTAGCCCGGCGGGCAGGCGGCGGGGGTCTCCATCGGGACCAACGTCCGGGCGGGGAACATGGAGGAACACGACAAACCGGCGCCCCGTTCGGGACGCCGGTTTGTCGTGGAGCATGTACGTGCCGACGAGGCACTCATCCCCCGACGCCGGGCGGGGGGCTTCGCAAGGACTAGCGGGTCTCGCGGTGCGCCTGGTGCGTCTTGCAGTTCGGGCAGTACTTCTTCAGCTCAAGCCGATCCGGGTCGTTGCGCCGGTTCTTCCGCGTGATGTAGTTGCGGTGCTTGCACTCCTGGCAGGCCAGCGTGATCTTGGGCCTAACGTCGGTGGCAGCCACTTGGGAGTGCCTTTCTACGTTCGAGACATTGGACAACCCGCGGCAGTCTCCTCCGATGGAGGAGACCCCGGTGGGTAGTAGCGGAGGCCGGACTTGAACCGGCGACACAACGATTATGAGCCGTTTGCTCTGCCTGGCTGAGCTACTCCGCCTTGAGGCCGACGAAATCGACCGACCCCGCAAGGATACCCGACCCGTCGAGTGCCTGCGAACTTGTGCAGGTCGGGGCGATCCCTTCTGGGTCACCCCAGTATGCCCGCCGGCGCGTCGGAACCTTGAGTATTTTCTGGCCTGCACCTTTACGGCCGACCAAGCCGAAAGCCCCAACCGAAAGGTCAGGGCTTTTAGGCTGTCGAGCCCCTTTACGGAATCGAACCGTAGACCTTCTCCTTACCATGGAGACGCTCTGCCGACTGAGCTAAAGGGGCCTGTCCGTGTCGCTCTCGCTTGCGGACAGGTGTAACCATACACGGCTCCGCAGCGGGATGCGAAATCAATCGAGGACCACTCGGATCACCCCCCGTCTCCCCCGGAAACCCCGGCGTGCCGGTGGCACCGCCCACACCGCGCGCCCCGCCCCGGCCGGCGCCTCGGGCGAGGGCCGCCCGTGGCACAGGTCGTCGATGAAACGATCGGCGGAGACCACGTGCCCGCCGGCCGTCACGAGCCTGGCCACCACCGCCCGCCGCCGGGAGGGACCGAGGTCCGCCGCATGACCGTTGATCTCCGCCTGGAGCGGACCGAGAACGCGCAACACAGTAAAAAGCGGGCTATGCCCCTTTCGCCAGCTTTTGCGGGAAACCGCGGGACACCAAGGAGCACGATGCTGCAGGACCGTCGCAGAGAAACGATCCGCGCGCTCGACGAGAGCGACCGGCCGCACCTGTACTGGCACGGCGTGGACGACGACGGCCACGTATGGCTGTTCGAGACCGTGCTCGACGACGGCGGGGAGTACTGGCCGGTGAGGCACGCCGAGCTGGGCTCGGACGGCATCGCCCGCACGTACTCGTGGAGGCACATCGAGGACGAGCACGGTTTCCTGGCCGAGGGCCCGATCTACCCCGACGACTTCGGGCTGAACGCCCTGACCCCCGAGGAGTTCGGCACCCTGTGGGCCGCGCTCAGCCGGTGAGACGGCCCCGGCGCACCGGATCCGGGTGAGGCTCCGCGCACCCCGGGACGCACCCCGGACGTGCCCCCGGACGCGGCCCGAGCACGGCGCCGGCACGGTCGACAGGCGGCTCGGACGCGACCCGGTCACGGTCGGCACGCGGCCCGGACGGCATGGACGGCATGGACGGCATGGACGGCACCCGGAGCCGGGCATCGCGGATCGCCCGGGAGGCCGGCGGATAAAAAGCCGGACATATCAGTTTTTATGGATTTTCGACTGTTTTCGAGCAGCGGGCGAGCGTGGCGATCCCCGGGGCACGAGGAAAGGAGAAATTCATACGACAAAATGGGTTATTTCGCATATCTGCGTAGGAGTAGATTGCTCGCATGAGCGGAACGCCCGGCCTGGGGACGGCCGCCTCGGGAACGACCCCGCTGAGCCTGCGGACCGCCGACGCGGTGGTGCTGCTCGACTGGCTGATGAGCGTGGACCTCGACCGGCTCCCCGTCCGGAACCTGGCGCAGAAGCAGGCCCTGATGGATCTCCTCCAGCGGCTCGACCGGAGCATTCCCGGCTACACCCCCGAGGACGTCGACCGGGCGCACCGCCTGCTGACCTCCGAGATGGGTCTGTAGCAACCGCTTCCCGGCACCGTACGAAAAGTACTCGCGAGGCGGGTCGGGAGCGGGTGACCAGGGCACCGTACGATTTACCGCGGGACCGTGTGATCCGCGGCCGGGAGGGCAGCACCGCCTCCGGACCATCGCGGCGCGGACCGGCCGCGCGGCGGCCCGCTTCGTTCCAGGAGACACGATCACCGGTCCCGGGCCGGTCCCGGGGACCCTCCGTCGCGGCGGCGCGTCCGCGGGCGGCGGGCCGGGAAGAAGGCGGTTGCGCACATGGGCTTTGAGATCCCGCAGGCGGTGCTCGACCCCAAGCGCCTGTCGGCGGTACAGGCCACCGGCCTGCTCGACACCGAGCCGGAGCCCTCGTTCGACGATCTCGCCCTGCTGGCCGCCCGGGTGACCGGCACGCGGCGGGCGTTCGTGACCCTGGTGGACGACCGGAGGTCGTTCTGGAAGAGCGCGATCGGCATGGGCGAGCTCTCCATGTCCGAGCGGCAGAGCCCGGTGGCGGACAGCCCCTGCCACATCCTGATCGCCACGAACGAGCCCCTGCTGGCCGGGGACGTCGCCGCCGACCCCCGCCTGGACTGCCTGGCGGCGGTGAAGCGGCTGGAGATCGGCGCCTGGGCCGGATACCCCATCCACGGCCCGGACGGCGAGGTCCTGGGCGGGCTCTGCGTGGTGGACGAGACCCCGCGCACCTGGACGGACATCGACGCGCAGACGCTGGCCACCCTGGCACGCGCCGTGTCGGGGGAGATCATGCTCCGGGACGCGCTGGCCCGCTCCGAACGGCACGTGGCCGAGCTGCAGGCCGCGGGCAGGGTCTCCGAGGAACTGGCCCGGACCCTGCAGGAGAGCCTGCTGCCGCCGATGATGCCGGAGGTCTCCGGCCTGGAGGCCGCCGCCACGTACATCCCGGCGGCGGGCGGGGTGAACGTGACCGGCGACTTCTACGACCTGTTCATGGCCAGCGGCCCGCGCTGGTGCGCGATCCTGGGCGACGTGTGCGGGCACGGCGTGGAGGCCGCGCAGATCACGGCCCTGGCCCGGTACACGATGCGGGCCGACGCGCCCCGCCACGTCTCGCCCAGCAAGGTGCTGGAGCAGCTGAACCGCGCCCTGCTGGCCCAGCGGGTCAAGGACGGCCGGTTCCTGACGGCGGTCTGCGCGATCTTCCGCCCCGAGGGGGACGGGTTCACCGGGATGCTCTCCACCGCCGGGCACCCCTCCGCCCTCCTGCGGCGGGGGGACGGCACGGTGGAGGCCCTGCGCACGCGCGGCGTCGTGCTGGGCGTCCTGGAGGAGACGGGCCTGGAGAACGTCCGCTTCGACCTGCGGCCCGGGGACACGCTGCTGCTCTACAGCGACGGCGTCACCGAGGCCCACCCGCCCGGGCAGCAGGACCTGTTCGGCGACGAGCGCCTGATCGCCCTGCTGGCGTCCTGCGCGGACCTGGACGCGCACGAGACCGTACGGCGGATCGGCGACGCCGCCCTGGAGTACAGCCGGGGGCACATGACCGACGACATGGCCATCCTGGCGCTTCGCGTCCCGCCCCCCTGACCGCCCCGCGACCGCGTCGCGACCGTCCCGCGATCACGACCGTGTCCGTGACCGTGACCGCGTCCGTGACCGCGTCAAAGCCCGGAACGGCGGCCGGCCCGCGTCCGCGGCCGGATTTCTTCCGGGATCGCCGGTAAGAATGTCGAGAAAGCGGTGACCGGCTTCTACCACGGGGAGAGCGCCGGCACAGGCGCCCGGGAACAGGGAGCGAACCCATGAAGTACATGCTGCTGATGCAGTCCTCCGGCGCACAGGCCGACTTTCCCCCCATCGAGACCTGGCCGGTGGAGGACGTCATGGCCCACATCGAGTTCATGCGGGCCACGGGTGAGAAGCTCGGCGCCGCCGGGGAACTGGTGGACGCGCAGGGGCTCGCGGCTCCGGACCAGGCCAGGATCGTGCGGGCCGGCCAGGGCGGCTCCCCCGTGATCACGGACGGCCCGTACCCGGAGACCAAGGAGTTCCTGGTCGGCTACTGGGTGGTCGACTGCGAGAGCCCCGAGCGGGCGATCGAGCTGGCCGCGTACGTCTCGGCCGCGCCCGGTCCCGGCGGCAGGCCGCTGAACATGCCGATCGAGGTACGCCAGGTGATGTCGGCGAGCCCGGCCGAGGAGCTGTGACCGCTGGATGATCCCGTCGTCGACGACCTGCTGCGCCCGCTGGTGCCGCAGGTCGTCGGCGTGCTCACCCGGCGCTTCGGCGACTTCGCCACCGCCGAGGACGCGGTCCAGGAGGCGCTCCTGGACGCCGTGGCCCAGTGGCCGGTGGAGGGGGTGCCCGGCAACCCGCGGGGCTGGCTCGTCCACGTCGCCTCCCGCCGGATGACCGAGCGGGTCCGCAACGAGCAGGCGCGGCGCCTGCGGGAGGAGCGGGTGGCCGCGCAGGCGCCCCCGGACCGCAGGACGGCACCGGCCGCGGACGACGAACGCGCGGCGGACCGCGACGACACGCTCACCACGCTCTTCCTGTGCTGCCACCCCGCGCTGACCCCGGCCTCGGCGATCGCCCTCACCCTGCGGTCCGTGGGCGGCCTGACCACGGCCGAGATCGCCAGGGCGTTCCTGGTCCCCGAGGCGACCATGGCGCAGCGGATCAGCCGCGCCAAGCAGCGCATCAAGGCCTCCGGCGTCCCCTTCCGCATGCCCCTGCCCGAGGAACGGGCACGACGGCTCGCCTCGGTGCTGCACGTGCTCTACCTGATCTTCAACGAGGGGTACGCCAGCAGCGCGGGCCCCGACCTGCAGCGCGTGGAGCTGGCCCGCGAGGCGATCCGGCTGACCAGGACGGTCCACGGCCTGCTCCCCGAGGACCGCGAGGTGGCCGGGCTGCTCGCGCTGATGCTGCTCACCGACGCCCGGCGTCCCGCGCGTACCGGACCGGACGGCGCCCCGATCCCGCTGGCCGAGCAGGACCGCGGCCTGTGGGACGGCGCGGCCGTCGCCGAGGGCGTCGCGCTCGTCACCGCGGCCCTCGCCGGGGGCGCGGTCGGCCCGTACCAGCTCCAGGCGGCGATAGCCGCGCTCCACGACGAGGCCGCCACGGCCGAGGAGACCGACTGGCCGCAGATTTTCGCGCTGTACGGCCTGCTGGAGCGCATGTCCGACAACCCGATGGTCTCCCTGAACCGCGCCGTCGCCGCCGCCATGGCGCACGGCGCCCGGGCCGGCCTCGGCATGCTCGGGGCGCTGGAGGCCGACGGCCGCCTGGCCGGCCACCACCGCCTCCACACCGCGCGGGCCCACCTGCTGGAGATGGCCGGTGATCGGCACGCGGCCGTCGAGGAGTACCGCGTCGCGGCGAGCCGCACGACGAGCATCCCCGAGCGGGACCACCTCACCACCCGCGCCGCCCGGCTCGCCGCCATGGACACCGGAGAGGCCGGGGACCCCGAGGGTTCCTGAGGGCGTCGCGTACGGCACGAACGGGCACGGGGCGGCCCCGTCCCGGAATCGCGAGGCACAGGCACGAGCGCGGGCCACGGCCGTCCGCCGGACCACGCGAGAAGGGCCCCGGAGGAACATCCGGGACCCTTCGGCGTCCCCGGTCGCCCCCCATGCGGGAACCGCTCGAGAGGCCCGGCACGACCGGAAGAACGCCATGAAGATCATTTCACACATCTCGGCGGCCGGTGACACGCGACCGCCCGCGCACCCCCGCCCCGCCGTCCCGGCCCGCGGGACACGGCACCCGCCCCCCGGAAGGCGTCCCCGCCGGTCAGGACCCTCCAGGATCCGACTCCGGAAGGCGTCTCCGCCGGTCAAGGCTCCCCGGGATCCCCCGGGAAGGCGTCTTTGCCGGTCAGGACCCTCCGGGATCACCCTCGGAAGCCGTCCCCGCCGGTCAGGACCCACCGGGATCCGCCCGGTGACCCCCGTCCGCCGGGTCGGGGAACGGCAGGGGGCAGCACGAGTTCGCCGCGCACGCCTCCAGGTCGTCGCACCCGGCGTCCACCGCCCGGATCAGCGTCTCGCGGACGGTCAGCAGGTCCTCGATCCTCCGTTCCACCTCGCCGAGCTTGGCCTCCACGCGTGCCCGCAGGCCGCCGCCCGGCCCGCCCCGGCGGTGCGCGGTCGCCTCGACCAGGTCGGCCACCTCCTCCAGGGTGAAGCCCAGCCGCTGCGCCGCCTTGATCATCCGCAGGACCGTCACGGTCCGCGGCGGGTAGAGCCGGTGCCCCCCGTTGCTGCGCGGCGGCTCTCGCAGCAGGCCCCGCCGGTGGTAGTAGCGCAGCGTCTGCGCGTTGACCCCCGCCGCCTCGGCCACCTCTCCGGTACGCAGCGGGCCCCCGTTCACGACACGTCCCGGGGAGCCGAGGCGATCGCCCGGGCCACCAGCCCGTCGAGCACCCCCGCGTACGCCGCGGGGACCTCCACGTCCACGGTCGACCCGGCGTCGTCCGGCACCAGGGTGAAGGTGAAGAACGAGCAGCAGCCCGTCTCCCGGGCCATCAGGTCCCGTACGGTCTCCCGCACCCGCGCTCCGCCGTCCAGCGTGAGCCGCAGGTGCGTCGCCCCCACGCGTTCCAGCCCGAGCAGCGCGGAGGCGAACAGCTCGTCGAACTCCGCGATCCGCGACGGCCGCTCTCCGGTCGGGAGCGTGCATACGGCCGGCACCCACTCCATGAGCCCTCCCTGCGCCACGCCGCCCGTCCGTCGCGAGCGGCCCTGCCCTCGACGGTAGGCCCGTACCCCGGTACAGGATGCAACCCCCGCGCCCGCGACGGGCGCGGGGGCTCCCGGGGCGCTCGCCGGACTTGCGGAGCGGTCGCCGCCCGTCCGGCCGGAGATCACGGTCCCGGTCCCGGGCCGGGGATCGCGGTCCCGGGCCGGCGGGCGACGGCCGCTCCCTCAGGCGGTGGCGCCCCCGTCGAGGACCAGGTCGTGGCCGACCGCGAATCCCGACTCGGGCGCCGCGAGCCAGAGCACGGCGGAGGCCGCCTCGTCGAGCGACCCGACCCTGCCGATCGGCAGCGCGCCCTTGAGCCGCTCGGCCCGGTCGGCCTCGGTCTCACCGGGCCACAGGGACATGGAGGTGTCGATCGGCCCCGGGCTGAGCACGTTGACGCGGATGCCCTGCCCGATGTACTCCTTCGCGGCCGTCCGGCTCAGCGCGCTCACGGCCGCCTTGGACGCCGCGTAGGCGCCGAGGAACGGCAGCCGCATGTGGGCGCCCAGGTTGGAGGAGGTGTTGACGATCACGCCGCCGCCGTTGCCGAGCATGTGGGCGATCTCGTGCTTCATGCTGAGGAAGACGCCGGTCAGGTTCACGGCCAGCAGGCGGTCCCAGGCGTCCTCGTCCATGTCCGCGAGCATGCCGCCCTCGACGACCCCCGCGTTGTTGAACGCGACGTGCAGGCCGCCGTGGCGCTCCACCGTGGTCGCGACGAGCCGGGCGACGTCCGCGGAGGAGGAGACGTCGGCGGTCACCGCGTCGGCCCGGCCCCCCTCGTGCTCGATCAGCTTCACGGTCTCCTCGAGCGCCGCGGCGCCGCGCCCGGCGACCACCACGGTCGCGCCCTCCCGGGCGAAGGCGAGCGCGGCGGCCCGGCCGATGCCCGAGCCCCCTCCGGTGACGAGGACCACCTTGCCGGTGAAACGTGCTGTCATGATCTTCTCCTTCGATTACCTGGTACGGCGCGGGAGCGCCGAGAACAGAGCGGTGACGACGAGAGCGGCGGCGGCGCTTCGCAGGGCGAAGGCGTAGCCGCTCGACGGGTGGTGTGAGTGAGCGCCCGCGAGGAAGACCAGCACCGCGAGGCCGAGGGGCGGGCCGATCTCCATCGCGGTGTTCAGCAGCCCCCCTGCCAGGCCGCCCTCGCCGTCCCGTGCGTCACGCATGACGGCGAGCGCGGCGGCGGAGAACGTCATCCCCGCCCCGCAGGGGAAGACGACCAGGCCGGCGTAGGGCGCGTCGAGAAGGCTGAGCAGCAGCAGACCGGCGCCCGCGACGGCCAGGCCGACCGCCAGGACGCGGCGGATCCCCAGGCGGGGGACGAGCCGCGCGGCCAGGGGAGCGGACACGAGGACGGCCGGGGCGGACAGCAGGAACGCGACCGACGTCCACAGCGGCGACAGGCCGCGGACCTGCTGCAGGTACAGGGAGAGCAGGAAGAACCCGCTCGCCATCGCCCCGGCGCAGAGCATCACGGCGACCAGCGGCAGGGCACGCCCGCGCAGGAACGGCAGCGGCATCATCGGTGCCGCCGAGCGCCGCTCGACCAGGACGAAGAGCACGAGCAGCACGACACCCGCGAGGACCGTCCAGCCCGGGCGCTCGGCCCCGTGGATCAGCGCGGCCAGCCCGGCGGTCGCCAGCACCGCGCCCGGCCAGTCGATCCGGCTCCTGCGCGGCGGGGGGTCGGCGGGCAGGAGCCTCGGCGTGACGGTCGCCGCGACGGCCGCCACCACGACCGGCACCAGGAACACCCATCGCCACGGCACCCAGGTGGTCACCACGCCGGAGAGCACGATCCCCGCGGTCGCACCGGCGCTGCTCAGCACGCCCCACACCGCCGTCGCCCGCATCCGGCGGCGCGGATCGGGGAACACGACGCCCAGCAGCGCCATCGCCGCCGGCGCCGCAAGCGCCGCACCGGCCCCCTGGGCGAACCGGGCGATCACCAGCACGCCCGTCCCGGGGGCGAGACCTGCCGCGACCGAGGCGAGGCCGAAGACGGCCATGCCGGTGACGAACACCCTCCTGGGGCCGAGAAGGTCCGCCAGCCGCCCGCCGAGCAGCAGCAGCCCTCCGAACGACAGGCCGTAGGCGGAGGTGACCAGCACCAGGTCGGTGTCGTCCCCCCGCAGATCCCGCTGGACGGCGGGCAGCGCCACGGTGATGACCGTGATCGTCGCGATGAGCGTGACCTGCACGGCTCCGAGCAGCGCGAACGCCGTCCTTGAGGCATGTTTTTCTAGACCGATCGTTCCAGTTTCGAGGCATGCGGAAGCGCCTCGCGTCACAGTGATCACTTCCTCAGTCCAGGACGGCCAGCGCCTGCGCGGTGGCGTCGCGCAGCCTGGCGGGGTCGGGGTGGGCACGGCCCAGGACGCGCATGCCCTGCATCATGACCAGCAGGAACCGGGCCAGGGCACGTGGGTCCCTGTCCTGCGGGATCTCGCCCTGCGCGCGCGCCCGGGTCAGCGCCGAGGTCAGCGCGGTCTCCAGGTTGTCCCAGCTCGCCTCGACCCGGCGGGCCGTCTGCGGATCGCGCGACATGACCTCCACGGCCGCGTTGACGACCATGCAGCCGCGCCTGCGCTCGTCGCACAGGGACTCCTCGGCGTACGCCTCGACCAGTGCCCGCACGGCCGGGAGCGCGGGCCCCGGCTGGGAGAGCACCTCGACGACCCGGGGGTCCCTGGTCTGCAGGTACCTCTCGAACGCCTTCACGTAGAGGTCGTGCTTGCCGCCGAAGGTGGCATAGATGCTCGCCCGGGCGATGCCCAGGTGCTCCACCAGGTCGGCCATGGACGTCGCCTCGTACCCCCGCTCCCAGAACAGCTCCAGCGCCTTCTGCAGGGCCGCGTCCGGATCGAACTCCTTGGTCCTTGCCACACCACGGACCCTATCCATACGAGACCGATCAGTCAAATATCAGGGCCGGGGGACGACCGGTCGTCCCCCGGCCGGGAGTTCCAGGCCCTCGGCGCTACGGGATACCCGCCACTCCCGGCAGTATCACGGACGGGAACGTGGCCCGGTAACGGACCAGCCGCCGGGCCTGGCCGGTCCTGACGTCGACCGCATAGGTACTGATCTCGCCTTTCCCGTACACGATCGTGATCTCGGATTCGTTCCGCCACAGGGCGGTGTCGGTGACGCTGCCGTCCTCCGGCAGGCCGCGGATGGCGACCTTGCGCAGGGTCCGCCCGGTCCCGGTGTCGAGAAGGGTGAGCGTGCGCTTCATGAGGTCGGCGTGCTCGAAGGCGGCCACCGTGCGGCCGTCCGGGGCGAGCTCGCTGAACATGATGAACGCGCCGTCGAAGCGCACCGGCGTGCCCCCGCCGGTGACGGGCATCTGCCACAGGTCGGTCTTTCTGTACCGCACCAGCGCGGCGACGCCGTCCTTGACGCCGACCGGCTCGTACACGCCCGGTATCGACACCGTCCTGCCGGTCCGCACGTCGATCAGCACCCCGGGCTTCTTGGTCCCCTCCCGCGGATCGAAGATCACGTAACGGCCGTCGTCGGAGACCACGAGCATGGAGCCCACGCCGATCCGCCCTTCCTTCACCGTGACCGGGGAGACGACCTCGGAACCGCTCACCAGGTCGCGGACCACGTGCGCCTGGGCCCGGCGGCTGTAGTAGGCGAACATGCGCCCGTCCCGGCTGATCGCGGTGGGAACACGCCGGCGGTCGGCGGTGACGGCGAGCGCCTGCGGCACCCGGTAGGTCGTGCCGGAGCGGGTGACCACCCGCCACTCGGCGGCGTCGCAGTCGAGGCCCCCCGCCCCCTGCCTCACCTCGCACTCCGTCAGGTACGCGTGGCTGAGCGGCCCCACCCTGCCGTCCGGGAGGTCGGGCAGCGTGTCCGTCCCGCGCGACGCCACCGTCCCGTTCCCCCGCTCCCCCGGCGGCGTCACGACCGCGGTCGCCATGCCGAGCGCCACGACCGCCGCGGCGACCGCCGCCAGGCCGGTACGACGCCTGCTCCGGTGACCGGTGATGACCCGATCGGCCAGGTCCACCAGGGGAGCCTCGCGGGCGATGTCGTCCAGCGCATCGTGCAGCCTCGTCATCGGGCCACCTCCCTGACCTCGGGATCGGACAGCAGGTACGCCAGTTCGGGCGCGAGCGTGCGCAGGCGGGCCAGCGCGTGATGGACCTGGCTCTTGACGGTGCCCACCGAGCAGCCGAGCGTCTCGGCCGTCTGCGTCTCGGTGAGGTCCTCCCAGAAGCGCAGCACGATCACGGCACGCTGCTTGGGCGTCAGCTTGGCCAGCGCCTGGCGGAGCACGATCCGGTCGAGCGTGGCCTCGTCATGGGAGGCCCCGCGTTCCGGCGGGTCCGCGCTCGGTGACTCGAGACGTGGCCGGCGCCACCAGGAGATGGACTGGTTGACCAGCGCCTTGCGCGTGTACGCCTCGGGGTTGCCGTCCCGGGACAGCTTGGGCCACTTCCCCACCACCTTGATCAGGACGCTCTGCAGGAGGTCCTCCGCGAGGTGGGCGTCTCCCATGAGCAGGTAGGCGACGCGCATCAGCGCCTGCTGGCGGGCGAGCACGAACTCGCGGAACTCGTCGTGATCATTCAATGTGATCTCCCCCTCCCCCGTTGCTAACGCGTCTCATGGGATGAATGGTTGTAGCCCTTCTGTTTTTCCATGAGAAGTCCGCTCCGGTACGTCCGGGCAGGAAACCGGCCCCGATGTCCGCGCGGTACGTCCGGGCAGGAAACCGGCCCCGGCGTCCGCGCGGTACGTCCGGATCGGAGACCGGTCCCGGCGTCCGCGGAAGCGCCGGCTCCGAGGGCCCGCGTCCGGTGATCGGGATCATTCCGGGTTCGGAGGACCCCCGCCGGAGGCCTGGCGATCACCGGCGGAACGGTGGCCGGCGAGCGAGCGGACCGCGTCCGGATCCCAGGTGTACTCGACGGCGGGCAGGTCGAACCCCGCGGGGAAGCGCTGGACGAACTCCCTGGTGGGCCGGCCGCCGAGACGCCGGTAGAAGGCGATCGCGGAGGTGTTGCCCCGCAGCACGCCCAGGTACAGGACCCTGCCCGGATGCCGCGTCGCGGCCCAGGCGAAGGCGTGACGCATGAGCCGGTGACCGATTCCGGAACCCCTGCTCGCGGGCCGGACGTGCAGGTTGTCGAGCAGGACGCGGCCGTCGGCCTGGAGGCCGAGGTAGACGAACCCCGCGAGGACGGTGTCCTCGACGGCCACCAGCAGGCACGGGGGGTGATCGTGTTCCGGAGCGGCGGTGAGGCGCGCGTTCCACACGCTCCTGCGCTCGTCGAGCAGCGGTCCGTTCAGATAGTCGTCGGGCATGATCCCCGCGTAGGCGGTCAGCCAGCTTTCGGCGTGCAGCACCGCGATGTGCTCGGCGTCGTCCCTCGTCCCGAATCTGATGAGCATGGCGTAGAGGCTGGCACGGTCACCGGTGGAGCCGATAGCCGGACGGGAACAGCCCGGCGAACTCGGTCGCGACGCTCGGGGGCGTGTTCAGGTCGACCTCCCCGGCGAGCAGCAGCACCGGCGCGGTGAACGCGGCCGGTGCCGCACGGGTGGCCTCCGGGTCGGAGGCCACCTCGGCGCCGAAGGCGACCGCGGCCTCGGCGTTCCGATGGCCGTCCTGGGCCGCCTGGTATGCCTGGTGGGCCTGCGACCGACGGGCGACGGGCGACGGGACGTGGTCGGCCGCGGAGTCGCACGTGACGAACCCGGCGACACCGATGATCATCCTCGTGATAATGGCGGGCGTGGAAGAGGTCGAGGTCGTCGTCGCCCATCAGGAGCGCGCGACCCTGCGCGTCGGTGACGTGTTCCTGAAGATCGACGCTGATCGGACGCGTACCGACGTGGAGGTCGAGGCGATGGCCATGGCGCCGATCCCCACTCCGGAGGTCCTGTGGCGGAAACCGCCCGTGCTCGCGCTCGCCGCCCTCCCGGGGACGGCGCTCGGCCGCCTCGGCGAGCCGTCGAGCGCGTCGCCGGCGGCGTGGGCCGCGGCGGGTGCCGCCGCACGAATGCTGCACGACGCGCCGCTGCCGCCATGGCCCGGTCGGAGCCTCGACGAGATCGCATCGGACCTCGACGGTGAATGCGAGTGGCTCGTCACGAACGGCGTCCTTCCCGCCGACCTGGTCACGCGCAACCGCCGCGTCGCCGAGGCCGCGCTCCGGCCGTGGGCACCGGTGTTCACGCACGGCGACCTGCAGATCACCCACGTGTTCGTCGACGGTGACGAGCTCACCGGCGTGATCGACTGGTCCGAGGCGAGCCAGGGCGATGCCCTGTTCGATCTCGCCACCTTGACGCTCGGGCACGAGGAGCACCTCGGCGACGTCCTCGCCGGTTACGGCACCGACGTCGACCTCGACGTGATCCGCGCGTGGTGGTCGTTGCGAAGCCTGCTGGCGATCCGCTGGCTGGTCGAGCACGGCTTCGACCCGTCCTCACCAGGCTGCGAGGTCGACGTGCTGAGATCGCGGATGTGAGGTCGCACGAGCCTGACGGCTACGGGTGCCGTTCTGCCGGGCACCGATGCTCGGGCACAATCGCGGGATGTTCGACTTCGGAGTTCCCGGATATCGGCCGGAATGGTTGAGCGGACGTTCGGCGATCACCACCGCTCACGGGGCGAGGCTGGGTCGTCTCGTCGGCCGGCGGCTGACCCGGGCCCTGGTGGTATGGGATCTCGACGAGGACGCCTGGTTCGCCGACTGCCCGATCCTCCTGGACTTCGAGGGCGAACAGGTCGAGATCAACCACTGGAAGTTCGACGAGCTCTCCATCACCTGGAACACCATCGATCCGGCGCGCGCACCGGACTGGTCCGGCTTCCACCTGGCATGGCGTGACGATGCACCGGATGACCTCGCCGCACTGGTCGGACGGCCTTGCTCGGCGGTGGAACTGCTGATGTGGAGGAACGAGCGCCTGGGTGAGGGCCGGATCGTGTCCGTGGGGTTCGGCTTCCCGAACGGTCAGGTGACGATCTACAACGCGCTCGACGAGAACGGCATGGAGTTCACCCCTCCCGGTGACCGCTACGTCCGCTACGGGCTTGGACCATCGCATCCGTAGGCTCTCGGACGACCCGCAGGATCGTCCGCAGCCGCTCGCCACGCCGGTCGCGCCGGGGTTCCTCGCGGTCACCCGGCCGGACAGTTCCAGGGCGACTCCCACGCGCGGCCCTCATGTGAGCCTGGGCACCGTGCGTACCCTGCTCCCATGAACAGAGACGCGCTCGCCCGGCTCCTCAGAGGTCACGCTACGCGGCAGCCGGTCGGCGGATCCGCCACGCCCCGTCGCGTACGCCTGGAAGATCGTGTGCCGCGAGCCGGGGCTGACGGTCGATGAGATGATCGTCCGCCTGGTGGATCGAGTCGAACCGTTCAGCCAGGCCATCGCCCGACTGGTACGGGAGCCGGACCAGGAGGATGGGAACCGCCGCGCTCAGGGCGAGAGCCGCGTTCCCCCACCCGTCCACCGATCAGGTGTCGCCGGTCGCCTTCCCCTGGCACGTCATCCCCGCACCGCCTTCCTCAGCAGCGCCGTCAACTGCGCGCGTTCCGCGGCGGTGAGGTTCGCCGCGGCCGCCCTCGGGAACTCGAAGGACTCCTCGAACGCCTCGTAGAGGTCGTCGCCGTCCGGCGTGCGCACGATCTGCCGGGAGCGCCTGTCCTCCGGGTTGGGCTCACGGCGCACCAGCTCGCGTGCCTCGAGGCGGACGACGATCTGGGTGATGTTGGAGGCGTCGCAGCGCAGTTCCTCGGCGAGTTCCCCCATGCTGCGGCGGGTCTCGACGCGTCCGAGCACGCAGGCGTGGGCGGTGCTGAGCCCGTGCTCGTTCGCCGCGGCCTCCCACGCCTGGTTGTAGGCGTCGACGAAGTCGAACATCGCCTGTTCGACGTCGGTCGCGGCGCTCGCGGGCACGGAGGGCACTGCCATGGAGCGATTGTAGGCCAGGAATTTGAGTCGCTCAAGAATCCGAGATTGCTTGATTGACTCAAGGAATCGTGCCACGATATCCATGAGCCGATCAAGTAATTCTCGTCCGGCCACATCCGCGTTCCTCAGCGAGGAGAAGTCATGAGCACTCTGTTCGACCCGGTGGCGGTGGGCACGCTGCGGCTGCCGTCCCGCCTGGTGATGGCCCCGATGACGCGGAACAGGGCGACCCCGGAGGGCGTCCCCACCCCGCTGACCGCCGAGTACTACGCCCAGCGGGCCGGCGCCGGTCTGATCATCTCCGAGAGCATCCAGCCGAGCGTGCTGGGCCAGGGCTACATCCTGACCCCCGGCCTGCACGGTGCCGAACAGGTGGCGGCCTGGCGCACGGTCACCGAGGCCGTGCACGCGAAGGGCGGCCGCATCGTGGCGCAGCTCACCCACTGCGGCCGGATCGGGCACCCGTCGTTGTACCCGAACGGCGAGCTGCCCATCGCGCCGTCCCCGGTGGTCTCCGGTGAACAGATGATCAGCCTCGAAGGCCCGGTGGACCACCCGACGCCGCGGGAGATGACCACCGTGGACATCGCCGACGCCGTCGAGGAGTTCGCGCAGGCCGCCCGCAACGCCCTGGAGGCCGGCTTCGACGGGGTGGAGGTGCACGGCGGGAACGGCTTCCTGGTGCACCAGTTCCTCGCCGACAACACCAACCTGCGCACCGACGAGTACGGCGGCTCCGTCGCCGGCCGCATCCGTTTCGCCGTCGAGGTGGTGCGCGCGGTCGCCGAGGTGGCCGGCGCCGGCCGCGTCGGCATCCGAGTCTCGCCGGGCAGCCCGTACAACGCCATGGTCGAAGCGGACCCGCTTCCGGTCTACACCGCGCTGCTCGACGAGCTCGCGGTGCTCGACATCGCCTACGTCCACGTCGTCGAGATGGGCACACGCGACCTGACCAAGCAGCTTCGGGCCGCATGGCCGGGCACGCTCATCCTCAACCCGCACGAGACCATGGAGGTCTTCCCGGCCACCGTCGACGCGGCGCAGCAGGCGATGGAGGCCGGTATCGCGGACGCGGTCTCCCTGGGCGTCCTGTGGCTGGCCAACCCCGACCTCGATGTGCGCATCAAGACCGGCGGTCCGTTCAACACCCCGGACCAGGCGACGTTCTACGGCGGCGACCACACCGGCTACACCGACTACCCGACGCTGGCGAACGCCGAATAGGTCAAAGGACCGATGAGCATGACCAGAACCGTCCTTGTCACCGGAGCGCGCGGGAAGACCGGCCGCGAAGTGGTGGCGCAACTCGCCGAACGCGATGACACCGTGGTCCGCGGAGGGTCCTCGCGGAACTCGCAGGAGCCGACAACGGTCCCCTTCGACTGGCGGGACCGGTCGACCTGGCCGAAGGCGGTGGACGGGGTGGACGCGATCCACCTTGGACGCCCGGACGTCCAGGACTCCGCCGAGCTGGTCACACGACTCATCGCCGCCGCACCGGCCGCCCACATCGTCCTCGTCTCCGAGCAGGGCGCGGAGCGGGTCGCGGCCGGCGGCTGGGTGCGGCAGGTCGAAGACGCCGTCACCGGCAACGCGAACCGCTGGACGATCCTCCGCCCGTCGTGGTTCCAGCAGGTGCTGACCGATCCACGCTACTTCCTCGACGCGATCCGCCACGAGCGGGTGATCAGCCTGCCCACCGGCGGCTCGCCGATCGCCTGGGTCGACACCCGCGACATCGCCGCCGTCGCCGTACAGGCGATCGCGGACCCTGCCACCCACCACGCCAAGGCCTACACCGTGACCGGCCCGGAGGCGGTCACCACCGCCGACATCGCGGCGAACATCTCAGCCGCGATCGGCGTCCAGGTCACAGCCACGGTCCCGCCGCTGTCGGCGGCCGTCGCCGGAGCCGCCCCGTGGCTCGCCGAGGTCGTGGGCGACATGTTCGGCCGGGTGCACGACGGGACGTTCGCCACGGTCAGCGACACCGTCGAGAAGATCACGGGACGCGCGCCACGCACGATCGGGGAGTTCATCGCCGAGCACGCCGACCAGTGGCACGGCTGAGATGCGCACGGCCGGCTCGGCGCACACACAGATCGGACAGCGGATGAGAGCACTCGTTCACCACCGGGCCGACGAGCACATGCTGCGCATGGACGGCGCGCCGGTCCCGGAACCCGGCCCGTCACAGGCGCTCGTCCGGGTCGTCGCGTTCTCCTTCAACTTCGGGGAGGTCGCCTTCCGGACGCCGGAACTTCCGGACGGCACCATTCCCGGATGGGACGCGGCGGGCATCGTGGTCACTCCGGCCGCCGACGGCTCAGGCCCGGCGAGCGGAGCACGCGTGGTCACCTTCGGCTGGGCAGGCGCGTGGGCGGAGTTCCGCGCGGTCGACACCGACGAGCTCGCTGTCGTTCCGGACGGGGTGGACCTCGGATCCACGGCGGCGCTGCCGGTCGCCGGCGTCACCGCGCTGCAGGCCGTCCGGCGGCTCGGCCCCCTCCTGGGCCGACGCGTGCTGGTCACCGGGGCGTCCGGCGGCGTCGGCAGGTACGCCGTGCAGCTCGCGAACCTGGCCGGGGCGGAGGTCGTCGCGTCCGTCGGTTCGCCCGGACGCGGCAAGGGCCTGCTCGCCCTCGGCGCGACGGAGGTCGTCATCGGCCCGCAGACCATGAAGGGACGGGTCGACGGCGTGGTGGACAACGTCGGCGGCCGGCAACTGGCGGAGGCGTACCAGCGGCTCTCGTCCGGCGGTGTCGTCGCGGCGGTGGGCATGGCGTCCAAGGAGCCGACCACGATCGGCTTCGAGCAGGCCCGGACAGGCCACGATCGCGGGCGCATCGAGACGTTCAACATCTCCGTACCGCTCGCGGCGACCTGCGGTACCTCGTCCGCCTCGCCGAGCAGGGCCGGTTGGAGATCCCCGTCGGCTGGCGGGGCGGCTGGCACTCCTACGAAGAAGCCATCGGACAGCTGCTGAACCGGCAGGTCCCCGGAAAGGCCGTCCTCGACGTCCAGGAAAGCGACTGAAGAGAGCAGACGAGCAAGAGGTATCAGGAAGAGCTCAAGCGGAAAGCGGTCAAGGCGTTGGCGGGCGGGCGGGCGGGCCACGGTGTGGACGTCCTGCTGAGGGTCTACGCCAAGTGCCTCGACGCGCAGAAAGAGATCGCCGACAAGCGGATCAGTGACGCGCTGACCGCATGAGACGCACGCCGCACGACCAGGGTCCCGGGACACCCTCCGGGACCCTTTGGCATTCCGAGGTTGTTTCGATTCGTTTGTGCCGGCCACGCAGCACACGGTGGTGCGGCTGGAGCCTGCCTGAAGGCTGTCTCGTAACGTCGGCGCTGCCGTGCAGCTTGTCGACGAGACGACCTTTAGTCACGCTGGAGGTCCCGGAAGCCGATCTCTGGTGAGTCCATGAAGCGCTTCGAAGATCACATCCCCCCTCTCCCCGGTCACCCCGTGCGGACGGACAAGATCGCAGGTGTCCGCCCCTCCGTGCTGTCCCGGATCTCGGCTCCCTTCATCCTTGCCGCGCTTCTGGGGCTCGCCGCCTTGGCCGGCGCCGTCTTCCTCCCCCGCTACCTGCTCGCATGGGACCTGGGTACGGCAAAGCCACCGGCCGACTACGCCGCTGCTGTGAACAACATCCGCACGGCCCTGCTTCAGGGCGTCGGAGGCCTGGTGCTCCTGATCGGCGCCTACCTCACCTGGCACCAGCTACAGCTCAGCCGCCACGGGCAAGCCACCGAGTCCTTCGCCTCTGCCATCGCGCATCTGGGCGACCCGAGCGTGGACGTCCGCCTGGGCGGCATCTACGCCCTGGAACGTATCTCCCGCTCCTCCACGACCGACCGCCGGGTCATCGGGGAGATCCTCTCCGCGTTCATCGGCAACCGAGCCCGCGATCCCCAACGAGACATCCAGCACGCACGTCACGCCACCACAGCACCAGGCAGCGCTGTCAACCTTTCCCTCCGGGCCCCTGACATCCACGCGGCACTGACCGTCCTCGGCCGCCGGGACCCGGGCCGGAACCAGGTGCTCCGCCTTGACCGCACGGTCTTGCCCAAGACCAACCTCGCCTCCGCCAGGCTTCACGACGTGGACCTTCATTTCAGCGACTTGGCCGAAGCCTCCCTTGTCGGCGCCGACCTGACCCGTGCGGATCTCACCGGAGTGCGGCTGGCGGGGGCGATCCTTGTCGACGCGGTCCTCTACCAGGCCGACCTGCGCGATGCCGTCCTGACCCGGGCCATCGCCGAGTGCGCCGACCTCCGGGGCACCGACCTGACCAGAGCCGAGCTACGGAACGCCAACCTGCGCGGCGCCCGCCTGGACTACAGCGACCTCCGAGGAGCCACACTGACCGGAGCCGTTCTGACGGGCGCCTCACTGAAACACGTGGTGTTCGACGAGACCACCGTGTGGCCCGACGGATTCGACTTCTCCCACCTCAAACCCGTACGGCGGCGATCGCTCCCGCCCATCCGTCCCAGGACCTACAAGGAGTTCGCGGTCCAGGCGGCAACCGCTGAGAACGACCCTCCAGCCAAGTAGGCCCTGCCGGGGTAGGTATTTATCAATTCAGGCCGGAACTGAGCCGGGCTCAGCCCGGTGAACACCTCGACGAGCTCACGAAGCTCCGCCGACAGCATCTGCACACCAGGTCCGACGTCGGTCCGTCCACCGAGTCGAGAGACAGCCTTCAGGAGTCATGAGCGGATCACTGACGTAGGTGGGCCAGAAGCTCGTCCCCGGCAGGGTAAGGACGTTCCTCGGGCAGGAGACGGACCGCGGTGTCCGGCTCGTCGTTGCGCATGAGTGTGTGGATCTCGCGAGCAAGCGGAGTCACGTCGGTGATGGCGACCGTCCACTCGTCCGCGTACCGGCGGGCGCCCTCATCCGAGAGGCCGAGCTGCAGTGAGCGGTAGGGCAGCGGCTGTAGGCGGAGATCGCGTTCGGGATCCCACTGCACTCGGGCCGGCGCATGCTTCAGCTGCCGCTTCCAGGTGTCCCGGTCGGAATGAAGTCCACGCTCATAGTGCGACAGGCACGCGTGGCGCAGGGCCCATTCGAACCCCTCGCGGACGATCTCGATGGCCAGGACGGTCTCCTGTCCCTCCTTGGTGCCCCAGCCGCAGCGGTACATCATCCACAGGAACGATGGTTTGACCCACGTCATCCGGTCTCGCTTCCAGGCGGCGGGGAAGCGTCCACGGCGAGCGGCGGGGAGGCCGATCTCCGGAGCGTAGGCCTGGTAGACGGTGACCGTTGAGGCGGTGTGGACCGCCCGGATCCTGCGCTCTGGTTCTTCCATGCTGGACAGGATGAGGCCGGCCGCTGGGAGGATCCATTGATTTAAAAGCCGTCTCCTTCGGCTTCACCGGCCGGCCCTCATCCCTGAACCGCTCCGAGAACCCGGCACGGCCCGGGGAAACGGCCTTAGGATCATTGCGCGCATATTGCGCGACCACCGACACAGGGCCGCTCAGGGTGGCATCCGGCTGCATGGCCCGGAAACGCAAAAGAGGCCCCGGAGGGCCTCTGAGCTGCTGTTTCTGCTGGTGGCAGGTGCAGGACTTGAACCTGCGTAGGCTGAGCCGACGGTTTTACAGACCGCTCCCTTTGACCACTCGGGCAACCTGCCGCGTCCTCCGCTTGCGGCGGCGACAGGAAGAAGAATAGCGGACTTCGGCTGGTGACGTGACATCGGCGGCGCGTGCCGCCCCCTACCCGCCCCCACCTGGGCCTTTGGGGCGTATCGGCTGTTCCTGACGGCTACGGGTGGGGTCAGAGGGACGCGTGGGAGACGGTCCGGTGCCGACGCGAGGAGGAGACCGCGGGAAGGAACAGGGATCGGCACGGTGACGGGCCGGTGTGGCGGGTGCGGGTCGTGATGACGCCCGTGAAAGCCGGGAAACGGGACGCGTACAGGATGGGGGGCGAGTTGGGGGGTCGGCCGGGGTGGCGGGAATGCGACGGGGCCGGGATGGGACACGCCACCGCCTCGGCATCGGTGAGAGATGCTGGCTAGGCTGATCCGTTACGTACGCGTCTACCGAACCGGCTCGCGGACGTCGCCGCGATTCGAGGTCCGCGGCACCTGGGAGCCGGGCCGTGGCTGATAGTTCTACCGGGTCAGAGGGGATTGTACTTTGGCGGATTCATCGTTCGACATCGTCAGCAAGATCGACCACCAGGAGGCCGACAACGCGCTGAACCAGACGCTCAAGGAGGTGGGCCACCGGTTCGACTTCAAGGGTACCGGGGCCACCATCGCCTGGTCGGGGGGACAGAAGGCGATCGAGATCAAGGCCAACAGCGAGGAGCGCGCCAACGCGGTCCTCGATGTCTTCAAGGAAAAACTGATCAAGCGGGGGCTCTCGCTCAAGATCCTGGACGCGGACGAGCCCAAGCTCTCGGGCAAGGAGTACCGCCTCGTGGTGACCCTCAAGGAGGGCATCGACCAGGAGCACGCCAAGAAGATCTCGAAGATCATTCGTGACGAGGGGCCCAAGGGCGTCAAGGCGCAGATCCAGGGTGACGAGCTGCGCGTGAGCTCGAAGAAGAGGGACGAGCTCCAGGAGGTCATCGCCCTGCTCAAGGGTAAGGACCTGGAGATCGCCCTTCAGTTCTCGAACTACCGCTAGCCGGGCGAGCGATCGGCGCCCTGGACCGGGATTCCATGATTCCCGTCGTCGATCAGGGCACGCCCAGGGCACGTTCAGGGCACACGGCCGGGGCAGGAGGTCTCCCATGCCCCGGCCGCTCACCCGCTCGAATCGGCGCGGCCACCGGCCGTCGGGACACCCGGCGTCCGCGGTGCCGGACGGCCGCCGATGCGGCGAGGCCGTCCGGGACGTGTGGCCGGCGCGCCGTCCACCGCTCCCGTCATGGGAGGGCCCGTGACCGAGCGTCCGTCCCGACCGGCAGGGGCCGTTCCGCGAAGGGATCTCCGGCCTGCCGGCAGGGAGGTCCGGTTCCGTCGCCGGACCGGATGACGACATCCGCGACGGCATCACCGGCCGGACCTCGGCCGGGGCGTACAGTGGCCGGTACGTAGCGGACGCCCCCGTTGTCCGGGGACTCGGGGGTTCTCCATGAGATCGTTCCGCCGTTTGGGCGTCTGTGCCGGTGTGCTCGTCATGGCGATGGCGGTTCCCCTTCCGGCACGCGCCGTGGACGTGCGGTCTCCGGCCCGGTACGCGGGGCTCGACGGCTGCCTCTGCGCCCCGTGGAGGCTCTGGGGCCGGGGGGACGACGTCGTCGACCTCACCGACGCCCGGGTGTTCTCCTCGCGGGGACGGCGTGCTCCGTTGACCCTGTCCCCCAACGGGGGACATGTCGCCTACTTCCAGCTCGACGGCGGGGCGCTGGTGGTGCGGAAGGTGACCTCGGACGCGGTACGCGCGGTGCCGGGCGTGACCTGGTCGACCGCCATGCGTGCGACGCGGATCGAACTCTCCCCGCGCGGGCGGTACGTGGTGCTGAGCGCCGGAGGGGAGCACCGGATCCTGGACACCCGCAGCGGGGCCGGCCCCACGGTGCCGTCGGGGCTGCGACCGTGGAGTTTCAGTCCCGACGCGGAATTCGTGCTGCTGGTGGACGACACGTTCCAGGCGCGGGTGTACTCGATGTCGCCTTTCGCCGAGCGGGGACGCGCGCCCCTGGGAGGCGCGCTCGGGCCGGGAGGCGAGACCGTCGCCCACTTCACGGAACGTGACGCCGGGATCGATCTGTGGAGCGTGACGTCCGGCGTCCCTCTCACGAGCACCCCCGTCACCGTCCCGTACGGCAGGACCGCGACCCGGCTGCGCTGGGACGTCATGGGTGAGCTGGAGCTGCAGACGGTCGTTTCGCGCCGGGCGAGGAAGGGGGGTGGTAGCCGTTACACCTGGTATCGGGTCGATCGGGAGACGGGCGGGACGGAACGGGCCGGTGGCTTCGTCGTGCCCGGGTCGGTCCACCATCCGATCGTCGCCGGGTTGAGCCCGTGATCCGTCCCGGGCCGCAGGGAGCCGTTTTTCCGGACGGGGTCAGCGGCGGTAGCCGGCCATCCGCTCCAGGCGGGCGACGCGCTCGGCGGTGGGCGGGTGGGTGGAGAAGATCCTGCTGATCCCGGTGCCGCGGAAGGGGTTGGCGATCATCAGGTGTGAGGCGGAGACGATGCGGCCGTTCTCCGGGAGGGGCAACCGGCGGGTGCCCATCTCGATCTTCCTCAGTGCCGAGGCCAGGGCCAGCGGGTCACCGGTCAGCCTGGCTCCGGACTCGTCCGCCTGGAACTCGCGGGAACGCGAGATGGCCGTCTGGATCATCCCCGCCGCGACCGGGCCGAGCACGAGCATGAGGAGGGCACCGACGAAACCGGGCCCCTCGTCGTCGTCCCCGCCGAAGAAGAGCCCGACGTAACCGAGGTAGGTGATCATCGTGGCGAGCGCGCCGGCCACCGAGGAGATCAGGATGTCGCGGTTGTAGACGTGGGAGAGCTCGTGGCCGATGACCCCGCGCAGCTCGCGCTCGTCGAGCAGCCGGGTGATCCCGTAGGTCACGCAGACCGCGGCGTTACGGGGATTTCGTCCCGTCGCGAAGGCGTTGGGCTGCATGGTCGGCGAGACGTACAGCCGGGGCATGGGCTGGCGGGCCTCGGTGGAGAGCTCCCGCACGATCCGGTAGAGGACCGGTTGCTCGACCTCGCTCACGGGCCGGGCGCGCATGGCGGACAGCGCCATGCGGTCGGAGAAGAAGTACGCGACGGCGTTGACCGCCAGTGCGGTCACGACCGCGATCTGCACGCCGGCGCCGCCCCCGAACCACGCCCCCACCGCGATGATCACCGCGGACAGCGCGCCGAGGAGGGCCGCGGTACGCAGACCGTTGTGGTGCACTTCATCCCCCTCCCGGTCGATGCCGACTCACCTGTGACAACGTCTCTGCCCAGGTCGAACGTTCCCGGTCGGTTCAGCCTGCGGCGATGAGCGCCGCGGGGACGAGGTCGAGGACCAGCTGGGGGGCGGCCGAGAAGACGATCGCGACGACGGCGGCCAGCGTGACGGCCACGGCGGCGGGCAACCACCCGGCCCCGCGCCCGGTGGAAGGTGTCTCATCCGCTCCGGGCCCGCTCACACCGGGCTCGCCCGCTGCCGCCCCCTCACCGGCCGGGACCACCGGAGAAAGGGCCGGGACCGGGGCCGGGGTGAAGATCCGCACGACCCAGGTGACGTAGTAGTAGAGGCCCACGACCGTGTTGACCGCCATCACCGCGGCCAGCCAGCCACCGCCCGCGCCGAGCACCTCCCGGAACACCACGATCTTGGCGAAGAGCCCCGCGAGCCCCGGGGGCAGGCCCGCCAGGCAGATCAGGAAGAAGGCCAGCGCCAGCCCGGCCGCCGGGCTGCGGAACACCAGCCCCCGGTAGTCGTCGAGCCTTCCTCCCCCGGGTCCTCTGGACACCAGCGTGACCACGGCGAAGGCGCCGAGGTTCATCGCCGCGTAGAAGAGCAGGTAGGCGATCGAGGCGTTCATCGCCTGGTCGTTCCTGACCCCGAGGGGGGCGAGGATGTAGCCGGACTGGGCGACGGAGGACCAGGCGAGCAGACGGACCGCGTCGCGCTGGCGCAGCGCCAGCAGGTTCCCCACGGTCATGGTCAGCGCGGCGATGATCGCCACCAGCGGGACCCAGGTGGAGCCCTGACCGCCCAGGGCGACGACCAGGATGAGGATCAGCCCGGCGAACCCCGCCGCCTTGGAGATGACCGACAGGAGGGCCGCGACGGGCACGGGCGCGCCCTGGTAGACGTCACCCGCCCAGGCGTGGAACGGCACCGCGGCGATCTTGAAGGCGAACCCGGCGAGGACGAGCACCACGGCCACGGTCACCACGGCGGGCGGCGCCTGGTCGATCTGGAGCGAGGAGCCTGCGGCGACACCGCCCGGATCCACGAGACCCGGCCGGATTCCGGGAGCGGGCCCGACCTGTCGCAGTGCCTGGGCGATCCGGCCGAGGTAGACGGTGCCGGTCGTCCCGTACAGCAGGGAGACGCCGAAGAGCATGACGGCCGTGGAGACCACCGAGACCAGGAAGAGCTTCACCGCCGCCTCGGAGCTGCGGCCGTCATAGCGCCTGAGCGCGGTGAGCGCGAACACCGGCAGCGAGACCAGTTCCAGCGCGACCACCAGCATGATCAGGTCGCGGGAGGCGGGCAGGGCGACGGCGCCCGCCAGCGTGCAGAGCAGCAGGAAGTACCACTCCCCGACGGGAATGTCGGCACGGGACAGCTCGGCCGCCGACAGCAGCACCACGACGACCCCCGCGGCCAGCGCGAGCCCGGCGAAGATCAGCGTGAAGTCGTCGACCACGAAGGAGCACGGCGCCGCGGTGGCCGTCGCGGGCGTGCCGCCCGGGCGGACGAGACCTCCGATCGCCGCGCGGGGGGAGCCGAGCAGCCCTTCGGGCACGCAGAAGGTCCTCAGCGGATCGCCGGCTCGTACGGCCTGCGAGATCACCGTCGCCAGGGCCGCGATCACCCCGGCCAGCGTGACCGCGCCGAGTGCCCGCCGGACGTGCGGCCTGCGGGGCAGGAAGGCGTCCAGCAGCAGTACGAGCCCGGCGGTGAGGGCGAGGATCAGCGGCGGCGCGACCGCGTAGTAGTCGATGGGCTGGATCACGGTGCCCCCACCAGGGTGCGGACCACCGGGTCGGTGAGGGCGAGGAGCGCCTTGGGCCAGAGCCCGAACAACAGGATCAGCACGACCAGCGGCACCCAGGCGGCCAGCTCGTGACCCATGACGTCGGGCATGCGCGCCCTGCCGGTGGAGGCGGGCGGGCGGCCTGTCGTGCCGTGTGCCGACGTGACCGCGCGTTCTCCGGCGCTGGACGTGTCCTCCTCCGCGGCGGAACCCGCGACGGAGCCCGTGGTCGGGCTCGCGGCCGGAACCGTGGTCGGGCTCGCGGCCGGAACCGTGGTCGGGCCCGTGGCGGGAAGGCCGCCCGTGGCGGCGGCGGTGAGGATCGGGACGTGGACCGTCTCGGTGCCCCTGCCGTGGGTGACGCGGGAGAGCATGAGCAGGAAGTAGGCGGCGGTCAGCACGGTGCCGAGACCTCCGAGGGCCATGAAGACCAGGTACAGGGGGCGGGACAGGCCCGCGGCGGGCTGGAAGGCGCCGAGCAGGGCCAGCATCTCCCCCCAGAAGCCGGCCAGCCCCGGCAGCCCGAGCGAGGCGACGCAGGCGAAGGTGAGCAGGGACCCCACCCGGGGAAGGCGCGTCAGCATGCCGCCGCCGAGCGCGGGCATGTCGGAGGTGCCGTGGCGTTCCTTGATCGCTCCCGCCACGAAGAACAGCAGGGCGGTGATCAGGCCGTGGGCGATGTTGCCGAACAACGCCCCGTTGATCCCGACCGGGGTGAGCGTGGCGAACCCCAGCAGCACGAAGCCCATGTGACCGACCGAGGAGTAGGCGATCATCCTCTTCAGGTCGCGCTGCGCCAGGCACGCCAGGGAGCCGTAGACGATTCCGGCCACCGCGAAGGCGCCCAGCCAGGGGGCCGTCGCGGCGGCGCCGTCGGGCAGGACCGGGATCGCGATGCGGGCGAAGCCGTACGTGCCCATCTTGAGCAGTACGCCCGCCAGGAGCACCGAGCCGACGGTCGGCGCCTCGGTGTGCGCGTCGGGCAGCCAGGTGTGCAACGGCCACATCGGTGTCTTGACCGCGAACCCGATGCCGACCGCCAGGAAGGCGATGGTCTGCACCGGGCGGGACATGCCGATCCCCCGCGCCTCGGCCAGGGCCGTCATGTCCAGGGTGCCGGTCTGCGACCAGATGAGCAGCAGGCCGAGCAGCAGGACCACCGAGCCGAGCAGGGTGTAGAGGATGAACTTGATCGCCGCCGCCCGGCGGGCCCGGCCGCCCCAGACGGCGATCAGGAAGTACATCGGGATGAGGACGACCTCGAAGAAGACGAAGAACAACAGCAGGTCGAGCGCGAGGAACGTGCCGACCATGCCGACCTCGAGGACGAGGAGGGTGAACACCATCGCCCGCGGCCGGTCACCGCCGGGACCGGACCGCAGCAGCTGCCCGGGGCCGTCGGCCCGCCCCCGGCACAGGTAGACGAAGCAGAGGAAGGTCAGCAGCGTGGTCAGCACCACCAGCGGGAGCGAGATCCCGTCCACGCCGAGATGGAACCGGAGGTCGAGCCCGGGGATCCAGGCCAGGTCGGTCGCGAACTGCACCCGGGCGGCGTCGCCGTGGTCGAAGGCGGCGACCAGCACCACCGACAGCGCGAACGTGACCCCGGAGACGGCCAGGCCGTACGCACGGAGCAGCCGCCCCCGGGCCACGGCGTCCGCACGGGACGGCACGAGCAGCGCGACCGCCCCGGCCAGTGGCAGGGCGAGCAGCGCGAGCGGCAACCAGCTCATGGAGGTCAACGGCGTGTCACCGCCGGACGGGCGAGGAGCGGCACGGCGAGGGCCATGACACCCCGGGGAAGCAGAGAGATCATTTGAAGATCACCGCCCCGGCCGCGAAGAGAAGGACGCCCGCCAGCAGGCCGGTGATGTAGAGCTGCGCGTTGCCGTTCTGTGCCAGGCGGACCAGCCCGGCCACGCCCAGGGTCGTCCGGCCCGAGCCGCGCACCGCACCGTCCACCACGCGGCCGTCGGCACGGACGACCAGACCGGCAAGAAGCAGGACGGGCTGGACGAAGAGGGCCGTGTAGACGGCGTCTACATGGAAGGCGCGCTCACAGGGAACGCGGAGAGGGCCGAGCAGACGGGCCGGGTCACTCCCCGGTTCCGATCGCCACACGGCGTAGACCACTCCGGCGCCCAGCAGCGCCACCGCGAGGCTGAGAGCCGCGGTCCCCCAGTGCACGTCACCGATCCGGGCGAAGCCGAGAAGCAGGGCCGGGACCGCCAGGACGACGATGGGCCAGCGCATGGTGGCCGGTGTCCGGTGCACGGCGGCGTGGACGGTGCCGGACGCGGTCCCCGCGGCGGAACCGAGGGCGAGTACGGGGTTCGCCGGGGCGCGCCGTCCGAAGAAGGTGCGCAGCCAGGCCCGGGTGGCGTAGGCGCCGGTGACCGCGACCGTGGCGAGCGCGCACCCGTACAGCAGCAGGGCCACGGCATCGTTCAGTGGCCCGGCGGACAGGGAGCGCTCGATGGCCACCAGCACCTCGTCCTTGCTGAAGAAACCGCTGGCCGGGGGGAGGCCCATCAGCGCCGCGAGGCCGATCGTCATCGCGGCGAAGGTGACGGGAAGCTCCCTGCGAAGACCCCCCATCGTGCTCATCAGGTTGGAGGCGACCGCGTGGATGACGGCCCCCGCGCAGAGGAAGAGCAGGGCCTTGAAGGCTCCGTGGGTGATCAGATGGAAGACCGCGGCACTTCGGGAACCCGCCGCCAGGGCACCGGCCATGTAGGCGAGCTGGCTGACGGTGGAGTAGGCCAGGACGCGTTTGAGGTCGTCCTGGGCCAGCGCGGCAAGGGCCGCGCCCAGCATGCCGATCGCGGCCATGACCGCGAGCACGTCCAGGGTCGCGGGGGCTCCGAGGAAGACCGGGTAGAGGCGGGCGACGACGAAGATCCCGGCGGCGACCATGGTGGCCGCGTGGATGAGGGCGCTGATCGGTGTCGGTCCGGCCATCGCGTCGGGCAGCCAGACGTGCAACGGCACCTGGGCGCTCTTCCCGGCGACCCCGGCCAGCAGCAGCATGGTGGCCGCGACGAGCGTTCCCGACGACATCGCGGGGACGGCGGCGATCACGTCGGCGATCCTGAAGCTTCCGGCCGCCGTCCCGAGGACGAAGATGCCGAACAGGAAACCCACGTCTCCGATCCGGGTGACGAGGAACGCCTTGATCGCCGCCCGCGAGTTGGCCCTCTCCTCCCACCAGTGCCCGACCAGCAGGTAGGAGCACAGGCCCATGACCTCCCATCCCACGTAGAGGACGAGCAGGTCCGCCGAGTAGACGACCAGCAGCATGGCGCTGGTGAACAGGCTGATGAAGGCGCTGTACGACGGGTATCGCCGGTCGCCGCGCATGTAACCGACGGAGTACACCTGGACGGCCAGCGCGACGACGGTCACCAGCACCGCGATCGAGGCGGCGAGGCCGTCGACGAGCAGCCCCACCGAGATGGGCACCGAGCCGGTCTCGATGACGGTGAAGGTCGCGGTGACCCCCTCGATCGCACCGCCGGCCGCGTCCTGGCCACCGGCTCCCGCCGGAGTGGACGCCCCTGTTCCGCCCCGGCCGGCCGTCCACGTGGCGTAGGCCGGCCAGAGCGCCAGGACGGCGGAGACCGCGGTGGGGACCACCGCGATCCAGGCGGCCCGGCGGCCGGCGGCGCTGTCGGCCTTGAGGCCGGCCCTGAGCTCGGCCGTGGTGCCGGCCGTGGATTCGGCCGTGGATTCGGCGGTGATGCCGGTCTCGGCGCTGGTCCCGGGGTCGGTTCCGGTGCGGGTGGCGGTTTCGGTGGTGGCGGTGGTCTGGGCGGTGGCGGTGGTCTGGGCGGTGTCGGTCCTGGCGGTAGCGGGTGCGAGGGGTGTGACACCGCGGGGGCGGTGAGGGAAGCGGGAGCCGAGCAGCCCGGCGACGGCCGCGAGGAAGGGCAGCAGGATCACGAGGGCGGCGACGGTGATCATGTCGTGTCACGCGGCCCGGTGGCTGCGGGAGCGACGGGCCGGGTGCCGGTGGGCCTGGCGTCATCGGACCCGGTGCCGGTGGAATCGGTGCCGGCGGGGTCGGTGCCGGTGGACTTCGCGTCGGCGGGGTCGGCGTCGGTGGGTTCCGCCAGGGAGCGGAGACGGTCGAGGTCGACGGTCTGGCGGTTGCGGTAGAGCGCCAGGATGATCGCGAGGCCGATGCCGACCTCGGCGGCGGCGATCACGATGACGAACAGCGTGAGGACCTGCCCGCCGTGCAACCGATCGCGCAACCACACGTCGAAGGCGACCAGGTTGAGGTTGACGGCGTTGAGCATGAGCTCGACGGACATCAGCACGAGGATCGCGTTGCGCCGGGCGAGCACGCCGTACACGCCGATCGAGAACAGCAGCGCCGAGACGACGGCGGGGTAGACGATGTGCACGTCAGTCCCTCCCGCGAATGTCGGTGCGGGACAGCACGACGGCGCCTATCAGGGCCGCGAGCAGCAGGATCGAGAGCGCCTCGAACGGGAGCACCCAGTTGCGGAAGATGCTGGAGCCGAGCTCCCGCGCGGAACCGGCACCGGGCTCCAGGGGCGCGTAGGCCATGCGGAAGCCGTCGACGACGACGGTGACCAGCACGGCCGCGGTGGCGATCGCCACGATCGCGGCGGTGGGCCTGTTCGGGCTGTCGAGGTCGGCGCTCCTGCCGATCGGGGCACGGGTGAGCATGATGCCGAACAGCAACAGGACCACGATGGCACCGACGTAGATCAGCACCTGGACCCAGGCGACGAACTCGGCCGTCAGGACCAGGTAGCACCCCGCCAGCGCGCCGAAGCAGACGACCAGCCACAGGGCGGCGTGGACGAGCTGCCGGGTGGTCACGACGAGCAGGGCCGACCCGACGGCCACCGCGCCCAGCAGGAGAAAGACGATCTCCTGCCCGCTCGGTGACAGATAGGACGGCACCTCGGTCACGTCTCCTCCTCCGGCTCTCCGTTCGGATCCGCAGGAGAAGTCTGCTCCGGCGCGTCCGTCGCCGGGGGCACGCCACCCCTACCTGTGGATAACTTCTCGACGGACGAGCCGCCTGTGGACGAACCGGTGGGCTTGGGAAGGGACCCCGGCGGGCGGATCGCGCGGACGCTCGCGTGGCTCGCCGAGGTGGCCGGCCTGGAGGGCCTGCCGGGCGGCCGGGCGGGTCGTCCGGACGGCGGTTCGGCGGGGGCGTCGGAGGCCGCAGACCCCGGGGACGCGGCGGACGTCGAAGAATCCGGGGACGCCGCAGAAGTCGGGGACGCCGCAGAAGTAGGAGCCGATCCCGCAGGGCCGGGCGCATCCGAGACCGGAGAGCCGGGGGCGTTCGAGGCCGGGGAGGCAGGGGCGTCCGAGGGAGCGGAACCCGAGGTGCCCGGGGCCGGGGATTCGGCACCGGAGGCACGAGGGGAGGCAGGGGCGGACGAAGTGCCCGGGGAGCCCGCAGAGCTCACAGACCCGGCAGACCCCCGGGAACCCATGGAACCCGACGCCGCCGGGCCGGTTCCGGACGCCGTCCCAGGCGCCGACCCGGCCCCGGACGCCGCTGCGGCCCCGGACGCCGAAGAACCGGACCCCGAGACCGCAGTACCGGAACCGGACGCCGAAGAGCCGGGCGCCGAAGAACCCGATCCGGGCGTACCGGAAGACGTACCGGAGGGCGCGCCGGGAGGGGGCGCCGCAGGTGTGGGACGGGGGCGGACCGGGCGCGAGGCCGCCGCCAGTTCCTTGGGCGGGTCGGCGTTGGGCTCGTGGGCCGGGGGCGGCGGGACGGTCTGCGCCCAGCCCGCCAGCCTGTCCTTCTCGTGCAGAAGATTACGGATGTCCCCGTCGGCGTACTCGAACTCCGGGGACCAGAACAGGGCGTCGAAGGGGCAGACCTCGATGCAGATCCCGCAGTACATGCACAGGGAGAAGTCGATCGCGAAGCGGTCGAGCATGTTGCGGGCGCGGGGACGGCCGCCCTCGGGGGCCGGGAGGGTCTCCTTGTGGGAGTCGATGTAGATGCACCAGTCGGGGCACTCGCGGGCGCAGAGCATGCACACCGTGCAGTTCTCCTCGACCAGCGCGATCACCCCCCTGCTCCGGGGCGGCAGCTCCGGCCGGACCTCGGGGTACTGCTGGGTCACCGACCTGTTCAGCATGTGGCGAAGGGTCACGGAGAGCCCCTTCGCCAACCCCACTCCTGGTATCCGTGCCACAACTCAACATCATGACGCACGGTGGGGCGCTCGGGAATGCGGCGGGCGCCCGGAGACCTCGGTGGTATGGCCCGGACCGCGGGAATCCCCATGGCGGCGAGTTATCCACAGAAGTTATCCACAGACTGTGTGTTCGATAACCGACCCCGACTCGCCGCCCCGGCGCCCAATGTTCTGCGGCAATGCCGGAAAAATCGTATTGTTCGCCCATGTCGTACTACGGGCCGCCGGCATGGCAGCCGCGGCCACCGGCGCGTTCCACCATGGCGTGGAGCGTGCTGTGGACACTGGTCCCCCTGCTGACCTGCGGTATCGGTACACCGGCCATCATCGGTCACGCCGCCCGCAGGCTGCGCAGCCCCCTGCTGGTCTTCGCCGCCGTCGTCTACGGCGTCGGCATCGGCGTCTTCATGGTCGGCGCCTCCATCTACGGCAGCTCCGACCGCATCCCGGTCTGGCTGGACACCATCGGGGCGATCGGCCTGTTCGGAAGCTGGATCGGCGGGCTGATCCACGCCGTGATCCTCAGGGAGTCGGTGTTCCGGGACCCGCAGGTGGACGCCCGGCCGCTCCACGGCCCGGACCACGGGCAGGTACGGACCCCGTACCCGGCCGCGCATCCGGTGTCCCCGGCCGCGCGCCCTCCCGCGCAGTGGCAGTCCCCGCGCCCGCACATGGAGCCCCCTCGGTACGGGGGGCCTCAGGGGTCGCAGACCTCGCACGGCGCCCGCCCGCACGATCGCCGGCACGACACCCACCTGTACGACTCCGGCCCTCACGGCCCAAATCCGTACGACGGCCCCCAGGGCCCAGGCCCGTACGACGGCCCTCACGGCTCAAGCCCGTACGACGGCTCTCACGGCCCAAATCCGTACGACGGCCCTCACCGCCCCCGGAATCCTCACGGTTTCCAGGGCCTCCAGGGCGCTCAGGGAGCTCGGAACCCCCGCGGCCCCGCGGCGTCGACCCCGGCGGCCGGGACCCCGCGCGGGTGGCTGGGGCCGTACCGGCTGATCGGCGAGCTGGGCAAGGGCGGGCAGGGGAAGGTCTACCTGGCGCTCACCCCGCAGGGGCAGAAGGTCGCGATCAAGGTGCTGCACGAGCACGTCAGCGGCGACCGGGTGGTCCGGGAGCGCTTCCTGCGCGAGGTGGAGGCGACCCGCAGGGTGGCGACGTTCTCCACCGCCCGGGTGCTCGACGTGAACATCACCGAGGACCAGGCGTACGTCGTCAGCGAGTACGTGGAGGGCGTCTCCCTGGAGCAGCTGGTCCGCGACAGGGGGCCGCGCGACGAGGACGGGCTGACCCGGCTGGCGCTGGCCACCGCGGGCGCGCTGGCCGCGATCCACCGGGCCGGGGTCGTGCACCGGGACTTCAAGCCGGCCAACGTGCTGATCGGCGCCGACGGCCCCCGGGTGATCGACTTCGGGATCGCCCGTGCCCTCGACCAGGTCACCGCGACCTCGGGAAAGATCATGGGCACCCCCGCCTACATGTCGCCCGAGCAGCTCGCGGGCGAGGCGATCGGCACCGAGACCGACGTGTTCAGCTGGGCCGCGACGATGCTCTTCGCCGCCTCGGGACGGGCGGCGTTCGGGGAGGACACCATCCCCGCGATCCTGAACCGAGTGATCAACCACCACCCGGACCTGTCGCCCATGCCGCCGTCGCTGCGCCCGCTGGCCGCGGCCTGCCTGGACAAGCTGCCCGCCAACCGGCCCACGGCCTCCGACATCATGCTGCGCATCGTGCACTGATCATGCGCGGGTCGTGCACAGCGCGCAGGGGTCAGGGCACCGCGTCCCTGGCCTGGGCCGACAGGGTCAGGTACTCCTCGTGGGTCAGCGCGCGCACCTGGAGCTGCAGATCGTTCCCGGAGGCGAAGCGCTCCACCTCCTCGGGGTCCCAGCGGCCCGGCAGGTGGAAGAGCCCTCCGCCGACCAGCAGGCCGCTCACCCCGGACTCGGCCGAGTACAGCAGCAGCTCGGACGCCTCCAGCTCCCGGGTCCTGCGCGCCGTCTCCAGCAGCAGCCGCTCGTGGACGACCACCAGCCGGCAGTGCGGCTGTCCCTCCCGCCGCAGGACCCGCCCCTGCGCGGTCTGCCTGCGGGTCCTGCGCCGTCCGATCCCGACCACCACGACGGCCCCGACGACCGTGAGCCCCGCGAGCACCAGGGCGACGATGCCGAGCGGGCCCATCCCCCGGGTGACGTCGGCGCGGGTGTCGGTCAGGTTCAGCAGCACCAGCGCCACGAAGGCCACCCCGTAGGCGAGCACGGCCCACATGAGCACGTACAACAGCTGCTCGCGCCACCACACCTTGGGCGAGCTCAGGGGCGGCCTGAGGCTTCGCGCGCCGGGCACGCGCAGGCGCGGCAGCGGCGCGGGGGCCCGGCGCCAGGTCACCGCGCGCCACCGGGGCGACCTGCGGGCCAGCGCGACCCTGGCGCGCTGCGGGGTGTCGAACGTCCGGAACTCGAACTCCAGCCCGTTGGCCGCGGCGAACGCCTCCACCTCCTCCCGGGAGCGGGCACCCGGGGCCTCCAGCATGACCAGGCCGGAGTCGTCCAGCACCGCCAGGCCGTACCTCGTCCTGCCCCTGCCGGGGTAGCCGAAGATCAGCATTGTGCGCGCCCGGACCTCGCCGGTCAACGGCAGCCGCACCGGTGGGTGTTCCGGCACGTCGACGACCAGTTCGTCGTTCTCCACGGCAAGCGCGAGGGTCATGCGTTCCGTCCTTGGCAGGTGGCGTCACAGGGTGTATTACTTCCCTGCCCAGCGTGGGCGCTTCGAACGTCAGATCATCGCGTACGGCGGGCCGATCGCGCGAGGACCGGCGAGGAACGACGCGGGATCAGCCGGCGACGACCCTGACGATCCCCGTCAGCGCGAGCTGCGCCAGTGCCAGCGGCACCAGGACGACCCAGGCCAGCCGCTGCAGCTGGTCCTCGCGCAGGCGCGGGTAGCTCACCCGGAGCCAGATGATCACGAAGACCAGCAGGAAGACCTTGAGCAGCGTCCAGACCGGCCCCGGCAGGAAGGGGCCCTGCCAGCCGCCCAGGAACAGCACGGTGGTCAGCGCGGACACCACGATGATCCCGGCGTACTCGGCCAGCATGAACAGCGCGAACCTCATGCCGGTGTACTCGGTCATCGGGCCCATGACGAGCTCGGAGTCGGCGATCGGCATGTCGAACGGCGGGCGGCGCAGCTCGGCGAGCCCGGCGACGAAGAAGACCACGGCGCCGATCGCCTGCCAGGGCAGCCACCACCACTGCCAGGCCTGCACGATGCCCGGCAGGGAGAGCGTGCCCGCGGCCATCGCCACGCTGGAGGCGGCCAGCACCAGCGGCAGCTCGTACGACATGAGCTGGGCCGCCGAGCGGATCCCGCCCAGGACCGAGTACTTGTTGCCCGACGACCACCCGGCCATGACCGAGCCGAGCACGCCGACCCCCATCACGGCCAGGACGAAGAACAGCCCGGCGTCCAGGTCCACCCCGACCAGGCCGGGACCGACCGGGATCACGACCATCACCAGCAGGTAGGGGACCAGCGCGACACCGGGCGCCAGGGCGAAGACCCGGCGGTCGGCGGCGGCCGGGACGATCTCCTCCTTCTGCATGAACTTGACCCCGTCGGCGACGAGCTGGGCCCAGCCGTGGAAGCCCCCGGCGTACATGGGGCCCAGACGCGCCTGCATGTGCGCCATGACCTTGTGCTCCATCTGCCCGGCGACCAGCGGCAGCACCAGGAACGCCGCGACGATCACGAGCAGCCGGACGGCGGCGTCGAGCACCTCGACGATCACGGGCACCTCCGGCGGGGCGTCTCAGGCACCACGGTCGCGTCCCCAGCCGGCCGGTACCCCGGGCGGGAGCGTCTTGCGGCGGCTCGGCGAGCCGTGGTCGGACTCGCCGGGCTCCTTGGCCCCCGGCCACGCCTTGGCGACCCGGGCGGCCAGGACGAAGTCCTTGCGGAGCGGGAACCCCTCGAAGCCCTCGGGCAGCAGCAGCGGCACGAGGTACGGGTGGCCCTCGAAGACGACGCCGAACATCTCGAAGGTCTCGCGTTCGTGCCAGTCGGCCCCGCGGAAGACCCCGACCGCGGTGGGCAGCCGGGGGTCGGCCCGCGGCAGGCGGGTGCGCAGCAGCAGGTGCGAGCGACAGGCCGGGGCGTACAGGTGGGCGACGACCGCGAACTCCTCCGGGGGCTCGTCCACCGCGGTCAGCCAGTCGAAGAACTCGAACCCCGCCTGCCGGGCCGAGGTCAGCACGCCGATCCAGTCGCCGGCCTCGACGTCCACCGTGGTCTGGCCGAAGGAGTCCGACACCCGGGCGCGCCCGTCCCGCGCCAGGCCGGCCGCGAACCCCGCCGCCGATCCGGTCCCGGACGTGGCGTCGGGCAGGTCAGGCATAGCGATCCCCCAGGTTCTCGGCCGCGATCTTCTCCTGGAGCATCATGATCCCGTGGAGCAGGGCCTCGGGCCGGGGAGGGCAGCCGGGCACGTACACGTCGACCGGGATGATCTGGTCGACGCCCTTGGTCACGCAGTAGGAGTCCCAGTAGGGGCCGCCGGAGTTGGAGCAGGCGCCGAAGGAGATCACGTACTTGGGGTCGGGCATCTGCTCGTAGAGCCGCTTGACCGCGGGCGCCATCTTGTCGGTCACCGTGCCCGAGACGATCATCAGGTCGGCCTGCCGGGGGCCGTTGGCGAACGGGATCACCCCGAACCTGATGAAGTCGTGCCTGCTCATCGAGGTCGCGATGAACTCGATCGCGCAGCAGGCCAGGCCGAAGTTGAACGCCCACAGCGAGTAGCGCCGTCCCCAGTTGAGGATGAAGCGCATGGGTTTGGGGGCCAGCCGCGAGACCGGCCCCACGGTGGGCATCGGGAGATCCGCCATGGCACGCATTCTCCTTCAGTGTCGGCGCCCGCGCTCCGGCGGCCCGCCGGGACTCAGGTCCAGGTGAGCACGCGCTTGCGCCAGGCGTACACGATGCCGAGCGCGATGAAGCCCAGGAAGACGAACATCTCGGCCAGGGTGGCCGCCCCGAATCCCGGCGCGGCGAAGATCGTCGCCCATGGGAAGAGGAAGACCGCGTCCACCGCGAAGACCACGTACAGGTAGGTGAAGACGTAGTAGCGGATCTGGGACTGCGCCCAGCCGTCGCCGACCGGGTCCACGCCGCACTCGTAGGTGAGCAGCTTCTCGTGGGTGGGGCGGCTGGGACGGAGCGCCCGGTTGACGAGCAGCGCTCCCGCGACGATCAGCAGGCCGATCGCGAACAGCGCGAGGACCACTACATATGAGCCGAAATATCCGCTCATGGCCCCTCCTCCCGGGATCCGCGCGGCGGAGCTCCCTCGTCCTACCTATAGCAGGATCCACCGCCGCCGTCACGCGGCGGACCGGGAGGCGGCCCCGGTCCCGGACCGGAGCAGGAAGCGGCGGTCGTTCGGGGAACGGAACGGCTAAAGCCTCCGTGCACTTAATATCAAATAAGGGTAAATAGCTCATTGGTAGGTTTAATATCTATTTATGGCACAAAAGCGATTCATCGGAGGAATCGCCTGGATGGTCGCAATGCTCGCCGGTTGCGGCGCAGCCACCGCCTCCCCCATCACGCGGACCCTGCCCTCGGAACCAACGATGATCAACTACGTGGACCCGTCCGTCGTCCATGGCCTGACCGCCAGGACGCTGAGCACCGGCGAGAGCGGAGGCCGGCGGGTGCACGCCGCCTACCCCGCCTTCGCAGGAGCCCCCCGGCTCACCGACCGGCTCCGCGACGTGGTCGACGACGAGCTTCACCGTTTCACCTGGCAGAAGACCCCCGGTGACACCACGGCCGCCCCCGAGTTCAACGTGGACTGGATGCTGGCCGCCGCCTCCGAGGAGGTCCTGGGGGTACGGCTGCGCATCGGCCGGTCCATGGACGCGGGCTGGCGGGAGTCCCGTACCACCCTCTGGTACGACCGGGCGGACCGGCGCGTCATGGGATCGGCGGGCCTGATCAGGGACGACGCCGCGCTGGCCACGCTGGCCGGAGCGGTCGGGGACGAGATGGCCCGGCGGGGCACGCCGGTACGCCTCGACCCGCTCAGGCCCGACCCGAGGATGTTCGACTCCCTGGTCTTCAACCCGCGCGGCGACCTCGTCGTGGAGTTCGACGACGGGCAGGCGGGCCCCAGGGACACCGGCCGGGTGGCGGTCGCCGTGCCGTCGGCCGTCTCCGAGCCGCTGCTGTCGCCGACCGGGCTGCGGGCGCGGCGGGCGGTCCTGTCGGCGTCCGGGCCGTCCGGCAGCGCGTGGCAGGACATGCTCGCGGCGAGCACCGACAAGCCCCCGGCCCGCAGCTCCAAGGCCGGCGGCGCGGACTGCGCCAGGACCCGGTGCGTGGCGCTGACCTACAGCGACGGGCCCGGCCCCGACACCGGGCGGCTGCTCGACGTCCTCGGCCGGCACGGCGCCAGGGCCACCTTCTTCAGCCTCGGCTCCAGCGCCTCGGCCCGTCCCGACCTGCTGCGGCGGATGCGGGACGAGGGGCACCTGGTGGCCAACCACACCTGGTCGCACCGCGACCTGAGCGGGCTGACCACCCTCATGGTCACCTCGCAGCTCAACCGTGCGCAGCACGCGATCGCCCAGGCCGTCGGCCAAGCCCCCACGCTGATGCGCCCGCCCTACGGCGGGATCGACCAGCGGGTCGCCACCGTCGCCGGCGAGCTGGGCATGGCCGTGGTCCGCTGGAACGCCGACGCCGAGGACCGCAACGACCCCGACCCTCGGGCGATCGCCGGCCGGGTCGTGGCACGCACCGGCCCGGGGTCGATCGTCCTGATGCACGACTTCCACGGCCCCACCGTGGACGCGGCCCCGGAGATCCTTCGCAGGCTCACCGCGGCGGGCTACACCTTCGTCACCGTCCCCGAGCTGTACGGTGGGCGTACGATGCGGCCGGGCTGGATCTACGACTCCGGGGCGGCCCCCGAGGCGCCGGAGCGACTGCCCGCGTCATACCCTGGGGCTATGAGGCCATAACCGGAGGCGATGAGAGCCGCTCGGGGACGGGACATATATTGGACGGCGTGACCACAACCGTCCTCTTCGGCCGCCTGCACGTCGACCTGTGCAGGATCGCGGCCGGGCTGTGTCGGGCCGGCCGTCCGCGATCGTGACCTCTCCGCGGGCCGATGGACGCCCGCGATGCGCCGTGCACGCACGCCCCCAGGCTTCGACTCAAGGCCGCCGAGGACAATGCGACAAAGGTCACTTTCCTCTGCCGAGTGGAGCGCGAAAAGACTACGCGTCACCCCGAGGATCTAGCATGGAAAAAAGAATGTGCCACGAACAACGGCGCGCTGTCGCGTCGAGGAGGACTGAGCTGTGACCAAGCAGGTTCAGCAACTCGACCGCGTGATCATCCGGTTTGCCGGGGACTCCGGCGACGGCATGCAGCTGACCGGTGATCGCTTCACGGCCGGAACCGCGGAGTTCGGCAACGACCTCTCGACGCTCCCCAACTTCCCGGCCGAGATCCGCGCCCCCGCAGGCACCCTGCCGGGCGTGTCGAGTTTCCAGCTTCACTTCGCCGACCACGACATCCTCACCCCCGGTGACGCCCCCAACGTCCTGGTCGCGATGAACCCCGCCGCGCTCAAGGCCAACCTGTCCGACCTGCCGCGCGGCGCCGACATCATCGTCAACACCGACGAGTTCACCAAGCGCAACCTGCAGAAGGTGGGCTACGACGCCAGCCCGCTGGAGGACGACTCGCTCGCCGAGTGGCGGGTCCACCCGGTGCCGCTGACCTCGCTGACGGTCCGGGCGCTGGAGGGCTTCGAGCTGTCCAAGAAGGACGCCGAGCGCTCCAAGAACATGTTCGCCCTCGGGCTGCTGAGCTGGCTCTACCACCGGCCCACCGAGGCGACGATCCAGTTCCTGGAGACCAAGTTCGCCAAGAAGCCCGACATCGCCAAGGCCAACATCGCGGCCTTCCAGGCGGGCTGGAACTACGGCGAGACCACCGAGTCGTTCTCGGTCTCCTACGAGATCAAGCCCGCCAAGCTCGCTCCGGGCGTCTACCGCAACATCTCCGGCAACCAGGCGCTCGCCTACGGCCTGATCGCCGCCTCGGTGCAGTCCGGGCTCCCGCTCTTCCTGGGGTCCTACCCGATCACCCCGGCCAGCGACATCCTGCACGAGCTCTCCCGGCACAAGCGGTTCGGCATCCGTACCTTCCAGGCCGAGGACGAGATCGCGGGCGTCGGCGCGGCGCTCGGCGCGGCCTTCGGCGGGGCGCTGGGCGTCACCACGACCTCCGGGCCGGGTGTCGCGCTCAAGGCCGAGACCGTCGGCCTGGCGGTGACGACCGAGCTGCCGCTCCTCGTGGTCGACGTGCAGCGGGCCGGTCCCAGCACCGGAATGCCCACCAAGACCGAGCAGACCGACCTGCTGATGGCCATGTTCGGCCGCAACGGCGAGTCGCCGCTGCCGATCGTCGCGCCCTCGACCCCGTCGGACTGCTTCGACGCCGCGGTGGAGGCGGCCAGGATCGCGGTGAAGTACCGCACCCCGGTCATGCTGCTCTCCGACGGCTACCTGGCCAACGGCTCCGAGCCGTGGAAGGTGCCCGACGCGGCCGACCTGCCCGACATCTCCACCGAGTTCGCCTCCGGGCCGAACGCCGAGGACGGCACGACCTTCCTGCCGTTCAAGCGCGACACCGAGACCCTCGCCCGCCCCTGGGCGATCCCGGGCACCGCGGGCCTGGAGCACCGGATCGGCGGCATCGAGAAGGCCGAGAACACCGGCAACATCTCCTACGACGGCGGCAACCACGACCGGATGGTCCGGGTCCGCCAGGCCAAGATCGACGGAATCGCGAACGACATCCCGCCGCTCGCGGTGGACGACCCCGACGGCGACGCCCGCGTGCTGGTGCTGGGCTGGGGCTCCACGTACGGGCCGATCGCGGCGGCGGTGCGGCGCATCAGGAAGGCCGGCGGCAAGGTCGCCCAGGCCCACCTGCGCCACCTCAACCCGCTGCCCGCCAACACCGGCGAGGTGCTCCGCGCCTACGACAAGGTGCTCCTGCCGGAGATCAACCTCGGCCAGCTCGCGCTCCTGCTCCGCGCTCGCTTCCTGGTCGACATCATCAGCTACAACCGGGTGCGCGGGCTTCCCTTCAAGGCCGAGGAACTCGCCGGCGTTATTCAGGACGTGATCGACAGTGAGTAGTACCGAAGTGTCCTTCCCCGGAAGCGGCGGCGGACTTTCGCTGGTCCCCAAGTCCGAGGTCAAGCTCGGGATGAAGGACTTCAAGTCCGACCAGGAGGTCCGCTGGTGCCCCGGATGCGGTGACTACGCCATCCTGGCCGCGGTCCAGTCGTTCGTGCCCGAGCTCGGCCTCAAGCGCGAGAACATGGTGTTCGTCTCGGGCATCGGCTGCTCGTCGCGGTTCCCGTACTACATGAACACCTACGGGTTCCACTCGATCCACGGGCGCGCCCCGGCGATCGCGACCGGCCTGGCCGCGTCCCGTCCCGACCTGTCGGTGTGGGTGATCACCGGTGACGGCGACGCGCTGTCCATCGGCGGCAACCACCTGATCCACGCGCTGCGCCGCAACGTCAACCTGAACATCCTGCTGTTCAACAACAGGATCTACGGCCTGACCAAGGGGCAGTACTCCCCGACCTCCGAGGTCGGGAAGATCACGAAGTCGACCCCGATGGGGTCGCTGGACAAGCCGTTCAACCCGATCTCGCTGGCCATCGGCGCCGAGGCGTCCTTCGTGGCCCGGACCATCGACTCCGACCGCAAGCACCTGCAGTCGGTGCTGCGCGAGGCCGCCGAGCACCGGGGGACCTCCCTGGTCGAGATCTACCAGAACTGCAACATCTTCAACGACAACGCCTTCGAGCCGCTGAAGGACCCGGAGCAGCGCGACGAGATCACGCTGCGCCTGGAGCACGGCATGCCCATCGCCTCGGCCTCCAAGGCCGTACGCCGGGCGGCCGACGGCGGCATCGAGGTCGTCCCGAGGTCGGCGGTGAGCGAGGAGGAGATCCTCGTCCACGACGCCCGCCGCGCCGACCCGTCGCTGGCGTTCGCGCTCTCCCGGCTGGACGAGCCCTCGTTCGAGCACGTCCCGATCGGCGTCTTCCGCAACGTCGACCGCCCGTCCTACGACGAGCTCATGGCCGCCCAGCTCCAGGAGGCCGTCGGGGACAAGGGCCCGGGGGACCTGAACGACCTGCTGCTCGCCGGGGACACCTGGCGCATCGGCTGACCGGTACCACGCGCACGACCACACGGTAAGGCCCGCTCCTCGGAGCGGGCCTTACCGCTTGCTCCCCCCGAATCCCCCGAACCAGGAGGAAGCACATGGCCGACCCGGTGGCGGAGACGTACTGGCGCGCCAGGCCCGTGCTGGTGACGGGGGCCGGTGGCTTCATCGGGACGCATCTGGTCAGGCGCCTGGGCGGGCTCGGCGCGCGGGTGCACGCCGTCGGCCGCAGGGTGCGGGAGGGCTCGGAGCACGGCGAGACCTGGCACGTCGCCGACGTCGCCGACGCGGACGCGGTCGGGGGGCTCGTCCGCTCCGTCCGCCCCGACGTCGTGTTCCACCTGGCCAGCGAGGTCGCCGGGGCCAGGGATCCGAAGCTCGTGCTGCCGATGCTGCACAGCAACCTCACCGGCGTGGTCAACCTGCTGACCGCGGTCGCCGGCACCCCGGCCCGGGTGGTCCTGGCGGGCTCCCTGGAGGAGCTCCGGCCGGACGAGGGCGAGCGGGCCCCGTCCTCGCCGTACGCGGCCTCCAAGTGGGCCGCCGGGGGGTACGCGCGGATGTTCCACCACCTGTGGGACGTCCAGGTCAGCACCCTGCGGATCGGCATGGTCTACGGGCCGGGCCCCCAGGACGTCCGCAAGCTGGTCCCGTACGTGACGCTGTCGCTGCTGCGCGGCCGGGAGCCCGAGCTCGGCAGCGGCACGCGCGAGCTCGACTGGGTCCACGTCGACGACGTGGTCGACGCCTTCCTCGCGGCGGGCGCGACCCCGGAGGCCGCGGGCCGCACCTTCGACATCGGCTCGGGAGAGGGCACCTCCATCCGCGACACCGTGGACCTGCTCGTCCGGATCGTCGGCGGCGTCGGCGTCGGCGGTGAGGCCCGCCCCCGCTACGGCGCGCTCGGCGACCGCCCCCTGGACAGCGCCAGGATCGCCGACCTGACCGCCACCACCGAGATCCTCGGCTGGCGGCCCGTCGTCGGCCTGGAGGAGGGCCTGCGCCGGACCGTCGCCTGGTTCGCCCGCGAGGGCGCCTGAGCGGAGGGTCCGCGCGGGGACGTCGGTATCGGAGTCACCGTTCGTCGCCGCGGACGCGGTAGGCGGCACGTTTCTCGTGAAGAGCGAGATCACGGGCCAGGTGAGCGTGACGCAGGCCGTGTGAGCGCAGGTGGCGGAGATCCTCAGCGGTGTCGTACATGAGCTGGACGTGAAAATAATTCACATGCTCCAGCACGGCGAACAGTCCGAACCCCAGTCCGGGCCAGCTGCCGATCCCCGGATCGGTCACCACCGTCCCGACGACGAACAGCAGTCCGACGGCGAGCACGGCGACGTTACCTCTACGGAGGGTCTTGAAGGCTCCGCGCCCCGGGAGGAACCTGTTCCGTGTGGCTATCTGGCGCGACTTCGCTGACCAGTACCCCGCCCCCTCCAGCAAGAGGAGCGCGAACAACACGAAGCCCGCGATGTTACCCACGGTGACCGGCAGCCCGAACACGCCGAACCAGATCACCGCTTGCAACGGGACGTTCAGCACCTCCAGGCAGGCCAGCGACCGTAATCGTCGCTGGATCCGGGAACGGGAAAGACGATTCATCCGACGAACATGCCACAGCCTCGGCGGGGAGGCGGCATCACGGGCAGCCGGATCGCACCACGTACAGGACCGCGTCGACGCTCTTCCGGCGTGGGCTGGTGTCATCCGCCACGCTTCCGACGATCATCGTCGATGCCGGACCGGTGCTCAGCCGGCGCGGGTCCCGGAGGCGAGGAAGACCGGGACGGCGAGGAAGAGCCGGTCGTCGCGCGCCCTGGCGGCCTGCTCGTCGAGCCAGGCCCCCTCTCCCAGGCTGGCGAGTATCGGCAGGCCCTCGGGGCCCGTCCACACGATCGTGTGGACCTCGACGGTGACGTCGACGAACCCGTTGTCCAGCAGGAGGTTCCGGTACCGGCGCGCGGCCCGCGGGCTCGGCATGGCGTCCGCGCGGGCGTGGACGAGCGTGCGGACGAGTCCGGGATCGTCGGAGTCGATCACGAACGTGTCCCAGTCCTGGCCGGTGAGCACCGCACGGCCGTTCACGGCCAGGACCCGGCGGGCCTCGGCGACGGCTCGCTCGGGCTCGGCGAGGGCGTGCAGGAGCTTGTCTGCGCGGTAGCCGGTGACCGAGCCGTCGTCGAGAGGCAGCGCGGTGGCGTCGGCGACATGGAACTCGCCCGCGGGCCAGCGTTCGGCGGCGACCTCGATCATGGCGGGATCCAGGTCGGCACCGATGGCCCTCACCCCGCGGGCGGCCAGCTCGCCGACGGCGCGCCCGCTTCCGCAGCCGACGTCGACGACGCTGTCGCCCAGCGCCTGGTACGTGCGTTCCCGCAGTTCGCGGGCCTGGGGAAGGTCGTCGAGAGCGTCAAGGAGAGTAAGCAGTGTGGACATGGTCATCAGTGTGCGACTTAATGTCGACATGAAGTCAATCGGCGAAGTGGCGGCCCAGTTCGGACTGCCGACACACGTGCTGCGTCACTGGGAGTCGGAAGGACTGATGACACCGGCTCGTGCGGGTGACCGCCGCCGCTACACCGACGCGGACCTGTACCGGGTGGCGGCGATCCTGATCTCGAAGGAGGCGGGCTTCGGGCTCGCGGACATCCGGACGATGCTGGCCGCCCGGTCCGCACCGGACCGCCACGAGGTGATGGCCCGCCACCGTGAGCGGCTGCTGGCACGGATCGCCCGGGCACAGGCCGCCCTCGACATGCTGGAGGGCGGCCTGGAATGCCCGCACGACGACATCATGACGTGCCCCCACTTCCAGGGGTTCCTGACCGACCGGCTGCGCTCGTCCTCCGCGACGGGTCCGGATCGCCGTACCCCGGATCGGGCCGTCGAGTCCGCCGGCAGGAATCCCGAAGGCACCGTGGACGAACCGAACACGGCCGACCGGCGACCGGGATCATTGATATGACGCGAACGTACGGATGAGGGCAAGGCGGCGGCGCCGCGGCCCTGCCGGGCCTGCTCGTCGAGCACCCCCGGAAGGGGCGGCGGTGACAGGCCCGGTCAGTGCTGTCCCGCCAAGGGGACGGTCGTGCGGAGCGCGCCGTCGTGGCTGCGCGCGCCGGAGAACGCCCCGGTGGCCTCGGCCAGCCCGTCGAGCACCGTGACCGCCCGCGCCCGGGTCGCGGCGTCCAGGTTGCGGGCGAGCGTCACATGCGGGAGCCACCGTCCCGGCGCGTGCAGCGGGTTGCCGCCGCAGGAGCCGCCCAGCACCCGCCACACCCCCGCGTGTACGGCCAGCAGCCGGGCCTCCGGCACCACGCCCCAGGCGAGCACCCGCGCCCGGCCGGCGAACAGCAGCAGCGGCCCCAGCCTGACCGGCACCGGCAGGTCACCGAAGGCCTCGGCGAACGCGGCCGGCGCGTCGGGCGGCAGCCGTTCGCAGACCGCCAGCGTCAGATGGGGGCGGTTGCTCGGGTGCGGGTGCCGGGCCTGGCTGGGAAGTCCCTCGGCCGCCAGCCGGTCCCAGGCCGCGCGCACCGCCGAGTCGAGCATGTCGTCACAGGTCAGCTCGATGGTGTGCATCCGGCAACGGTAACGGGTGCGCTGTGCCCGGCCGCGGATCTCTTCTCCATGGGCGTGAACCTTTTGCGCGGAACGCCTGTCGTACCGAGCATGAGACCGGAGCACGGACACGGGGGAGTCACCATGGCGGGTACGGGGCGGACGATGCATCGCGTGGCGAAGATGGCGGCCGGGGCGCTCACCGCGCTCGTCCTGACGGGAGGCGGCGCCGCTGCCGCGGCGGCCACCGGGACGGCCGCCACCGCGGAGCAGCACGCGGGAGCGGAGAAGACCGGCGGGAAACTGCCGAGGAACTTCCTGCTCCACGAGTCCCAGGCCCGCAAGCCGGTGAAGCACCCGGGGGAGGAGAAGTGGACGATCAGCGACCGGCATGAACGCCTCAACCTCTCGCCCTGCGACGTGGGCCGTTCCACGGACCGGGGCCGGGTGAGCACCCGGACGGTCACCTACACGGCGCTGGAGGTCTACCAGGCCGAGCAGGTCGTGATCTACCGCTCCGAGCGGGCTGCGCGCACGGCCCTGGCCGACCTGCGGAGGCGGATCGGCGGATGCGAGGTCGATCAGGGCGACCAGGTGATCGCCAAGGGCCGGACGAAGAAGATCAAGGTGGGGGACCAGGCCGTCCGGGTGATCGTCCAGAACTACGACCGCAGGGACGCGGGCCCGGCCATCGGCGGCCAGCGGGGTGTCATCGTGCGCAAGGGCCGCGCCCTGGTGAGCTACACGCAGGCCAGGGAGTACAGCGGGGTGCACGCCTCGGACTTCCGCCGGCAGCTGAAGGACGCCCGGAAGATGGCGGTGAAGGTCTGCTCGCTGCCCGGCGTCTGCTGACCGGCCACCCGGCCTCTGCCGACCGGTGTCCGCCGGTCGGCGGGGACGGGGTGGACGCGACCTGCTCGGGCTCTTCCAGCAGAGCCGACAACTCGGCGATCGCGGCGCGCAACCGATCGGCTCCGGCATGAGCGTCCTGTCGGACTAGAAGTCGAACTCGCCCTTCTTGGCGCCGTCGATGAAGGCGTCCCAGACGCTCGCGCTCACCACGAACGGCGCGCGCTCGGGAGCCTCGGTGTCACGCAACCCCACCCGGCCACCCGACAACGGAGCCACCTCCAGGCAGTTTCCCTGGTCAGATCCGCTCTTGGTGGCCTTGCGCCAGGCCGCGCTCTTCAGCTCATCACTCAGATCCACAGCTTCTCGGCCTTTCTGATCAACTCGATGGACGCGCGCCGGGGTTGCGCCTCCGCGCGCAGGGCGTCGTATCTGGCGTGGATGGCCTCCACGTCTTCGGGGCGACTCGACACATTTCCCTGGATCGCAGACTGGATGTACACCATATCCGGGTTCCCTGGAAGCTGGGCGATCACGAAACCGCCGAGGATTCCCGTTGTCACTCCCAGTTCCATGGGAACGATCTGGACGCCGATTCGCGGGGACTCCATCGCCCGCACGAGCCGTTCGAGTTGTCGGCGCATGACGTCTCCGCCGCCGATGGGGCGATACAGAACGCCCTCGTCGATCACCGCACGAAACAGGGGCGGGTCGTCACGACCCAAGATCGTCTGACGCTCCATTCGAGCGGTGACGGCTTTTTCTGTCTGCTCGTCGGTTATGCCGGGCTCTCCGCGGATGACCGCCCGCGCGTATTCCTCGGTCTGGAGCAGGCCGGGCATGACGAGCGGCTCCCAGGTGTGCAGCGTGTGCGCGGCCGGTTCGACATCGAGCCAGCCCCGGAACCACCGAGGGCTCGCGGCGTGGGTGATGTACTCCCAGAGCTGGACGAGCTCTCCGCCCGCCTCCAGGACCTCGTCACAGCGTTGTGCCAGGTTGCGACTGGGAGTGCGCTCGCCTCTCTCGACGAAGCTCAGCAGGCTCCTGCTGAACTGGGTCACCTCGGCCAGCTCGTCCTGAGTTATTTTTGCCCTTTTTCGATATTTACGGAGTTCCGCACCGAAGAGAGCCAGATTGCTCACTCTCGGATCGAGATCGGAATTCATGAACATTTTGGCTCCGTCCAGCGAAGAATTCCACACCGCGACACAGGCGACACAGCTTTTCTACAAATCGTCTCGTCGATGTACCGCAGATTTCAACACTCAAAGTAGCCATTAGAGGGCACTCTTTTGAGGGTTCCGGGAAACCGGGGACGCCACTGGATCGGTTTTCCCGTGCCCGTAGTGAGCGCTCCTCCGCGAGCATCGAAAAATCATCGGGTATGTCCGAGTCGGGAGGGTGAGAATGTCCGCTCAGCCACGTGGAGAACAGATCGACGGCCGCACCTCGGCTTCTTCCGGACACGTACCTGTCACCGCTGAGTAAGAGCTGCTAACGCAATGAGTTGAGGCGACGCCAGCAGATCAGAGCACAGCCGAGGCTGAGGAAGGCTTCGTGGATGTCGTCGCGGACTTCCCAGCGGATGCGCAACCGGCGGAAGTGGTGCAGCAGGGCGAAGGCCTT
>NZ_JBVJIA010000041.1:0-70416 GCF_055586505.1 Streptosporangium sp. NPDC050148 | reverse complement strand
GAAAGCTACCTCGCGGGTCTTCATCTTCGCGGAGCCCTTTTGTGGATCCGAAGCCTTCAACCCCTCTAAAGATCCGAAGTCCGTACAGGCCCTAGGACCTGTGCCACGGCTCGCTGAATCCCGCGGGCGGTGCGGGCACGCGGCGGCTCCCCGACCCCGACGGCCCGGTCCGGCGATCCCGCCCTACGGCGGCGAAGAGCGGGGCTCGTCCGGTGCGCGTCCTTTGCCGGGGCGGTCAGGCGCCGGGGGCGGGGGCCGCGGCGGGTCAGATGCGGCGGAGCCTGACGCGCCTGATCGAGTGGTCGGCGCCCTTGTGCAGCACCAGGTCGGCCCGGCCCCGGGTGGGGGAGATGTTCTCGACGAGGTTGCGCTCGTTGATGTCGCGCCAGACGTTCCTGGCGAAGTCGGTCGCCTCCTCCTCCGACAGCTCGGCGAGGTGCCTGAAGTAGGACTTGGGGTCCTCGAAGGCCGTCCGGCGCAGCTTGTGGAAGCGGTCCACGTACCAGTCGCGGATGTGCTCGACCTTGGCGTCCACGTAGATCGAGAAGTCGAAGTAGTCGTTGATCGCCAGCGCGGTGGGCGGTGCGGGCTGGAGCACGTTCAGGCCCTCGACGATGAGGATGTCGGGGCTGCGCACGGTCTGGACCGCGCCGGCCACGATGTCGTACTCCAGGTGGCTGTAGACGGGGGCGGTGACCTCGGGCAGGCCCGCCTTGACGTCGGCGACGAACCTGACCAGGGCCCGCCGGTCGTAGCTCTCCGGGAAGCCCTTGCGGTGCATGATGTCCCGGGCGGTGAGCACCTCGTTGGGGAACAGGAAGCTGTCGGTGGTGATCAGGTCCACCCGGGGGTGCTCGGGCCAGCGGGCCAGCAGGGTGTGCAGCAGCCTGGCGGTGGTCGACTTGCCGACCGCGACGCTGCCGGCGATGCCCAGCACGTACGGGGCCGCCCGACGCCCGCCGCCGAGGAAGGTGTTCAGCGCCGCGCTGCGCTGCCTGGCGCCGGTGAAGTGCAGGTTGAGCAGCCGGGTGAGCGGCAGGTAGATGTCGGTGACCTCGGCCAGGTCGATCGGGTCGTCGAGGCCGCGCAGCTCCTCCAGCTCCTCCGCGGTGAGCGTCAGCGGGGTGTTCCTGCGCAGCTCGCTCCACCGGGATCGGCTCAGCTGCACGTACGGTGTCGCGGCGTCAGGACCGTTGGCCATGGTGCATGAGCCTACTGATCGCACCGGGGCGCGCTCCGGCCGGGGCGCCGGGCGGGATTCTTGGGCTGCGCTGGGGGTTCTCCATAGGTACGGTGGCCGATCCTCAAGGAAGGGGGGTGGCCATGTGCGGGATCGTGGGATACACCGGGCGGCGGCAGGCGATCGAGGTCGCGGTCGAGGGGCTGGGACGGCTGGAGTACCGGGGGTACGACTCCGCGGGGGTGGCCCTGGTGGGATCCGGCGGCCTGGCGGTGGAGAAACAGGCGGGCAAGCTGGCCAACCTGCGCTCGGCGCTGCTCTCCCGGCCCACGCCGCCGGCCACGACCGGGATCGGGCACACCCGGTGGGCCACGCACGGGGCCCCGACCGACCGCAACGCCCACCCGCACACCGACTGCGCGGGGCGGATCGCGGTCATCCACAACGGGATCATCGAGAACTTCGCCGCGCTCCGGGCCGAGCTGGAGGACGCCGGGCACCTGCTGGTCTCCGAGACCGACACCGAGGTGGTGGCGCACCTGCTGGAGGAGTTCGCCGCCGGGGGCCTGGCCGAGGCGATGCGCCGGGTCTGCCTGCGCCTGGAGGGGGCCTTCACGCTGCTGGCGATCTCGGCCGACGAGCCCGAGGTGGTGGTGGGGGCGCGGCGCAACTCGCCGCTGGTGGTCGGCCGGGGGGACGGGGAGAACTTCCTCGGCTCGGACGTGGCGGCGTTCATCGCCCACACGCGCGAGGCGGTGGAGCTGGGCCAGGACCAGGTGGTCGAGCTGCGTCCCTCGAAGATCACGGTGGTCGACTTCAACGGCATGCCGGCCGAGACGCGCGACTACCACGTGGGCTGGGACGCCGCTGCCGCCGAGAAGGACGGCTACGACCACTTCATGCTCAAGGAGATCGCCGAGCAGCCCAGGGCCGTCGCCGACACGCTGCTCGGCAGGGTCGGCCGGGACGGCCGGCTGGCACTGGACGAGATGCGGCTCTCTGACCAGGAGCTGCGGGACATCAACAAGATCATTCTGGTCGCCTGCGGGACCTCGTACCACGCGGGGCTCATCGCGAAGTACGCCATCGAGCACTGGGCCGGGCTGCCGTGCGAGGTCGAGGTGGCCAGCGAGTTCCGCTACCGCGACCCGATCCTCGACCGCGACACACTGGTGATCGTGATCAGCCAGTCCGGCGAGACCATGGACACCCTCATGGCGGTACGGCACGCCCGCGGGCAGCGCTCCCGGGTGCTGGCGATCTGCAACGTGAACGGCTCCACGATCTCCCGCGAGTCCGACGCCGTCCTGTACACGCACGCGGGCCCGGAGGTCGCGGTGGCCTCCACCAAGGCGTTCCTGACCCAGCTCGTCGCCTGCTACCTGGTGGCGCTCTATCTCGCGCAGGTGCGGGGCACGAGGTTCGGCGACGAGATCACCCAGATCTTCGACCGGCTGGCGCAGCTGCCGTCCAAGGTGAGCGAGGTGCTGGCGACGGTCGAGCCGGTCCGCGCGCTGGCCAGGTCGCTGGCGGGCGAGCGGTGCGTGCTGTTCCTCGGGCGGCACGTGGGTTTCCCGGTCGCGCTGGAGGGGGCGCTCAAGCTCAAGGAGCTGGCCTACATGCACGCCGAGGGGTTCGCCGCGGGCGAGCTCAAGCACGGCCCGATCGCGCTGATCGACGCGGGGCTGCCGGTGGTGGTCGTGGTCCCCTCCCCGACCGGCCAGCGGGTGATCCACGACAAGATCGTGTCCAACATCCAGGAGATCCGGGCCCGCGGCGCCAGGACCCTGGTCATCGCCGAGGAGGGCGACCTCGCGGTCGAGCCGTACGCCGACACGCTGATCCACATCCCGGCGGTGCCGACCCTGCTCCAGCCGGTGGTGGCCACGGTGCCGCTGCAGGTCTTCGCCTGCGAGCTGGCCACGGCCAAGGGGCACGACGTCGACCAGCCCCGCAACCTCGCCAAGTCGGTCACGGTGGAGTGAGGCCCGTCCGGGGCTCCGCGCGGACGGCGTCGAGGCACGTCGAGGCACGTCGAGGGACACCGGGCACCGGTGGCATCGTCGGCACCACGAACACCACGAACACCAAAAGCGTCAAAAGGCTCGAAGAAACCTATGGGCACCGGAAGCCGACAAGAGAGGAGTCGTTTACCTTTCCGGATTATTAATTATTCATAAATGCCCTATAGCGGTCCTCCGGAACAGATTAACGTTGCGTGAACGTACCTGATCCAAGGGAGCCACAGATGGATCGTCGCCGTTTCCTCGCCCGGAGCACCGCACTGGCGGCGATCGGGGTGGCCGGGCCCTTCGCCGGGGTCGCGCGGGCGGGACAGAGCGGGCAGCTCCGCTCCGGGAGCGGCTACGGGCCGCTGGTTCCGGTCGCGGACGAGCGGGACGGCGTGGTCCGCCTCCACCTGCCCTCCGGTTTCCACTACCGCTCCTTCAGCGTCGCCGGCGACACGTTCACCGACGGTTCGGTCGTCCCTTCGCGGCACGACGGCATGGCCGCCTTCCGGGGGCCCGGAACCAGCGCGATCCTGGTCCGCAACCACGAGGTCAACGGGCCGGTCGGCGCATTCGGCGACCCGGCCAAGGCCTACGACCCGGCGGCCGGCGGCGGCACCTCCACGCTCCGGGTCAGCCGCTACGGCGAGGTGCTCGCCTCCGCCCCCAGCCTGACCGGCACCCAGATGAACTGCTCGGGCGGGCCGATGCCCTGGGGTGCCTGGGTGAGCTGCGAGGAGACCGTCAACGGCCCCGACGTGGGCAACGACCCCACCGGCCAGGACAACGGCAAGCTGACCCAGAAGCACGGCTACGTCTTCGAGGTCCCGATCGACGGCCGCGGCCGCGTGCCGATCAGGAGCGCCGGGCGGTTCGCCCACGAGTCGGCCGCGTTCGACCCGCTCACCGGCGCGCTCTACCTCACCGAGGACGACTTCCTCTACCCGTCGGGCTTCTACCGGTACCTGCCCCCCAAGAACCCGCTGACCGCGGGCCGCATCCTCGACGGCGGCAGGCTGCAGATGCTGGCCGTGCAGGGCGCCCCGAACAAGGACCTCTCGATCGGCCAGCCCGCGGGGGCCTCCTACGCGACGACCTGGGTGGACATCGACGACCCCGACCCCACCTACACCGGCACCACCACCTACGAGACGGCCATGCTGGCGGTCTCCTCCCAGGGCAGGGCCAAGGGGGCGGCGCTCTTCTCCCGGCTGGAGGGGGCGGTCAGCCACCACGGCACGATCTACTTCGTCTCCACCCAGGGCGGCGCGACCGCGCCCGGCGACACCCCGCCCGGCGGCTACGGCAAGGGACGCGGCCAGGTGTGGGCGTACGAGACGTGGAGCGGCCGGCTCAAGCTGGTCTACGAGTCGCCGGGCTCGGTCACCCTGGACCTGCCGGACAACGTCACCACCAGCCCCCGGGGCACCCTGGTCCTGTGCGAGGACGGCTCCGACGGCAACTACCTGCGCGGTCTCACCGCCGCCGGTCAGATCTTCGACTTCTCCAGGCTGGCCCCGGTCCAGGGCGACTCCGGCGCCGAGTTCGCCGGCTCGACCTTCGGCCCCGGAGGCCACACCCTCTACGTCAACATGCAGGCGTCCCAGGGCATGAGCTTCGCCATCTGGGGTCCCTGGCAGCGCGGCGGCTTCTGACCGGCCCGCGGGTCCCCTCCGGGAAGACCCCGCGGGCCGGGTCCCCTCCGGAGGAGGTCCGCCGGCCGGGGCTCTCGCCGGTGGGTTCCCCGGCCGGCCGGGGAACCGGGCCACCGGGCGCGGAGGCCGCGAGAGGCCGGGCCGTCACGGGGAGGGCCGGGTCACCAGGGGAGGGCCGGGTCACCAGGGGAGCGGGCCCTCCTGCGCGCCGAACGTGCCGGTCGGGCCGTCCTGGCCGAGGACGGCCATCCGCACGGCCACCGTCGCGCCCTCGGCCGCCGTGCGGGTCCCGGTGTGACCGGTCAGGTCGGTGGCGCAGTGCCCGGGATCGACCGCGTTGACCAGGATCCCGGATCCGCGCAGCTCGTTGGCGTACATCACGGTGATCGCGTTGAGCGCGCTCTTGGCGGAGTTGTAGGCCAGCATCGTCCAGTCGCGGTTGATGCCGTCCCTGGCCGCGGTGAGGGCCAGCGAGCCCAGCCGGGAGGTCATGTTGACGATCCTGGCCTCGCCGGAGGCCCGCAGCAGCGGGATCATCGCGTGGGTGACCGTGACGACCCCGAACACGCCGACCTCGTACGTGCCCCGCATGTGCCCGGCGGTCACGTCCGCCGGGGCCACCCCGTGGTCGCCGCAGAGCGCGGCGTTGTTGACCAGGACGTCGAGCCTTCCGAACTCCTCCCCGACGACCCTGGCTGCGTCGCGGGCCGCCGCCTCGTCGGTGACGTCCAGCGGCAGCGGGCGGGTGCCCTCGGGGGCGTGACCCTCGTCGCGTACCCCGGCGAACACGGTCATCCCGTGCCCGGCGAGCTGCCGTGCGATCTCCCTGCCGATGCCCCGCCCCGCTCCGGTGACCAATGCGATCCTCATGAGCCGTCGTTCCCCTCTGTAGATGTCCATAGATGTCCGTCGATGTCCGTGCCGAGGACGCACAGTCTGGGCGGGGCCGCTTGGAAGTGACCTGGGGGCCGGTTGTGACGGCGCGGACCCGGGCGACCGGCGGCCCGCGAGCACCCGGATCCCCCGGATCCGTTGGGCCCCCGCCCGGATCCCCTGGACCCTCTCGGCCTCCCCCGGACCTCCTGGCCCCCTGGCCCCCTTGGATCCTCGCCCGGACGTCCGCCCGGCCCCGGGCGTCACGGCACCGCCGCCCTCTCTTCTAGCCTGGGTGGATGATCGTTGGTATCGGCGTCGACGTCGTGGACGTGGCCAGGTTCGAGGTGACGCTGACGCGCACGCCCGCGCTGAGGACGCGCCTGTTCACCCCGGCGGAGAGCGGGCTGGCCGCCGAGTCCCTGGCCGCCAGGTTCGCGGCCAAGGAGGCCGTCGCCAAGGCGCTGGGCGCGCCTCCCGGGCTGCCGTACCGGGACGCCGAGGTCGTGCGCGGCCAGCACGGCCGTCCCGAGCTGCGGGTGACCGGCCGGGTGGCCGACGTCGCCCGTGAGCTGGGCGTGGCCCGCTGGCACGTCTCGCTGACCCACGACGGGGGCGTCGCCATCGCCTACGTGATCGCCGAGGGATAGATTCGGTGGAATGCGGACCGCGTACACCTCCGACCAGATCAGGGCTGCCGAAGCCGCGCTGATGGCGACCCTGCCCGAGGGGGCCCTGATGGAGAGGGCGGCCACCGGGCTCGCGGTGGTCTGCGCCAGGATGCTCGGCGGCGTGTACGGCTCCCGCGTCGCGTTGCTGGTCGGCGGCGGCGACAACGGAGGGGACGCCCTGTACGCCGGGGCGCGCCTGGCCGCCCGGGGCGCCCGGGTCGAGGCGATCGCGGCCGGCACGCGCGTCCACACGGGCGGGCTGGAGGCCCTGCGCCGCGCGGGCGGCCGGGTCGTCGACCCCGAGGGCGCGGCCGCCCGCGCGGTGCTCGGCGCGGCGGACCTGATCGTGGACGGGATGGTCGGCATCGGCGGGAGCGGGGCGCTGCGGGAGCCGTACGCGACCCTCGCCCGGCTGGCGGCCGAGGCGCCCGGCGAGCTCCTCGCGGTGGACGTGCCCAGCGGGGTGGACGCGAGCAGCGGCCAGGTGGAGGGCGCCGCGGTCCAGGCCGACGCCACCGTCACCTTCGGCGCCTGGAAGACCGGGCTGCTCGTCGACCCCGGCCGCGGGTACGCGGGCCGCACCGAGCTCGTCGACATCGGCCTCGGCCCCCACCTGCCCGACCCCGGCGTGATCGCGCCGCAGGACGCCGACGTGGCGGCCCTGCTGCCCAGGCCCGGCGCGACCTCCGACAAGTACCGCCGGGGCGTCGTCGGGATCGCGGCAGGCAGCGAGCGCTACACCGGCGCCGCGGTGCTGGCCGTGGGCGGGGCGCTGCGGGGCGGGGTGGGCCTGGTCCGCTACGCCGGGACCGCCGAGCCGGTGGCCCAGGTACGGGCCCGCTGGCCCGAGGCCGTGATCACCACCCTGGCGCCCGGCGAGGGCGTGGAGCGGGTCGGCCGGGTGCAGGCCTGGGTGCTCGGCCCGGGGCTCGGCACCGGCGAGGAGGCGCACGCCGTGGCCCGCTCGGTGCTGGCGAGCGACGTGCCGGTGCTCGTCGACGCCGACGGCCTGACGCTGCTGGCCGCCGACCGGTCGCTGCTCCACCGCGCCGCGCCCGTGCTGCTCACCCCGCACGCGGGCGAGCTGTCCCGCCTGACGGACGTGCCGCGCGACCGGATCGAGGCGCGGCGCCTGGAGAACGTACGGCAGGCCGCGGCGGAACTGGGCGTGACCGTGCTGCTCAAGGGCTCCACCACGCTCGTCGTCCAGGAGGGGCGTCCGGTCGTCGTCAACCCCACCGGCAGCCCCTGGCTGGCCACCGGCGGCACCGGGGACGTGCTGTCCGGCCTGACGGGTGCCCTGCTGGCCGCCGGCCTGGACACCTACGACGCGGCCTCGGCCGGCGCCTACCTGCACGGGATCGCCGGGCGCAACGGCCCGCTGTCCGCCTGGGACGTGGCCCAGGCCCTGCCGGAGGCGGCCCGTGGCCTGGTCAACGGGCCTCGGAGGGGTGTCCCAGCTGCCAGACTGGGGCGATGAGCTTCCCGACGACCCCCGCCGAGGCACGGGTGGACCTCTCGGCGATCCGCGAGAACCTGGCGCTGCTCACCGGCCACGCCCCCGGCGCCGAGATGATGGTGGCGGTCAAGGCCGACGCCTACGGGCACGGAATGGTCCCGGTGGCGCGCGCCTGTCTGGAGGGCGGGGCCGGGCGGCTGGGCACCGCCTTCGTCCGCGAGGCCCTGGAGCTGCGGGCCGCCGGTGTCACCGCGCCGATCCTGGCGTGGATCATCCCGCCGGGGGAGCCGCTGGAGGAGGCCGTCGCCGGGGACGTCGAGCTGTCGGCGTCCGGCCCGGCGACGCTCGACGCGATCGCCGCCGCCGCGGCCTCGGCCGGGCGTACGGCCCGGGTGCACCTCAAGGCCGACACCGGCCTGTCCCGCGGCGGCACCACGATCGGGGACTGGCCCGCGCTGCTGGACCGGGCGCTGGCCCGCCGGGCCGAGGGCACGATCGAGATCGTCGGGCTCTGGTCCCACTTCGCCTGCGCGGACATACCGGGACACCCGTCCGTGGCCGACCAGATCACCGTCTTCGACGAGGCACTGGGCATCGCGGAGAAGGCCGGGCTCGGCGGATCGCACGTGATCAGGCACATCGCCAACTCGGCGGCGCTGCTGACGCTTCCGCACGCCCGCTACGACATGGTCCGCTCCGGGATCGCGGTCTACGGGCTGAGCCCGGTGCCCTCGATGGGAGACTTCGGGCTCCGTCCGGCGATGACGCTGGTGGCGCGGGCCGCATTGGTGAAACGGGTGCCCGCCGGGTCCGGTGTGTCCTATGGACACCTCTATGTCACAGATCGGGAAACCACGCTTGGCCTGGTTCCGCTCGGGTATGCGGACGGCGTCCTGCGGCACGCCACCAACCGGGCGGAGGTGCTGGCGGGTGGCCGCAGGCGGCGGATCGCCGGCCGGGTCTGCATGGACCAGTTCATGATCGATGTGGGAGACGATCCGCTGGCGGAGGGCGACGAGGTGATCCTGTTCGGTGACGGCTCACGCGGCGAGCCGACCGCCCAGGAATGGGCGGATTCCCTTGGCACGATCACGCATGAGATCGTGACCGGGATCGGATCGCGGGTCCCGCGCGTTCACCGGTGAAGGGCATCTCAGGGGGGCTCATGAGTACTACCAGACGGCGCAGGGCCGGGGTCGCGGGTGCGATTGTCGGTGCGGCGTCCGCCGGAGTGGCCGCCGCGGCCCTCGCCAAGCGGTACGCCGTCGGCCGCATCAGGCTCCGCCCCGACCTGGAGGCGAGCGAGCCCCTCGGAGAGCTGCGCGGCCGCCCCGTCACGGTCACCGCCTCCGACGGCGTCCACCTGTACGCCGAGGTGGACGGCCGCGAGGACGCCCCGCTGACCGTGGTCTTCTGCCACGGCTACACGCTCAACCTCGACTCCTGGCACTACCAGCGGCGCGACCTGCGCGACTCCTACCGCCTGGTGCTGTGGGACCAGCGCTCCCACGGGCGCTCGCCGCGCATCCCGACCGAGGACAGCTCGATCGACCGGCTCGGCGAGGACCTGGCCGAGGTCATCGAGACGCTGGTGCCCGGCCCGTGCGTGCTCGTCGGCCACTCCATGGGCGGTATGACGATCATGGCGCTGGCCGACCGGCACCCCGGGTGGTTCGGCGACCGGATCAAGGGCGTCGCGCTGATCTCCACCTCGCCCGGCAGACTCGGCGAGATCTCCCTGGGCCTGCCCGCGCTGGTGGCGAAGGCGGTGCACATGGTCACGCCGAGCGCGGTGTCGATCCTGCGGCGCGGCGGCACGCTGGTCGACAAGAGCCGCCAGGTCGGCAACGACGTGGCCTTCCTGGCCCTGCGTCACCTGGGGTTCGCCGACTCCAAAAACGTCAGCCCCACGCTCGTCGACTTCGTGGAGTCGATGATCCGCTCCACCCCGTTCGAGGTGATCGCCGAGTTCTACCCGGCGCTGGTGTCGCACGACAAGATGAACGCGCTCGGTGTGCTGAACGGCGTCTGCACCGCCATCATGGTCGGTGACGAGGACTGGCTGACACCGGTCGAGCACAGCAGGGAGATGGCCAAGGCCCTGCCGGAGGCCCGCTTCACCGAGGTCCCCGGCAGTTCGCACCTGGTCCAGCTGGAACGGCCGACCGCCGTCAACGACGCGCTGCGCGACCTGCTCAAGCGGGCCGCGGCCGACGGGGGCGCGGAGGCGGACGGCTGAGACCGGCCGCAAACGGCCGGGACCGGCCAGGACCGGCTGAGACCGGTCAGGGCCGGCCGGGACCGGCCGGTGCCGGTGGGGACAGGGCTCCGGGCCCGCGCGGGCCGGGCCACAGAGATCGACAGGAGTGACGAGGCACGTGAGAGACGTGGCGACCGCCGAGGAGATGCGGGAGCTGGGCGAGGAACTGGCGGCCCTGCTGCGGCCGGGGGACCTGGCCGTGCTGTCCGGCCCGCTGGGCGCGGGCAAGACGACCCTGGTGCAGGGGATCGCCGCCGGGCTCGAGGTGCGCGGCCCGATCACCTCGCCGACCTTCGTGATCGCGCGGGTGCACCCCTCGCTCTCGGACGGCCCGGCCCTGGTCCACGTCGACGCCTACCGCCTCGGCGGTGACCTGGAGGTCGACGACCTGGACCTGGACGCCTCGCTGGAGGAGTCGGTGACCGTGGTCGAGTGGGGGGAGGGTCTGGTGGAGGGGCTGGCCGAGGACCGGCTGGAGATCGTCATCGCCCGGGGCGCCGCCGAGGACGCGGGCGAGGGCCGCACCGTCGCGCTCCGCGGCGTCGGGGCCCGCTGGGAGGGCGTCCTCTGAATCCCCTACGGGGACGGGGAAATCCTGGCACGCTGGCACTACTCCCCATTGGTCTAGATCGTCTGGCGTGATGATCGACTGTTGCGGGTTTGCCCATGTTTAATGGGGAACAGGTGGGTCATCGTGCCGGGCGAGGGTCGTCGGCCGGAGGGCGAAACGGAGTTCGACGGTGCCAAGCGTCAAGCGTGTCGCGGTTGCAGGAGCCATCGTCATTTTCGGGATGACCGGATGCACGGCCGAGGCCACCTCGGGGGGCAGCCCGACGGGCACGCCCACCCCGACCCAGCCCGATTTCGGCATCAGCCGGCAGGACATCGAGGTCCAGCTCCAGCCGGCCCGCGCCAGGGCCGGGCAGAAGGTGTGGATCCTGGCGAACTGCCCGATCCCGCAGGGAGGGCCCGAGCACCGCGGCACCGCCTCCTCCCGGATCTTCCGCACCCCGGTGACCCTCGACCCGATCCTCGCCACGCCGACCCCGGACCCCGCGGCCACCGCGACCCCGACGCCGCGCCCCTGGGTCCGCGGCCAGGCGACCGTCGCCGCGGGCACCGCGGTGGGCGTCTACGAGATCAACGCCAGGTGCGAGGGGACCAACGACACCGGCACCACCAACCTGCGGATCGTGGCCGCCACCGAGCCGAGCTCCACGCCCACCTCCAGGCCGACCAGGACGATCATCAGCACCGAGGGGCCGGGCACCGGTGGCGGCGGCACCGCGGCCGGTGGGCCCGCGGACCCGGGCGCGCCGATCGGCACGGCCGGGGTGCTGCTCGCCGTGGCCCTGGCGGGCGGTATCGGCATCGCGGTCGTGCGTCGCCGCCGCTCGTAGTCCGCGATGGCCGATTCCACCCGCTGGTCCAGGATCGTCCTGGCCGGTGTCATCACCGGGATCGTCATGGTCGCGATCAACGGCAGGGGCGGGGACGAGGAGAAGCCGCCCGCCCGCGCCTCGGTCGTGCCCAGCCGCATCGACATCCCGTCCCTGGGGATCAAGGCGCCCCTGATGAAGCTCGGCGTGGACGACGGCCGGGTCGAGCTGCCGCCGTACGAGAAGCCGAACGTCGCGGGCTGGGTCAAGGACAGCGTGGTCCCCGGTGACAAGGGGCCCGCGGTGATCCTGGGACACGTGGACACCAGGACCTCGCCCGCGGTCTTCTACCGGCTCAAGGACATGCGGCAGGGGCAGGTCATCAAGGTGGTGCGCAGCGACGGCAAGGTCGCCCAGTACCGGGTGGACACGATCGAGCAGATCAGCAAGAACCGGTTCCCGGCCGACAAGGTCTACCTCGAGGACGGCCTGAGGCTCATCACCTGCGGCGGGACCTTCGACTGGGACGAGAACGAGTACCGGGACAATCTGATCGTCTACGCCACCCTGGTCGAGACCTGAGACGTGAGCTCTCGCGGGACGGACTAGGCTAACTGTCCGTGCTGGTCCTGGCCTTTGACACCGCCACCCCCGCCGTCACCGCAGCGCTGCACGACGGTGAGAGGGTCCTCGCCGAGTCGACCACGGTCGACGCGCGCCGCCACGGCGAGTTGCTCGTGCCCACGATCGAGACGGTCCTGCGGGAGGCCGGAGTCTCCCTGGGCGACGTCACCGCCGTCGTCGCGGGCTCCGGGCCCGGTCCCTACACCGGCCTGCGGGTCGGCCTGGTGACCGCCCAGGCCCTCGCGACGTCCCTGGGCGTCCCGGCGTACGGCGTGTGCACCCTCGACGCGCTGGCCTACGGCAGCGGCCTGGACGGGCCGTTCCTGGTGGCCACCGACGCGCGGCGCAAGGAGGTGTTCTGGGGCCGTTACGCCGACGCGCGCACCCGGCTGTCCGGGCCCTCGGTGGACCGGCCCCACGACCTGCCGGGGGATCTCCCGCTGGTCGGCGCGGGCGCGCGGATGTACGCCGAGGTCCTCGGCGCCTCCCGGCTGGCGGACGCGCCGGAGTACCCCTACGCGGGCGCGCTGGCCGCGCTGGCCGCCGCCGCGCTCGGCGAGCGCGGGCTCGGCGAGCGGGGCACCGGTGACTCCTGGGACACCGACGAGGCCCGGCGCGCCGACGGGGCCCCGGGGGAGACCGCGGCCGCCGGTGAGGCCGAGGGGGCCGGTGCCCGTTCGGTGCTGGGCCCGCCCCTGCCGATCTACCTGCGCCGTCCCGACGCCCGGGTGCCGTCGGCGCCCAAGAAGGTCTCCACGTGACCCCGGTGCTGCGCCGGATGACCGCCGACGACCTGCCCGCGGTCATGGAGATCGAGCGGACCGTCTTCCCGGACGACGCCTGGAGCGAGGGCATGTTCCGCGGCGAGCTCGACGACCAGCCGAGGACCAGGCACTACCTGGTGGCCCTGGTCGACGACGTGATCGTCGGCTACGCCGGGCTGGCCGCGGCGGGCGACCAGGCCGACGTCCAGACCATCGCCGTCCTGGCCGAACGGCGCCGGAGCGGTGTCGGCGGCGCCCTGCTGACCGAGCTGCTGGCCGAGGCCGCGCGCCGGGACGCCGTCTCGGTCTTCCTGGAGGTACGGGCGGACAACCCGGACGCGCAGGCGGTCTACCACAGGTTCGGGTTCGAGCGGATCGGCCTGCGCCGCCGTTACTACGAGGACGGCACCGACGCGATCATGATGAGGAAGGATCTCCATGAGTGACGAACCGGTGGTCCTGGGCATCGAGACCTCCTGCGACGAGACGGGCGTGGGCATCGTCCGGGGGCACACCATGCTGGCCAACGCCATCGCCTCCAGCGTCGAGCAGCACGCCCGCTTCGGCGGGGTGGTGCCCGAGGTCGCCTCCAGGGCCCACCTGGAGGCGATGACCCCGACCGTGGAGCGGGCCCTGGAGAAGGCCGGGCTGCGCCTGGCCGACGTCGACGCCATCGCGGTCACGGCCGGGCCCGGCCTGTCCGGGGCGCTGCTCGTGGGCGTCGCCGCCGCCAAGGCGTACTCGCTGGGCCTGGGCGTGCCGCTGTACGGGGTCAACCATCTGGCCGCCCACGTCGCGGTGGACCAGCTGGAGCACGGGGCCCTGCCCAAGCCGTGCGTCGCCCTGCTGGTCTCGGGCGGGCACTCGTCCCTGCTGCTGGTGCCCGACGTCGCCAAGGAGATCGTCCCGCTGGGCTCCACGGTGGACGACGCCGCGGGCGAGGCGTTCGACAAGGTGGCCAGGGTGCTCGGCCTGCCGTTCCCGGGGGGCCCGCACATCGACCGGGCGGCCCGCGAGGGCTCCGGGACCGCCGTCGCCTTCCCCCGCGGCAAGTACGAGGACGGGACGCTCGACTTCTCCTTCTCCGGCCTGAAGACCGCGGTGGCCCGGTGGGTGGAGGCCAGGCAGAAGGCGGGCGAGACGGTTCACGTGCCCGACGTGGCGGCCTCGTTCCAGGAGGCGGTGGTGGACGTGCTGACCCGCAAGGCCCTGCGGGCGTGCGCCGAGCACGGCGTCCAGGACCTGCTGATCGGGGGCGGGGTCGCGGCCAACTCCCGGCTGCGCGCGCTGGCGCAGGAGCGCTGCGACGCGGCCGGTGTCCGGCTGCGGGTCCCCAGCCCCGGGCTGTGCACCGACAACGGGGCCATGGTGGCCGCCCTGGGCTCGGACCTGGTGTCGGCGGGCATCACGCCGTCCCCGCTGGACATCCCCGCCGACTCCTCGCTGCCCGTCACCACCGTCCACGTGTGACCCCCGGGCGCCTCGTGGCTTCCCGAGTGTTCCCGCACGCCCCCGTGCGGTCGGCCGGTCTCAGGCCGACGCCGGGTGCAGGGACAGCACCGGGTAGTCGGTGTAGCCCCGGTGGTCGCCGCCGAAGGCCGTGGCGAAGTCGGCCTGGCTGAGCTCGGCGCCGAGCCGCAGCCGGAGCGGCAGGTCGGGGTTGGCCAGGAACGAGGCGCCCAGCGAGACCAGGTCGGCGCCGCGCTCCAGGGAGCGCGCGACCCTGGCGGCCGGGTCGCCGATCGCGGGGGTGTTGAGGACCAGGGCGTTCGGCCACGCCTTGCGGATCTCCTGCTCGAGGTCGTCGGAGGCGCCCGCCACCAGGTGCAGGTAGACGAGGTCGAGCGCGGCCAGCTCGTTCACCAGCGCCGGGTAGACCTCGTGCATGTCCTCCTCGACCAGGTCGCCCATGCCGTTGCCGGGCGAGAGCCGGATGCCGACCCTGGAGGCACCGATCCGGTCGACGACCGCCCGCGCGGTCTCCACGGCGAAGCGGATCCTGTCGTCCACCGACGACCGGCCGAAGCGGTCCTCGCGCAGGTTGGCGTTCTGTGACAGGAACTGGTGGATGAGGTAGCCGTTGGCGCCGTGCAGCTCGACCCCGTCGAAACCGGCCTCGATCGCGCGGGCGGCGGCGTCCGCGAAGTCCTGGACGGTCGCCTCGACCTCGGCGGTGGTCAGCTCGATCGGCGTGAGGTGGTCCTGCATGCCCGCGGGCGTGAAGATCTGCCCGGCCGGCCGTACGGCGGAGGGGGCGACCGGCACGGCGCCGGTGTTGTCGGGGTGGCCGATCCGGCCGGCGTGCATGATCTGGGCGAAGATCCGCCCGCCCGCCGCGTGCACGGCGTCGGTGACCTCACGCCACCCGGCCACCTGCTCGTCGGTGTGCAGGCCGGGGGTGTTCATGTAGCCCTTGCCGGCATGGCTGGGCTGCACCCCCTCGGTGACGATCAGGCCCGCGGAGGCCCGCTGGGCGTAGTAGAGGGCGGTCAGCGAGGACGGGATGCCGTCGACGTAGGCCCGCGAGCGGGTCATGGGGGCCATCACCAGGCGGTTGGGGAGGGTGATGTCGCCGAGCGTGAACGATGAGAAAGGCATGACGTTTCCCTTCTTGGCTGACCAACTTGGCCAGCCAAGGATTATTTGTACAACTTGGTCGGCCAACATGCAAGCGGTAGTCTCGACAGGGACGGAAAGGACCCGGACATGGCGGAGACGCGGATCGAGACGGTGTACGAGGCGGACGGAAGCTGCGACGGCACGGGCGGAGGCTGCGGTGAGTACGAGGAGAGCCTCAACTGCCTGATGGTCGTCGCCGGCCGTGACCACCGTGCCCTGCTCGCGAACCTCCTCGCGGAGATCGACCTGTACCCCGGTCAGGAACGCGTGCTGGGCGCGCTGGGGGACCACGGTCCCCAGTCGCAGAACGCGCTGGCCAGGATCGTCGGCGTCGACGTGTCCACCATGACCAAGACGCTCCAGCGCCTGGAGCGCAGCGGGTTCGTCAGCCGCAGTCCCTGCCCGGCCAACCGGCGGATCAGCATGGTCGAGATCACACCCGCCGGGCGCGCGCTCCTTCCCGAGGTGGACCGGGTCATGGCCGAGCTGCAGCACCGGATGACCCGGGGGCTGACGGACGAGCAGGTCGAGGAGCTGTCGGCCCTGCTCAAGGTGGTCAAGGGGAACCTCTGCCGCGAGACGTACCCTCCGGGAGGGCAGGTCGCGGGCGCCCCGAGCACCCCGGGCACCCCGGCTGAGAGGATCCCGGCGTCCGCGCGGATCGAGCCCGTGCGCACCGGGACCGCATAAGCCGGGACCGCATGGGCCGGAACCGCACGGACCGGGAACCGCACGGACCGGGATCACACGGGGATCGCACAGACCGGGCCCGCGCGGTCCGGGGCCCGGTCAGCCCTTGTCGGGCCTGGCCGGACGCAGTAAAGCCTCCGCGAGCGCCAGCATGGTCTCCTCCAGGGCGCCCAGGCGGCGGGTCAGGTCGGCGTGCGCGGGCTCCACGGTCTCGCTCAGCGCCTGGGTGAGCTGCTCGCGGTCGGGCCGGGCGCGGACCATCTCGGCCAGTGGGGCCAGCGCGGCCTCGGCCCGCCGGGCGCGCTCCTCCAGGGTGTCGAAGCGCTCCCGCTGCTCGGTGGCCTGGGCGCCGATGAGCACGTCCAGGCCGAGGATCGCGGGCAGGAAGCCGACCCGCTCGTCCAGGCTCTCCAGGCGCTCGGCCGACTTCTCCGCGTGGCCGTCCAGGGTGGACAGGCGGGAGTCGATGACGTCCATGCGGCCGGTGACCCGTCCCTCGATGTCGTCGAGGCGCTCCTCCAGGGTGTCGAAGCGCCCTCCGGCCGCCGTCCGATGGCCGTCCAGGCGGTCGATGCGGCTCTCGACGGCCGCGGTCCGCTCGTCGATCCTCGGCACGACCAGGTCGACCCTGCCGCTCACCTGGTCGACCTTGGCGTTGACCTGGTCGACCGCGGCCAGTACCCGGTCGGTGGCGGTGCCCAGGGCCTGCTGCAGGCTCGTGGACGCCTCGAGCATGCCCGCCTCGACGCGCCCGGTGCGCTGGGCCAGGTCGGCCAGCGCCCGGTCCAGCCGGCTGAACCGGTGCGCGGCGATGCCCATGTCGGCCTGGAGCCGGGCGAGGTGCTCGGCCAGCCCGCGCACCTGCTCGTCGACGCCCTGGGTGCCGTCCGAGATCGCGCGCAGCCGGGCCAGGGCCTCCTCCACGCCCTCGCCCATGGCGCCCAGGTCGGTCCACAGGCTCGGCAGCTCGCCGACGTCCGAGATCCGGTCGCGCACCGCGTCGACGCGCCGTCCGACGGCGTCGACGTGGTCACGGACCGCCTCGACGTGCTGGGCCAGGCTCTCGGCCCAGGTGGGCGGGCGGGCGGCGATCTCGTCCAGGCGCCCGTGCACGGATTCGAGGGTGCCGTTCAGCCCGCCGATCTCGCGCTCCCTGACCTCGCGGAGCAGCCACTCCATGCCCTCCAGGCGCTGCCGGATCTCGTCGAGCACGGCGCCCTGGGTCCGCTGCTCGTAGACGTGGTCCTGGGCCGCGCGGGCGAGGAGCTCGCGCATCCGGTCGGAGATGGCGGTCTGGCTGCCCGCCTGGAACAGGGCGTGGTCGGAGTGATCCACCGAGAACTCCTTCACTCGCCGACGGTCGGCCGCGCGGTGGGATGGGGTCGGTCGCTGATGAACGCTGATGAACGCTGACAAATACTGATGAACGCTGACGAATACTGCTGAACATGGTGAAACCGCGGACGAGGGAGAACTCCCGCCCCGAAACCTTAGCCGGTGGATCAAGGTTTTCCAGCGGCGAGACTAAAAGATGGGAATTGCCGGTTGGCTGGAAGAATTAACTATTTTGGCTGGTCAGCCGGGGCTGCAGACGAAGGCGAACGGCCTCTCGCCGATCCGGGTGAGAATGACCGTGACGGATTCACCGCCGGAGAGCCGGAGGTCTTTCCTGAGCCGGTCGACGTCCACCGCGGAACCGCGTTTCTTGATCGTCACGTTTCCTGCGTCGCGCTCGCGCAGCGCCGCCCGCAACCGCTTGAGCGAGAACGGCAGCGTCTCGTGGACCTCGTACCGGGACGCCCACGGCGTCGTCACCGCGTCGTCGCCGGTGATGTAGGCGATCTGCGCGTCGAGCAGGCGCCCGCCGACCGAGGCGGCGATCTCCGCGACCAGGTGGGCCCGGATCGCCGCGCCGTCCGGCTCGTAGATGTAGCGGCCCACCGGGCCGGTGGGCGGGGCGCCGAGCGCGGGGTCGGGCGTCATCGTGACGCCGGACGGCAGGAGCGTGGCCCGGCGCGGCGTCGTCCCGGCCGGCGCGCCGCACCAGATCACCGCCTCCTTGACGTCGCCGCGCCAGGAGACCCACTCGGCCTCGGCGCCGTCGGGGATGAATTCGTACGGGATGCCGGGGGCGACCTTCAGGCAGGCGGCGCCGGCGCGGGCCACCATCTCCAGCACCGCGGGCCAGGGCGGCGAGTACCCCATCGGGTCGAAGGTCCTGCCCCGGGCCGTGCGGCGCGCGGGGTCGGCGAACAGCACGTCGAAGGCGGCCGGGTCCAGGACGGAGGCGTCGGCGGCGCGGACCGAGACCCGCTCGCCCAGTCCCAGCGCGTCCGCGTTGGCCCGCGCCACCGCGGCGGTGAGCGGGTCGGCGTCCACGGCCTCGACCGTGCATCCGGCCCTGGCCAGGGCCAGCAGGTCGCCGCCGATGCCGCAGCAGACGTCGGCGACCCGCGAGCCCGCCGCCAGGCGGCGCGCCCGGTGGTCGGCGACCTCGCGGCGGGTGGCCTGCTCCAGCCCGGCGCGGGTGAAGTACATCAGGTCGGCGTCGGGGCCGAACTTGTCCCTGGCGCGCACCCTGAGCGCGGCCTGGGTGAGCGCGGCCGAGGTCAGGTCCGCGTCGTAGTGCCTCCGGAGGCGGGTCACCGCCGTCACCGGGTCGTCGCCGGCGGTCCCGGCCGCGGCGGCGAGCGCCTCCTGGCCGCGCGGGGTGAGCAGCTCCCGGAATGCGTCGAGATTCACAGCAGCCGACGCTATCGCCTTCCGTCACGGGCCTGATGAGGGGTTTTCCTCCCGGTTCGCCGTCCGCTCCTAGCGCAGAAGGGCGCTTCGTGTTGACTGTCAAGGCCTCCTTGCATACTGTTCCGTATTGGCACTCTCCCCGTGAGAGTGCCAAATCAATGCGACGAGGCAGGTCTGACACCCGCGACGGCAGACCGCTGGTCGCCTCTTCTAGATCGTTCACATCTGAAGGGGAGGTCCGACGTGACGACCGCCACCAAGGTTCCCGTTAAGCCGCTCGGCGACCGCATCGTGGTCCAGCCGCTTGAGGCCGAGCAGACCACCGCTTCCGGTCTGGTCATCCCGGACACCGCCAAGGAGAAGCCGCAGGAGGGCAAGGTCCTCGCGGTGGGTCCCGGCAACTGGGACGACGCCGGCACGAAGCGTGTTCCGCTCGACGTCAACGAGGGCGACGTGGTCCTCTACAGCAAGTACGGCGGCACCGAGGTGAAGTACAGCGGCGAGGAGTACCTGGTGCTCTCCGCCCGCGACGTGCTCGCCATCATCGAGAAGTAGATCTCGCTTCACAAAAAGATGACGTATCGAGCCCCGGGTCGCGACAGCGCCCGGGGCTTTGATGCGCCGACGTACTTATAGAGAGGATTGTCATGCCGAAGATCCTGTCGTTCGAGGAGGACGCGCGCCGAGCTCTCGAGCGCGGCGTGAACGCTCTCGCGGACGCGGTCAAGGTGACGCTGGGCCCGCGTGGTCGCAACGTCGTCATCGACAAGAAGTTCGGTGCGCCCACCATCACCAACGACGGTGTCACCATCGCCCGTGAGGTCGAGCTGGAGGCGCCGTACGAGAACCTCGGCGCGCAGCTGGCCAAGGAGGTGGCGACCAAGACCAACGACGTCGCCGGTGACGGCACCACCACCGCGACCGTCCTGGCCCAGGCCATGGTCCGCGAGGGCCTGCGCAACGTGGCCGCCGGCGCCCAGCCGCTCTCCCTCAAGCGCGGCATCGACATCGCCGCCAAGACCGTCAGCGACAGGCTCATCGAGTCCGCCCGCCCGGTCGAGGACAAGAAGGAGATCGCGCACGTCGCGACGATCTCCGCGCAGGACGCCAAGATCGGCGAGCTGATCGCCGAGGCGTTCGACAAGGTGGGCAAGGACGGTGTGATCACCGTCGAAGAGTCCAACACCATGGGCCTGGAGCTGGAGTTCACCGAGGGCCTGCAGTTCGACAAGGGTTACCTGTCGCCCTACATGGTGACCGACCAGGAGCGCATGGAGGCGGTCCTGGAGGACCCCTACATCCTGATCACCCAGGGCAAGATCTCCTCGGTCGCCGACTTCCTGCCGCTGCTCGAGAAGATCGCGCAGACCAAGAAGGCCCTGCTGGTCATCGCCGAGGACGTCGAGGGCGAGGCCCTGGCCGTCCTGGTGACGAACAAGATCCGCGGCACCTTCACCTCGGTCGCGGTCAAGGCGCCCGGCTTCGGTGACCGCCGCAAGGCCATGCTGCAGGACATCGCCATCCTCACCGGTGGCCAGGTCGTCAGCGAGGAGATCGGCCTCAAGCTGGAGCACGTCGGCGTCGAGGTGCTGGGCACCGCCCGCCGCGTCGTGATCACCAAGGACTCCACCACCGTCGTCGACGGTGCCGGCGAGGCCACGGCGATCGCCGACCGCGTCAAGGAGATCAAGCTCGCCATCGAGCAGTCCGACTCCGACTGGGACCGCGAGAAGCTCCAGGAGCGTCTGGCCAAGCTCTCCGGCGGTGTCTGCGTGCTCAAGGTCGGCGCGGCCACCGAGGTGGAGCTCAAGGAGAAGAAGCACCGCCTCGAGGACGCGATCTCGGCCACCCGCGCCGCGATCGAGGAGGGCATCGTCTCCGGCGGTGGCTCCGCGCTCATCCACGTCTCCAAGGCCCTCGACGACCTGGGCCTGACCGGGGACGAGGCGACCGGTGTCTCGATCGTCCGCAAGGCGCTCGTCGAGCCGGCCCGCTGGATCGCCGAGAACGCCGGTCTCGAGGGTTACGTGGTGACGGCCAAGGTCACCGAGCTCTCCGCCGGCCAGGGCTTCAACGCCGCCACCGGCGAGTACGGCGACCTGATCGCCCAGGGCGTCATCGACCCGGTCAAGGTCACCCGCTCGGCCGTCCAGAACGCCGCCTCCATCGCCGGCATGCTGCTGACGACCGAGGCCCTCGTGGTGGACAAGCCCGAGGAGGAGGCCCCGGCCGGCGGCGGTCAGGGCCACGGCCACGGTCACGGCCACTGATCGGTACCGCTCCCGCGCGGCCCGCGCCCCCCTCGGGGGACGCGGGCCGTTCGTGTCTCCGCGTCCGGGACCCGCCGGGCTCGCGTGGAGGATGAAGGACGATCGCTTCCGGCGGTGAACCGAAAGCGGTCCCAAAGCGTCATGGCACGTCTTCCGGCGTGGAAGATCCAAAAAACGCTTCTGCTCTATAGAACGCATTCTGGCAATCGAGCGGAATATTCCTACATACCGTAGTCGATAGCGTCGCCCCTTGATTACGCGCGGTTATCACCGCCTCAATGTGACCAATCCGTAGCCGTTTGCCATGACGACAGGCACTATCAGGGCGGGCATCATGCCTAACGTGACCGAGGGATGCGTCGCCGACGCCAAAAATGGGGTGAGGCTTGCGACGAGGTCCGATGGGGTCGCCCACAGGGATGATCTCAAGGATCTGACAAGCCTCGCCGTTCAGGGGGATCGCACCGCGATCGAGGCTCTGATCGCGCAACTGCGGCCGATGGTCGTGCGTTATTGCCGTGGTCGTCTGGGCCGGGTCTCCGGTCAATACCACATCGCGGACGACGTGGCCCAGGAGGTGTGCATCGCGGTGCTGTCCGCGCTGCCCCGCTACCGTGACATGGGCCGCCCTTTCGCGTCCTTCGTCTTCGGCATCGCCTCCCACAAGGTGGCCGACGCGCTGCGCAGCTCGGTGCGTTCGGCCGTGCCCACCCAGGACCTTCCGGACGGCCCCGACGAGGGGCCGGGGCCGGAGGAGACCGTGGTGCGCTACATCGAGGCCGAGCACGCCCGCCGGCTGCTGTCGCGGCTGCCGGACAACCAGCGGGAGCTGCTCATGCTCCGGGTGGTGTCGGGCCTTTCCGCCGAGGAGACCGGTAATGTACTCGGCATGTCACCAGGTGCGGTTCGTGTCGCCCAGCACAGGGCGCTGGCCAGGCTTCGGGCGATGGCGGAGCTGGAGTCGATAGCTTGACCGCGGAGCCGCTGAGCAGGGGCCGCGAGCGGAGACCCGAACCGCGGGACGGGGCTCGCGACGACCCGGAGCGAGAACGATCATGACAACGGTTCACCCGCGACGTCCGGCCCGCAGGTACGGGCCGGACGAGGATCCGGCCGTGACCGAGACCGAGGCGGTCGTCGAGGCACTGTCCCGCAGGACACCGGTCTCCCCCTCGAAGGCCGGAGACGTCGCGGTCGCGCTACTGGCGGCCCTGGCCGACGACGTGGATCAGCGGTGTTCCTCGGTGTCGATCACACCGTCCACGTAACCCCGGGCGTACTCCCAGCTCACGTAGTCGGTGGGGTCGGGCTCGTAGGCGGGCTCATGGACCTGCGGCTGGCCGTTCTCGATCATCTGGCGCAGGTTGCCGCGGAGCAGTTCCCAGTCGAAGTAGTGCTGCTCGCCGCATTCGGGGCAGTCGAGCACCAGGCCGAGCACTCCCTGGGGCTCCAGCAGTGAGCGGAAGACCTCCACGTCGGCGAGGTCGGTCATGGCCTCGTCGCGCTCGTCCGTGGTGAGCGGCTCGGGATCGTCGGGATCGCCCAGCGCCGCCGCCGGGTCGTCGGGGTCATCCGCGAACGGGTCGCGAGGGACATCGTCGAGCACGATCCCACCTTATGGCCTGGATGTGACAGAGAGGCATGGAACTGCACGAGTGCGGCGGTCCCGGGCGAGGCGTATCCGGCCCTGCCGGGGGCGTACGGCGCCTCGGAAGGCGTCCCGGCCCTGCGGAGAGCCGGTCGCCCGAAGGGGCAGGGGCCGTACCCGAAGGCGTCGGAGAAGGCAACCGGAGGCGCCGGGGCCGCGCCCGGAGGCGCGGGAGGTCCCCGGTCGCCGAGGGAGGGCCGCGGTCCTAGGAGAGCCAGCCGCGCCGGGCCGCCTCCACCCCCGCCTGGAAGCGTGACTGCGCGCCCAGCTCGGCCATGGCGTCGGCGAACCGGGCCCGTACCGTGCGGACCGAGACGCCCAGCTGCCGGGCGATCATCTCGTCCGGGACGCCCTGGCCGGCCAGACGCAGCACCCGGACCACGACGTCGTCGCGGTGGGTCCAGGGCAGCCGGGCCGAGCGTGCCCACAGCTCCCGAAAGAGCGAGCCGAGCGCGGCCACCACGACGGGCGCCCGGAGCAGGTGGAAGTTGTAGGCGTTCTCCGGCAGCGTGCCTCCCCACTGGGGCGGCAGGCCCGCGGCGTCGCCCCCGGCGACCAGGAACCAGCTCGGCACCACGTCCAGGGTGCGCACCTGGGCTCCGGCCCGCTCGAACCGGTCCAGCTTGTCGCGCAGGCCCGGGATCTCCAGCGTGTGGACCGGGATGACGACCCGGCAGGAGAGCAGGCCGGCGTGCTGGGCCCCGATCCACTGGTCGGCGTAGCGGTGCGCGAAGTCGCTCATCATCCGGCCGTCCGGGATGGCCGACAGCAGCGTCAGCGGCGGGGACTGCACGGCCAGGCCGATCACGCTCTCGTAGAACTCGTCGGCCCCGCCGACGGCCTCCACCGGGAACCGGCCGGCCTGGTAGTCGTGCCCCGCGTCGTACTGGTGGATGAAGCCGCGGATCGAGCCGAGCACGCGGTCGATGCCGCGGCTCTCGGCGGCCAGCCGGTCCAGCCTCTCGGCGATCAGGTTCCCCAGGGCGGTGGCCGGGTGCCGGGCGAGGTACTCGCCGCCCTGCTCGGCGACCACGCCCAGCCGTACCAGGGTGGCCAGCTCGCGGGTGATCGGCTCCGACGAGCCGTCGGTGGCCTGGACCAGGTCGTCGCGGGTGGCACGGTGCAGGCGCAGGACCGTGTTGTACAGGCTGGCCTGGGCCGGGGTGAGGCCCAGTGTCTCCAGCGGGTCGGACGGGGCGGACATGGATGTGTCAGTACGCATCAGTGAGGGACTCCTGCAGATGACACGGGGGGTCTGGCGAGGATAGCCCGGTGAATCATCCCTGTCCGGGCGTTGCCTCTACCGGCATGCCGTCGTGTGCAACTTCGTGCAATTGCACGTTTCTACATTGCCTGCAGAACGTATCGTGACGCACTCTTGACGCAGCGTCGGTACCGACACGGATGACGCCGCCATCCGGGTGCGGAGGGGGGTCCGGTGGCGCCAAGGCGCTCCGTGACGGTACCGGTGATCCGGGGGACCGAGCGGGTCACCGACCGCTCGGCCCCCCGACCTTCTCCCTCTCCCGGACGGCCTGTCTCCCCTGACGGCCCGCCTTCCCGGACGGCCCTTCCCGGGACGGCCCGTCCTTCCCCGGCTCTCTTCGGCGACCACCCTCTTCGGCGACACCCCCTACGGCGCAGCGCCCTCCCCGGCCGTGGCCCGGCCGTGGCCCGGCCCCGCCACGCGCGGGCTTTTCCCCCGGGTCGGCCCGGATCGGTGCCAGACTCTAAACTGTGAGCCCGGGGGTCGGCGCCTTTCCCCGTCATGAGAGCGCCGTGGCAGGAGGGTTGCTGATGGCCAAGTTCACCGAACCGGGGCTCACGTACGACGACGTGCTCCTGGTCCCCGCCTATTCGGACCTGCAACCGGGCGAGGCCGAGACCACCACGCGCCTGTCCAGGGGCATCACCCTGAGGATCCCGCTGATCTCCGCGGCGATGGACACGGTGACCGAGGCCCGCATGGCGGTGGCGATGGCACGCCAGGGCGGCATCGGCATTCTGCACCGCAACCTCTCGATCGAGGACCAGGCCCAGCAGGCCGACCTCGTCAAGCGCTCCGAGGCCGGGATGGTCACCAACCCGGTCACCTGCTCCCCGGACGACACGCTCGCCGACGTCGAGCGCCTCTGCGCCACGTACCGGATCTCGGGCGTGCCCGTGACCGACGGGACCGGCGTGCTCGTCGGCATCGTCACCAACCGTGACATGCGCTTCGAGACCGACCACAACCGCCCGGTGCGCGAGGTCATGACCCCGATGCCGCTGGTCACCGCGCCGGTCGGGGTCTCCACCGACGACGCGTTCGACCTGCTCAGGCAGAACAAGATCGAGAAGCTTCCGCTGGTGGACGCCGGGGGCCGGCTGCGCGGGCTCATCACCGTCAAGGACTTCACCAAGAGCGAGAAGTACCCGATGGCGACCAAGGACGCCGACGGCAGGCTGGTCGTGGGGGCGGCCGTCGGCGTCGGCGGCGACGCCGACAAGCGGGCGGCCGCGCTTATCGAGGCCGGGGTCGACGTGATCGTGGTGGACGTCGCGCACGGTCACTCCAAGGGACTCGCCGACATGATCGCCAAGATCAAGGCGAACGGCGGGATCGACGTGGTCGGCGGCAACATCGCCACCCGCGCGGGCGCCCAGATGCTGATCGACGCCGGAGCCGACGCGGTCAAGGTCGGGGTCGGTCCCGGCTCCATCTGCACCACCCGGGTGGTCGCCGGTGTCGGCGCCCCGCAGGTGACGGCCATCCACGAGGCGTCGCTGGCCGCGGGGCCCGCCGGGGTGCCGGTGATCGGCGACGGCGGCCTGCAGTACTCGGGCGACATCGTCAAGGCCATCGCGGCCGGGGCCGACTCGGTCATGCTCGGGTCGCTCCTGGCCGGCTGCGAGGAGTCCCCGGGCGAGTTGATCTTCATCAACGGCAAGCAGTTCAAGTCGTACCGGGGGATGGGCTCGCTCGGCGCGGTCCGCAACCGGGAGCGCGGCGGCACCTCCTTCAGCAAGGACCGCTACGCCCAGGCCGACGTCGGCACCGAGGACAGGTTCATCCCCGAGGGCATCGAGGGCCAGGTCCCCTACCGCGGCCCGGTCGCCGCGGTGGCCCACCAGCTCGTCGGCGGCCTCCGCCAGGGCATGTGGTACGCCGGATGCCGCACGGTCGCCGACATGCACGAGCGGTGCGAGCTGATGCCGATCACCGCGGCGGGCCTGAAGGAGAGCCACCCGCACGACATCCAGATGACGGTCGAGGCCCCCAACTACCACGGTCGTTAGAGCGGCGGGCACGGCGCGCGCGTGAGGATCACGACGCGCGCCGCATCCGCATGAACGGGAAAGACAGGCATATGACTCAGGTGGAGATCGGCCGCGGCAAGAGCGGCCGTCGTGCCTACGCGCTCGACGAGATCGGCATCGTCCCCTCGCGCCGGACCCGCGACCCCGAGGAGGTCTCGATCGCCTGGCAGATCGACGCCTACCGCTTCGAGCTGCCCGTCGTGGTGAGCCCGATGGACAGCGTGGTCTCGCCGCGGACCGCCATCGAGGTCGGCAGGCTCGGCGGTCTCGCCGTGCTCGACCTCGAAGGGCTCTGGACCCGGTACGACGATCCGATGCCGCTGCTGGAGGAGGTGGCCGCGCTCAAGGGGGCGCCCGCCACCAAGCGGCTGCAGGAGATCTACAACGCGCCGATCAAGGAGGAGCTGATCGGCCGCCGGATCGAGGAGATCCGCGCCGCCGGGGTGGCCACGGCCGTCCGGCTCTCCCCGCAGCGGACCGTCCAGTACCACAAGGCCGTCATCGACGCGGGCGTGGACATCTTCGTGATCCGCGGCACCACGGTCTCGGCCGAGCACGTCTCCGGCAGGGCCGAGCCGCTCAACCTCAAGCAGTTCATCTACGAGCTCGACGTCCCCGTGATCGTCGGGGGATGCGCCACCTACACCGCGGCGCTGCACCTGATGCGGACCGGCGCGGCCGGGGTGCTCGTCGGCTTCGGCGGCGGCGCCTCGCACACCACCCGCACGGTACTGGGCGTGGTGGTGCCGATGGCCACCGCGATCTCCGACGTGGCCGCGGCACGCCGCGACTACATGGACGAGTCGGGCGGGCGGTACGTCCACGTCATCGCCGACGGCGGCATGGGCACCTCCGGTGACATCGCCAAGGCGATCGCGGTGGGAGCGGACGCGGTCATGGTCGGCTCGCCGCTGGCGCGGGCCTCCGAGGCCCCCGGCCGCGGCTTCCACTGGGGGTCGGAGGCGCAGCACCCGGAGCTGCCCCGGGGCAAGCGGGTCGAGTTCGGCACGGTCGGCACGCTGGAGCAGATCCTCCAGGGCCCCTCCTCGGTGGCCGACGGCTCGATGAACCTGATGGGCGCGCTCAGGCGCACCATGGCGACCGCCGGGTACTCCGACCTCAAGGAGTTCCAGCGCGTCGAGGTGGTCGTCGCCCCCCACGTCACCTGAGAACCGCCTCGCGCTCGCGGGGCGGTTCCACCCGCGGAGTCGTCCCGGTGGGGCCGTTCCGCCCGCGGGGCCGTCCCGGCGGGGTCGTCCCGCCCGCCGGGCCGTGACCCGGCGGGCGGGCCGGTGGGTCAGCGCGGTTCGGTGATCCAGGAGCCCCGGCGCATCACCCCGGAGACCTCCAGGTCGTCGGAGAGCACCACCAGGTCGGCCTGCCTGCCGACCGTGATCGAGCCCAGGCGGTCGTCGAGGCCGAGCACCCTGGCCGGGGTCAGGGACGAGATCTCGGCCGCCTCGGTCATCGAGAGGCCCACCTCGCGCACGGCGTGCCGGAACGCGACGTCCATGGTCAGGGTGCTGCCCGCGATGGCGCCGCCCTCGGCCAGCCGGGCCACCCCGTCGATCACGTTCACGCTCATCGGGCCGAGCCCGTAGACGCCGTCGCCCATCCCGGCCGCCGCCATCGCGTCGGTGATCAGCGCGGTCCTCGCGGGACCCGCCGTCGTGAAGGCCAGGCGGGTCATGGCCGGGTGCAGGTGCACACCGTCGTTGATCAGCTCGACCGTGACGCGCTCGTCCTGGAGCAGGGCGGCGATGGGCCCGGGGTCGCGGTGGTGCAGCGGCGGCATCGCGTTGTACAGGTGGGTCGCCACGCTGCCGCCCGCGTCGATGCCCGCGATCGTCTGCTCGTAGCTCGCGTCGCTGTGGCCGAGGGCGGCGATCACGCCGCCCGCCACCGCCTCGCGTACGGTGTCCAGCGCGCCGGGCAGCTCCGCGGCGAGGGTGACCATCCGCACGTGGCCGCGCCCGGCCCTGAGCAGCCGGGCGAGCTCCCGCGGGGAGGGTTCGCGCAGCAGGGCCGGGTCGTGGGCCCCGCACCGGGCGGCGGCGATGTAGGGGCCCTCGAAGTGGATCCCGGCCAGCAGGCCGTCCTCGCACAGCTCGGCCAGCGCCGCGGCCGCCGAGGCCAGGTCGTCCAGGGAGGCGGTGACCAGGCTCGCGACGAGCGTGGTGGTGCCGTGCCGGGAGTGCAGGTCCGCCGCCGTCCTGGCCTGCGCGAGGTCGCCGGAGGGGAAGGAGCCGCCCGCCCCGCCGTGGTTGTGGATGTCGACGAAGCCCGGCACGACGTACCGGCCGGCCAGGTCCAGCCCCGGCCCGGGGGCGGCGCCCTGCCCCACGTGGGTGATGCGGCCGTCCTCGATGGTCAGCCAGCCCTCGTGGACACCGTCGGGGGTCACGACGCGGGCGTCGGCGAGTGTGATGCTCATGGGCCCCATCCTTCCGGGTCCGCGTGCGGACGCGTTCCCGGGCCGGGGCTCCGCGCCGGGGAGCGCCCGCGTGATCGCGGCGGTGGGAGTAACCGCCAGGAGTCCCTCGCCGGGGAACGGCCGGTGGCCGATGTGGACGGCCCGCGCGGGTCTTTTGTCGGAGACGATCTCTAGTCTCCGGCCCATGACACGTGCGACGCAGGCGTACATGTACGCCGCGCCTTCCAGCCTGGTGGACGGACGTCCGGGATCGTCGATGTCCGGCGGCGCTCCCGGTGACCTTGGTGACCTTGGCGCGCTTGGTGGTCCCGCTCTCACGCCCGGATTCCTCAGCGGGACGGTGACGCAGGCGGCACCCGCCCGTACCGCCGTGGAGGCGACCCCGTGAGCGCCTGGCAGGAGGTGCGCGACCTCGTCACCGAACGCCGGACCGAGGCGCTGGCCGACCGCGTGGCCGCGTTGACCGATGCCGAGCGTGCCGAGGTGGCGGGGCGGCTGCCGGAGTTCCTCAAGGAACTGCGCGACACCGCCGCGGGGATGGTGCAGGAGAGCTCGCCGGCCGACTACGGCGTCCTCGACGAGGGGGATCTGACCGCCTGGGAACGGGAGGAGATCCTGGCGACCCTCCGCGAGACGACGGGCGACGTGCTCGCCGGTTTCGGGACGCCGCTGCGCGTCGTGGGGGCGGGCACGATCTCGGGTCCCGCCGCCGTGACCGCCTGGCTGACCCGCCGCGAGTTCACCCCCCGGTGGGCGCCGCAGCCGGATCCGGCCGACGTGATCCGCGCGATGGCCACCCGTCCCCTCGACTGGCAGGCCGACGTGGCGAGACGGCTCTCCCGGAGGATCCGCGGGACGAACGACCGCATCGCCCCCCTGGCACTGGCGCTGCTTCGGGCCTGCGGTGGCGAGCCGCCCGAGCACGACCCCCTCGTGGTCGCCTGGCTCTCCGCCGGGACGGTGGACGACGACCCGCTGATCGGCCCGCTGCTTCCGAGGATCTTCGAGGCGGAGGGAGCGGGCCGCGCCCTGCGGGAGGAACGGCTGACGCCCGTGCCCACCCGGTGGCTCTCCCTGCTCCGGAGGCTCCTCGCGGCCGGACGGGTGTCGCGTGACGACCTGCTCGACGGCTGCGTGGGCCGCTTCCTGCGCGGGGGCGACGCCGCCGACCTGCGTTTCTTCGTGCGGCTGCACGAGATGATCGACCCCACGCCGCAGGAGGCCGCCGCGCGGGCACGCGACTACCTGCGGCTGCTCCCCACCGCCCCCGGCACGGTCGCCGAGCCGGCGCTCGCCCAGGTACGCCGTACCGGCCCCCACGACGGCGACGACGTCGCCGAGGCGATCGGCGCGCTGACCTTCCGCGCCGAGGCCAAGCTGGCCCGTGCGGGTCTGAGCTGGCTGGACGAGGAGGTCAGGCGGGCACCCGCACGCGCCGGAGAGATGGCGCCCGCGCTCGCCACGGCGTTCGCGCACACCTCCTACGAGGTTCAGGGACGCGCGGCCCAGCTCGCCGTCAAGCACGCCGCCGCCTTCGGTACGGCCTCGGCGCTGATCGCCGACGCCGTCCCCCTGCTGCCCGCGGCGCTCGGCGCGCGGGTGGCCGCGGCGTTCGGCGGCGAGATCGCCCCGGAGGAGGCGCTGGAGCCGTTCACCCCCGTGCCGCTGCCCGCCGTCGCGGAACCCGGCCGGTTCCCGCCCCCGACCCTGGAGATGGGCGGGTGGAATTCGCACGGCTGGGTGACGTACGAGCGGTGGCTCGCCGGCTTCGTCGAGCAGGCATGGAGTGACCGCTCGGTCCTGAGTGAGAAGCTGCTCCCCGCCTTCGACCGCCCCTTTCCCAACCTGTACTCGACGGAGCGCTGGGTCGACCCGTACTCCTGGGCCGTCGCCCTCGCCAGGGAAGTGATCACGCCCGGAGCCGATCCCGGCGTGCCCGATCCCGAACCCGTCGATCCCTGGGAGGGAGCGAGTTTCTCGGTGAGCGTCACGGCCGTACCGGCCGGGGAGCAGGACGACGAGTGGGAGGAGTCGAAGGACGAGGAGGACGGCGAGCCCGGGCGGGCGTTCGGCGAGCTCCCCGAGCACGTACGGGAGGAGATCTTCCGCGGGATCGAGGAGATCGGGGTCTCCGCCGAGCGGGTGACGGCGATGCGCGACGGGCTGCCCATGCCCCCGGCCGACCCCGGAGAACCGGCGTTCCGCGTGATGATCGGCTACATGGGCCCACGCGGGCTGTTCGGCGAGCCCGAGACACCCGACCCCGCGGTGGAGTTCCGCCGGCGGCGACGGCTGCCGGAACCCGGATCGGTGTCGCCACCGCACCTGTTCCTGCTGCACCGGCTCAGCGAGCTCTACGTGGCGCTGAGGGAGGGGACGCTGCCCCCCGTCCTGCTGGCGACCCCCACGGTGATGACCGGGCACCTCGATCCCGGCACGCTGGTGGACCGGCTGGAGGCGTGCGCGGCCGCGGGGGTCGAGCCGCCGGTCGCGGACCTGCGGCAGGCGCTGCTGCGGCTGCCGAGAGGTGCTCACCCCGACGTCGCCGAGCGAGCCGCGCGGGTGGGCTCGCGGGCCGGGGCGTCGCTCGCCGCCTGGCTGGCCGGAGGCGGGCTGCCCGACCCGGAGGCGGGTGTGCGGTGGGGGTACGTCGAGGACGGCCGCGAGCACCTCTTCGAGGAGCACGAGATGCGGCAGGTCGGCCAGATCCGGCTGGTGCCGGTGCTGCACGCGAAGCCGGCCGGGCACGACCTCATCGACGAGCTGCTGCGCGAGCCGTCGAAGTGGTGCGGGGAGGATCACGGTCACGCCATGGACTGGTGGCCGGCGGTCCTGCCGTCGCACCGGGAGATCGTCTCCGTCAACTACCTGCCCCACCTGTTCTACCAGTGGGACCGTCCGGGAGTGCACCCCCCGCATCTGGCGGCCCTGTCCGAGACGGACGGCCCGCCGGGGGACGCGACGGCGCTCCTTCTGGCCTATTTCCTGGCCGAAGGGCATACGGAGGCGGTGCCGCTGCTGCTGCGGATGGCGGCCCGTGGAGATCTGCCCGCCGAGGCGATCGGCCGCCAGCTCGCGTTCCTGATCCGCCGCGCCCGGTTCGCGACCCGTCCGGTGCTGGCCTTCCTCACCGATGCCGCCCGCCGGGGAGGACACGAGCAGGTGTGGACGATCCTGGCGAGCATGCTGCCGGTCCTGCTGCCCGGCCCGGGAGAGCGCCCGACCGTGATCCACTCCGAGGCGGTGGCGTTCGCCGCCGACGTCGCCGCCTGGGCCGGTGCCCGTGGCGAGATCCCGGCCGTGTCGGCCCACGCGGCGAGCGGCCGCGGCAGCCGCTTCGCCCGGGAGTGCGCACGCCTGCGCGACCGGCTCCGCTGACCGTGGCCGGTCCCTTCCCCCGGTGACCCGGCTCGGACCGGTCACGTGATCCACGGCTTCTCCCTTCCCGGAGAGGCTCGGCGGACGTCTTCCATGAGGGCGAGGTAGCCGTCCTCCAGGGTCGGTTCGACCGGGAGGGCGGGGGACGACGGCGCGGTGGCGCGGGCCGGTGCGGCGGCATCTTCTCGGCACCCCTGTTCATGTCGGGTGGGTAGCGACCGGGGTGGCCGGAGGTTCACATGATCTCGGCGGGACCCCTGGGAGAAGGGGCCTCGGCGACGGGTTCGCGCTGTTCACCGGGGTTGTGACGGGAATCTCGCCCGCCGTTTCCTACCGGCCGGTAATGGTGCCTAGGGTAGATGGGTAGATACCTCACGTAAGGCGACAAGACGCACCCCAGGGGGTTGCACATGACGGCGCGAATGGGCACGGGACGGCTCGGGCCTGCCGAGCGATCCGCCGCACTGGCGCAGATGAGCGCCGCGGAACTCGACGTGGTGGTGATCGGAGGCGGGGTCGTCGGAGCCGGGGTCGCGCTGGACGCGGCGACCCGGGGGCTGTCCGTGGGGCTGGTGGAGGCGCGCGACTTCGCCTCCGGCACCTCGTCCAGATCGTCCAAGCTGATCCACGGGGGCCTGCGCTACCTGGAACAGCTCAACTTCGACCTGGTCAGGGAGGCGCTCCAGGAACGCTCGCTGCTGCTGCAGCGGATCGCCCCGCACCTGGTCCGGCCTGTGCCGTTCCTGTTCCCGCTCAAGCACCGCGGCTGGGAGCGGCCCTACGTCGGCGCCGGCCTGGTCCTGTACGACACCATGGGCTTCTCCTTCGGGTCCGGCCGGGGGATGCCCGGCCACCGGCACCTGTCGCGCAGGCGGGCGCTGCGGCTGGCGCCCTCGCTGCGCAAGAGCGCCTTCACCGGCGCCGTGCAGTACTGGGACGCCCAGATCGACGACGCCCGGCACGTGATGACCACGCTGCGCACGGCCGCCATGTACGGCGCCAGCGTGGCCTCCAGGACGCAGGTGGTGGGCTTCCTGCGCGAGGGGGAGCGGGTCACCGGGGTCCGGGTCCGCGACCTGGAGAACGGCGGCGAGATGGAGATCCGGGCCCGCCAGGTGGTCAACGCCACCGGGGTGTGGACCGACGATCTCCAGGAGATGGTCGGCGGGCGGGGGCAGATCCACGTACGCGCCTCCAAGGGCATCCACCTGGTGGTGCCGCGCGACCGGATCCACTCGCTCACCGGGATCATCCTGCGGACCGAGAAGTCGGTGCTGTTCGTCATCCCCTGGGGCCGTCACTGGATCATCGGCACCACCGACACCGCGTGGGAGCTGGACCGGGCTCATCCGGCGGCGTCGCGCTCCGACATCGACTACGTCCTCGACCACGTCAACGAGGTGCTGGAGGTCCCGCTGACCCGCGAGGACGTCGAGGGCGTCTACGCCGGGCTGCGCCCGCTGCTGTCGGGGGAGTCGGAGGAGACCTCCAAGCTCTCCCGCGAGCACGTGGTGGCGCACCCGGTGCCGGGGCTGGTCATGGTCGCCGGAGGGAAGTACACGACGTACCGCGTCATGGCGAAGGACGCGGTCGACGCGGTGGCGCACGGCCTGGACTACCGGGTCCCGCCCTCCTGCACCGACCGCATCCCGCTCGCCGGGGCCGAGGGCTACCAGGCGCTGTGGAACTCCCGCCACCGGCTGGCCCACTCCTCCGGGCTGCACGTGGCCAGGATCGAGCACCTGCTCCAGCGGTACGGGTCGATGATCGACGAGGTCCTGGCCCTGGTCGAGCAGGACCCCTCGCTGGGCAAGCCGCTCACCGGCGCGGACGACTACCTGCGGGCGGAGGTGGTCTACGCGGCCACCCACGAGGGCGCCCGGCACGTGAACGACGTGCTGACCCGGCGCACGCACATCTCGATCGAGACCTTCCACCGGGGGGTGGCCGTGGTCGAGGAGGCCGCGCAGCTGCTCGCCGGGCCGCTGGGCTGGGACGCCGAGCAGATCAAGCGCGAGGTGGAGTACTACACCAAGCGCGTGGAGTCCGAGCGCCTCTCCCAGGAGCAGGACACCGACCAGGAGGCCGACGCCATCCGCCTGGGCGCCCCGGAGATCGTGCCGGTGGCGGCCCCGGAGACGCACCCGGTCTGACGCGGCCGGCGACGGAGCGCGTCCTGTCCGGTCCTTCGCAGACGAGTGCGGCCCCCGCCGGAAGGCGGGGGCCGCACTCGTCTTTCGCGGGCACTCGTCTTTCCCGGGCACCGGGACACCCCGGGTACGGAGCCTTGCCGTACCCGGGGAGCCCGGTGTCGTGAAGGAACGAGTCCCTAGCGGGTGAACGCCTGGAACTCGGCCGCGCGCAGCTGGTCCCTGGCGGGGTTGGCGGTGGCGCAGTCGGTGAAGGAGTTGGGGTCGGCGTCCTGCTCACCGGCGTAGAGCGGGTTGCCGGTGCACTGGGTGGAGACGGCCCGCAGGGTCAGGTGGGTCGCCGTGGTGGTCGGGATCTTGAAGGACTTCATGATCAGGTCGGCGCCGCGGGGGCGCGGCCGGCGGGTCTGGAAGGCGTCGTCCGGGCTGGTGTAGACGACCGAGAAGGACTCCGGCGAGGAGCAGTCCTTCTTGGTGGCGTCACAGGCCAGGACCTCGAAGGCGCGCAGGGCCGTGAAGCGGTTCTGGGCGCCGGGGTCGGCGGTGTCGCCGGTGTTGGGCCGGAGCATGGCGCTGACCTGCACCCGGCGGACCTTCACCGGGTCGGTCCCGGCCAGGTCCACGGTGACGGCCTTGCCCTTGACCGGCGCGGTGAGCGAGGCCCAGTTCGTCGCCTCGGTCTCGTCGATCAGCAGGGCCTGGTTGACGCCGTCACCGGCCGCGGTGGCGCCGAGCGCCGCCGAGGCGACGTTCTTCGGCACCGACACCGGCAGCGGCAGCTTCACGCCGGGCAGCACCGCGAACTTCAGCCGGGTGTGCCCGTAGCCCTTGCCCGTGACCACGAAGTCGTACAGGCCCGGGGTCATCTTCACGGTGTCGCCGAGCTCGGTCGCGGGGTCGGTGTCGGCCACCGGCACCACACGGCCCTCGTAGTGGCCCACGTACAGCCGGAGCGCGGCGCCCTTGGACTCCAGCAGCGGCTTGAGCTGGAGCTCGCCGTTCTTGCCGGACGGGTTGACGAAGCTCGGCGTCGGGTCGGGGTCGTTCGTCCCGGCGCTCGCCGCGTCCTCGCCGAGCCCGTGCTCGGCGAAGGCCCGCCACATGATGCCCTGGTTGGCCCCGCCGAAGCGGATGGCGTCGGCCGCGAGCAGCGCGTCGCGGTGGTCGACGTAGCTGACCGCGCCGGAGGCCATCAGCAGCAGCGCGTCGAAGGAGAGCTGGGCCCAGCGCCGGTTGCCCGGGCACTGGTCGAGCGGGGTCGCGCCGTCGGCGCACGCCTTCTGCCTGGCCGGGGTGCCCTGGCCGTACTTCTGCACGAACGCCTTGCGCACGTCGAACTGGGTGGCCGACCAGATCTCGCCGTCGGCGTGCACCTGCTGCCCGACGAGGTCGTAGGCGATGTCGCTGTAGTTCAGCGGCGAGGCGGACATGTCGTAGTTGCGGATTCCGGCCTTCTTGTCGCCGGTGACGTAGCCGCCGGTGACGTACGGGGTGTCACCCGCGGGGCGGAAGCCGTACTCGGCCAGGTACTCCATCGCGAACAGGTCCGAGGTGCTCTCGTTCATGGCCCCGGCCTGGGCGCCGCTCCATCCGGCGTTCGGGCCGCCGACCATGCGGCCGGAGATCGCGTGGGTGTACTCGTGGCCGATGACCGACATGTCGTAGTCGCCGTCCACGCAGGGCGGGTAGAACGCGCCCGCGACCGGCTGCCAGAGGTACATGTTGGTGATGGGGGCGACCCCGTCGGGACCGGTGATCTGGTTGGCGTTGTCGCGCACGCTGAGATCCCGGGCGCCCGCCTGGGCGTTGCCCTGCTCGGGGTCGCCGTCCAGGCCGCCGCGCTCGCCGTTCTCCTGCTGCATGTTCCACGCGGTCTCGGTGAAGCCGAGCCGGTAGGACCAGTCGTGCATGCGGTTGTGCATGACGTGCAGGTTGGTGATGGCGGCCTCCAGGTCGGCCTCACCGGGCTGGTCCAGCGACGCCGGGTCGCACTTGGCCGTGTACCACTTGTTGGTCCACGGGTAGGCGTACTCGCGGCTGGGCGTGTTCACGTTGCTGCGGGTGCCCACCGTGTACGGGTCGGCGCTGGCGCGGTTCTCCACGGTCTTGGCGGCGTTGCCGATGCTGGTGAACGTGGGGGCGCCGGCGACGTGGTCGAAGTCCCACGGCTTGCCGGTGGCCGGGTCGGCGCCGATGACGTCGCAGCCGGGGCCCGCGATGGAGCACCACGTCGCGCGGGTGTCGGTGGAGGAGTAGTCGGCCGGGGGGTTGGCCGGGAACGCCTTCCAGCGCGGGTCCTCCGGCGCGGAGTGGTGGTCGACCAGGTTCTCGCGGGTGAGGATCTGACCGCTGACCGCGTCCACGTGCGTGGTGTACGCGGCCGGGTCGCCCTTGCCGCCACCGATCAGGACGACCTGGAACGCGTTGTGCGTCCCGTCCGGCGCGGGCACCGCCACGGCGGTGACCTTCTTGACCGTGGCCGTGGCCAGGTCGATCCCGCCGTCCCTGGCCGCGGCCTCCAGCGCCTGCTGCTCGGTGATCCGGGCGGCCGGGGGCGCCTGGGTGGAGCGGGAGAGGGTGGAGGTGACGTGCAGGACCTTGCCGCCCTTCACGCCGACCACGACCTGCCCGTCCACGCCCGCGGGCAGGTCGCCGAACTTCTGCCTGAGCAGTACGGCGTGCCCGTCCCCGATGGGGTTGGCGGCGATCTTCTCAAGGGCGTCCACGGCCTCGGCGGAGAGGCCGAACAGGTTCTCGTTCGCCTTGAGGTAGGCGCGCGCGGCCTGCTCGGGGTCGGCGCCCAGTCCCTCGGCGAGGGGGGCGGAGGAGGTGACGACGGCGGGGGTGCCGAGAGCGTTCCAACGGACCGTCGCGGCGCTCGCCAGTGATCGGGCGGACGACGACGGGGGCGCGACGCTGCCGCGCCGGTTGTCCAGGTCGGGCTTGGCGCCGTGTTCGGCCTGGAAGTCGAGAGCCCTGGGGGGCTGCCCTCCGGGTTCGCCCTGGGCGACTCCCGGAAGGGGAAGTACGAGCGCCGCTGTCGCGGCCGCTATGACGGTGAGGCGTAACCGGGGGTTGGTCGGCACCGATCCTCCTGCGCAGAGATGGCCGTCGTTGGCCATGCCACACGCGACTCGCGTGTGTTGCGCAAGAGGTAACACCTATTCAAGTGACATGACAAGATATTGTAAAGAGGGATATGTAGGTGTAATAGGGGCCCTATGGGGACGGGGAAACCGTCCCCCGGCGGGTGGGCCGGGGCACGGTCCCGAGGTGACGAACGCCTGTCAGGAGAACGGGATCCAGGCCCGTTCGGCCAGGCCGTCGAGGGTGTTGACCTTGAGGCCGAGGTCGGAGACCGTCCACAGCTCGTCGCCGATGACGACCGAGCGGCGGATTCCCGGGTCGTAGGCGGCGAGACGGGTGTTGCCCGCCCGCTTGCGCGCGGAGTGCTGGATCGTGCCGACCTTGGTGATCTCGGTCTCGCCGATGTCGAGGACCACGGCGGCCCCGGTGGTCGGCTCGCTCCCGGCCCAGGAGCTCAAGGGGATGACCGCGGTGCCCGTCTTCGGCCAGTACAGGAAGGCGTGCGGGTCCCACTCGGCCTCGGAGCCGGAGTCCTTCTGGAACATCTGCGACAGGCGGCGCGGGGCGGCCGGGTCGCCGACGTCGAACAGGGAGACCTGGGTGCCGAGCGTGCGTCCCTGCTCGCTCGCCTCCTGGCCGACGCCGATCAGCCGTCCCTCACCGGCCGGGTGCAGGTACGCCGAGTAGCCGGTGATCTTCAGCTCGCCGGTCGCCCTCGGCGCGGCCGGGTCGCGCAGGTCGAGCGTGTAGAGCGGGTCCACCTGGCGGAACGTCACCACGTAGCCGAGCGGGCCGATGAAGCGTACCGAGTAGATCCGCTCGCCCCGTCCGAGCCCGCCGACCTCGCCGGTCTTGACCAGGGTGTCGGCCTTGAGCACGTGGACGGAGCTGGAGGTGTCCGGCACGCCCGGCGGCTCGACGGCGGGGTCGACGGCCGGGTCGGGGGCGGGAGCGGTGGACGGGCTCACGGACGGGGTGGTGGACGGGGTGACGGACGGGCCCGCGGACGGGGTGGTGGACGGGGAGACGGTCGGTGCGGGCAGGGTCAGGGTGGTGGCGACCCGCAGGTGCCCCTCGTGTTCCGACAGGGAGTACTGGTTGAGCAGCCTGCCCGGGACCCTGCCCGAGGCGACGTAGCGCGGCGCGCCGGGCGCGGTGACGTCGAACCGGTGGATCTCGGTCTCCTCGGGAGGCTCCACCGGCCGCGTCGGCTCCACCGGCTCCGCGGACGGCGTGCCGGTGGCGGGCGAGGAGACGGCCGGGGAGACGACCGGGGTGGCCGTGCCCGGCGTCTCGGCCGGGACCGGCGAGGTGACCGGCGCGCTCGGGGCGGGTTCGGGGGGGGCGGTGGACGCGTCCGGGACCGGTTCCGGCAGCAGGGTCGGCTGCGGGTCGAGGCCGGGGACGGCACCCGGGGCCGCCGGGGCGTCCGGCGCGGTCCTGCCGGGTGTGGGCGTCGAGACCGCCGGGGGAGCCGGGGACGCCGGGGACGCCGTGGGGGTGGCGGCCGGGGTCGCCGGGGCGTCGTCGACGATCACCGAGTCGATCGGCCGGGGCGACCACCAGCCCGGGTTGCTGGTCACGTACAGGCTGGAGCCCGTCCCGTAGACGGTGTCCCCGTCGGCGACCACGCCGATCGGGACGGTGTCGGTGAGCGTTCCCGCCAGGTCGAGGGTGTGCACGCTCAGCATCGACGTGCCGGTGTACTTCGCGGGGTGGCTGATCCGCTCGCATCCGACGGTGCGCTTCGAGGCCGTCCCGCCGGTGGGCGCCAGCTCGTACCGGGGCAGCCACGCCTCGATCGGCGCCTTGGCGACGATCTCCGCGTTCCGCCGGGTCCGCTCGTTCTCCGACACGTCGCCGTGGTCGGGGAACTCGATCCGCGGCTGGCTGCGGACCACGATCCGCACGGTCGAGCCGACCATCCGGGCGTCCACGTGGGAGCCCTCGGGGGTGAGCGAGCCGATCACCTTCGGCTTCCCGGACAGGTCCACGAGGGCGTAGTGCGGCCCGCCGATCGCCGCGCGCTTGGACGTCGCGCCGAACGGGACGATCCCGCCGCCGGAGAACAGCACCAGTGCCCGGTCACCGCTGACGAGCAGGTCGGCCGGGGCCCACATCTCGGGGTTCACCAGCCTGAGGGTGCCGGTGACCTTCCTGGTCGCGGTGTCCGCCACCCGCAGCACGCCGCGGTTCACGGTGATCACGCGCTTGCCGTCGGTCTTGACCAGGTCCGGCTCGTCCACCCCGGCCTCGTGCACGTTCGTGGTGGAGTGCTCGGGCGCCTCGCCCCCGCTCTTGGCGGAGGCGGCCGAGTCCCGCGCCGTAGCGTACAGGATCGAGGGCCCGCCGAGACCCCAGGGGCCGACGTTCCCGGCCGTGGACGCGCGCAGCCCGGCCAGCATGTCGTCGCAGCCGTCGTAGGCGACCAGCGTGACCGGGGGCAGCTTGACGGCGCCCTGCGTGGCCGTTCGCGTGCCCGGCGCGCCGCCGGTCCCCGTCTGCGTGCACGCGCCGGCGAGCAGGGCGGCGGCCAGGGTGACCGCGCCGACGGTGCCGGCCGTACGCGTCGATGTCCTCATGCCCCTATGACGGATCGCGGGGGCGGGCGGTTCAACGGCTTGCTACCGGTTGGTAGCCATGGCGGGTCCATCCCGATTACCCTGCGAACATGGCCGTTCCCCCCGAAGTGACGCGGGCCCTGTCCCCCCGCATGATCGAACGCGTCGTAGGACACGTGGCCTCCACCGGCAAGACGCAGGAGATCGTCGCGCCGTTCACCGGTGAGGTCCTCGCCGAGATGCCCGTCTCCACCGCCGACGACGTCCGCGACGCCTACCGGGCCGCGCACGAGGCGCGGCGGGCGTGGGCGGCGCTGCCCGCGCGGGAGCGCGCCGAGCCCTTCCTGCGCCTGCACGGCGCCATCCTCGACCGTCGCACCGAGGTCCTGGACATCCTGCAGTGGGAGACCGGCAAGGCGCGCAGGCACGCCTTCGAGGAGGTCCTCGACGTCGCGGGCTGCACCCTGTACTACGCGCGGCGCGCCCCCGGCCTGCTGGAGCCCGACCGGCGCGTCCCCTTCATGCCGCTGGCCACCAGGACGGTGGAGAACCACCGGCCCAAGGGGACGGTGGCGGTGGTCTCGCCGTGGAACTACCCGCTCTCGCTGGGCGTCACCGACGTCGTCCCGGCGCTGCTGGCCGGCAACACCGTGGTGCACAAGCCCGACACCCGGACCGCGCTCTCCACGCTCTGGACGATCGACCTGCTGGTCTCGCTGGGCATGCCCCGGGAGATCTGGCAGGTCGTCCTGGGCGAGCCCGCCGAGGTGGGCGACGTGCTGATCGAGGGCGCCGACTACGTGGCGTTCACCGGCTCCACCCGGGCCGGGCGCCGGATCGCCGAGCAGGCGGGCAGGAACCTGATCGGCTGCTCGCTGGAGCTCGGCGGCAAGAACCCGATGCTGGTGCTCGACGACGCCGACCTCGACCTCGCGGCCCAGGGCGCGCTGCGCGCCTGCTTCACCAACGCGGGGCAGCTCTGCCTGTCGGTGGAGCGACTCTACGTCCACGACTCCGTCCACGACGCGTTCGCCGACAGGTTCGTCCGCCAGGTCGGCAACATGAGGCTCGGCGCCGGGTTCGACTGGAACCTGCAGATGGGCTCGCTCTCCTCCCGGCGGCAGCTGGAGGCGGTCACCGCGCAGGTCGACGACGCCGTGGCCAAGGGCGCCCGCGTGCTGGCCGGAGGCCGGGCCCGCCCGGACCTGGGCCCGTTCTTCTACGAGCCCACCGTGCTGACCGGCGTGGACGAGAGCATGGAGCTCTGCCACGCCGAGACCTTCGGGCCCGTCGTGGCGCTGTACCGCTTCGGCGACGACGACGAGGCGGTGGAGCGGGCCAACGACACCGCCTACGGGCTCAACGCCTCGGTCTGGACCCGCGACGTGGCGCGCGGGCGCGCCCTGGCCGCCCGGATCGACGCGGGGACCGTCAACGTCAACGAGGGGTACGGCTCGGCCTACGCCTCCTACGACGCCCCCATGGGCGGCATGAAGTCCTCGGGGCTGGGCCGCCGTCACGGGGCCGAGGGCCTGCTGAAGTACACCGAGTCGCAGACCGTCTCCAGCCAGGCCCCCTGGCTGGGTTTCGAGCCGATCCTCGGCATGACCTACGAGCGGTACGCCGACACCCTCGTGAGCGTCTTCAAGGTCCTCAAGGCGCTCCGGGTGAAGTGAGGCTCCGTGTTCGACCATGACGTATTGGTGATCGGATCGGGATTCGGCGGCAGCGTCTCGGCACTGCGGCTGACCGAGAAGGGCTACCGCGTCGCCGTGCTGGAGGCCGGGCGCCGCTTCGACGAGAGCACGCTGCCCAGGACCTCCTGGCGGGTCCGGGACTTCCTGTGGGCGCCCGCGCTGGGCCTGAAGGGCATTCAGCGCATCCACGTGCTCCGCGGGGAGAAGGGCACCGGCGTCATGGTCCTGGCGGGCGCCGGGGTCGGCGGCGGCTCCCTGGTCTACGCCAACACCCTCTACGAGCCGCACGAGGCCTTTTTCCGGGACGCCCAGTGGGCGGGCATCACCGACTGGAAGGCCGAGCTGGCCCCGTACTACGACCAGGCGAAACGGATGCTGGGCGTGGTGCTCAACCCGACCGTCACCCGCGCGGACGAGGTGATGCGCACGGTCGCCGAGCGGATGGGCGTGGGCGACACCTTCCACATGGCCCCGGTCGGCGTCTTCTTCGGCACCCCGGGCGTCGAGGTCGACGATCCCTACTTCGGCGGGGCCGGGCCGCGCCGCAGCGGCTGCACCGAGTGCGGCGAGTGCATGACGGGCTGCCGCCACGGGGCCAAGAACACGCTGGTCAAGAACTACCTGCACCTGGCCGAGCGGGCCGGTGCCAGGGTCTTCGCCGAGGCCACGGTCACCTCGGTCGCCCCGCTGGACGGCGGCGGCTACCGCGTCGAGGTGCGCAGGACCGGCACGCCCTGGCGCCGGCGCGTGCTCACCGCCGAACAGGTGATCTTCGCGGCCGGGACGTACGGCACCCAGCGGCTGCTGCACCGGCTCAGGGCGGACGGCGTCCTGCCCCGGATCTCCGACCGGCTGGGCACCCTCACCCGGACCAACTCCGAGGCGCTGCTCGGGTTCGAGCGCCTGTCGGTGAAGGGGGAGAAGCTCAACCGCGGGGTGGCGATCACCTCCTCCATCCACCCCGACGCCCACACGCACATCGAACCGGTCCGCTACGGCGACGGCTCCAACGCGATGGGCATGCTCCGCTCCCTGCTCATCGACGGCGGCGGCGCCCCGCGCTGGCTGAGGTTCCTCGGCGAGGCCGTACGCCGGCCCCACCGGGTGGCGCGGCTGTTCGACCATCGCCGCTGGTCCGAGCGCTCGATCATCGCCCTGGTCATGCAGGCCAAGGACAACTCGATCACCCTGTCGGCGCGCAGGGGGCCGTTCGGGCCGCGGCTGCGCTCGGGGCGGGGTCACGGCGAGCCCAACCCCACCTGGCTGCCCGCGGGCCACGAGTTCGTCCGGCACGCGGCCGAGGAGATCGGCGGCATGCCCGGAGGCTCCTGGCTCGACCTGTTCGACATCCCGGCCACCGCGCACTTCCTGGGCGGCTGCGCGATCGGCGCCGGGCCGGAGACCGGGGTGATCGACCCCTACCACCGCGTCCACGGGTACGAGGGTCTGCACGTCGTGGACGGTTCCGCGGTCTCGGCCAACCCGGGCGTCAACCCCTCGCTCACCATCACCGCCCAGGCCGAGCGGGCGATGGCCCTGTGGCCCAACCGGGGCGAGCCGGACACCCGCCCGGCCCCCGGCTCCCCGTACGTGCGCCTGGCGCCCGTCGTTCCCGGGAACCCGGTCGTCCCGGCCGCGGCCCCGGGGGCCCTGCGCCTGCCCATCGTCCAGATCACCTGACGGGAGGCGCCGGTCCCGTCGGGGGCCGGCTCCACCGGACCCGAGGTACGTCGGAGCGCCACGAAACCGGCGCGGTTCAGACCGTCAGGCCGTACCGAACCGGTGGGCCCGCCGGCAGGGATCGCGCCACACGACCCGGACGAGCAGCGTCGCCGCAGGTCACGATGAGCGCCGGCTCGCGGGCGAAAGCCGGTTGCACCGTGAAGGGAGGTCGACGATCATCTCACCGTGCGAGTGGGAGTGGTGGGGCTCAAGATGGGGCTCCACCTGGCGACGTGGTGTCGCCGGGTGGGCATGGACGTGGTGTCGCTGTGCGATCGCGACCCCGAGCGGCTCGCCGCGGCGAAGGAGCGGCTGCCGGAGGCGGCCCTCACCGAGCGGTGGCGGGACCTGCTGACGCAGGGGCTCGACGGAGTGGTGCTCGCCAATGACTTCGACGCCCACGCGCCCCTGGCACTCTCGTTCCTCGCCAGGGGGTGCACGTCCTCTCGGAAGCGGCGGCATGCACCTCCTACGAGGAGGGGCGCCGGCTCATCGCGGCGGTGGAGAGTTCCTCCGCGACCTACTCGTTCGCCGAGAACTACGTCTTCCACCCGCATGTTCGTCTGATCCGGGAGGCGGTCGACACGGGCGAGGTCGGACGGGTGAGCCTCATCGAGGCCGACTATCTGCACGGCATGTCGCCGGAGGCGGTCGCCGCGCTGATCGGTGACCCCCTTCACTGGCGAGGACGTATCGCCGCCACCGCCTACTGCACCCACACCGTCTCGCCCGTGTTGGCGGTCACGGACGCGTGGCCCGTGGAGGTCACGGCATTCTCGGTCGACGAGGCCGATCCGCGGGCCGCGGTCGTCATGACCGTGCGACTGTCCACCGGCGCGCTCGCCGTCACCCGCCACGGATTCCTCCAGGGCGAGCCGGACAGCCACTGGAGCTGGCTCTCCGTGCGGGGCACCCACGCGCTGGCCGAATCCGTCCGTGGGCCGGGTGAACAGGCGTGGTCGGTCCGCTTCAGGACAGAGGCGTGGGCCGGCCCCGAGGGGACGACCCGCGACGAGGTACGGGTGCCGCCTCCGCTCGTCCTGCGCGGAGAGACCGTGGAGCGCGCCGCGGAGGGAACCGTACTGCTGCTTCAGGCCTTCCGGGCCACCGTGGAACGAGGGGCACCGCCGTTGATCCCGGTCCGGCCCGCCGTCGCGGCCTCACTCGTCGGTGTGGCCGGGGCGGAATCGCTGCGGAACGGCTCTCACCCGGTGCCCGTACCCGATCCGGTCTAGGAGGCTCTCCTTCCGGGTCAGTGGCCGCCGGCCTCCCGGCACGCCTCGGAGGCCCCCGCCATCAGGACGGCGGTGATCGCACGGGCGGCGTCACCGAGTGCGGCGAGCTGCTCGGGCGTCAGCACGTCGATGACGAGACGACGCGCCTCGCGGACGTGACCGGGGGCGATCTCCTCGACCTTGGCGAAGCCCGCGTCGGTGAGCCGCGCCTGCATGCGCCGGCCGGCGCAGCCGGGCTCGCTGTGCCGCTCGACCCAGCCGGACCGCTCAAGACGGGTGATCGCGTGGGAGAGCCGCGAGAGCGACCCCTGTGACGACGCGGCCAGGTCGCTGAGCCCCAGCGTGCGGTCGGGCCTCTCGGAGAGGGCCGCGAGCACCTGGTACTCGAAGGCGTTCACCCCGGCATCGCGCTTGAGCTGCGCGTCCAGCGCGGGCGGAAGGGTCATGAACAGGGCGACCAGCGCCCGCCAGTCGCGTTGCTGGTCGGGCGACAGCCACGGCGGGTCGTGATCGATGGTGGTCTCGCGAGGGGCGTCGGCGCTCACCCCCTCACCCTACCGACCCTGTCTGCCGACTTGAATGTTCAAGTCATCCGGCGTACTGTCGAGCTTGAACATTCAAGTCACCTCCGTACGTCAGGGGAATCCCATGTCCGTGCTCCGCGTCGACGCCTCCATCCAGGGCGACCGCTCCGCCAGCAGCGCACTCGCCGACCGCATCCTCGACGAGTTCGCCGCCGCCCGCCCCGGAGTGCCGGTGGTACGGCGTCACCTCGGCCGGGACCCGCTGCCCGCGCACGCCTGGGAGACCGCGATCTCCGGGAATTTCGTTCCGGAGGCGGACCGCACCGCCGCGCAGCGCGAGGCGCTCGCCACGGCCGAGGGGCTCGCCGGCGAATTGCGGCGGGCGACGAGCGCCGTGCTCGCACTGCCGCTCTACAACTTCGGCGTCTCGCAGCACGCGAAGACGTGGATCGACCTCACGCTCGCCGGAGCGCCGCACGGCACCCGCCTGCTCGACGGCACGCCGACCGTCCTGGTCGTCACCCGCGGTGGCGCCTACGGCCCCGGCACCCCGCGCGAGGGCTGGGACCACAACATCGACTACCTGCGCCGGATCCTCGTCGACATCTGGGGTGCCGACCTCACGGTGGTCGAGCGCGAGTTCACGCTCGTCGGCGTGAACCCGGCCCTCGACGAGTTCACCGAGCTGGCGGCGATCATGCGAAAGGCCGCCGAGGAGGCGGCGGTCGAGGCCGGAAGGGCCCTCGCCGCCCGGCACGCCGCCTGACCCCTCGCGGGGAACCGGCCGGACGTGTCGCGACCGCGCCCTGCCCGGCCCCATGGCCTTCAACGCCCCGCAGGCCATGGGGCTGTCGGACGCGGACGCCGCCGAGCTGGTCCGGATGCTCCGCACCGTCCGCGCCACCCTGTCCTCCGGGGGTAATTTTCGACCTGGATGATCGGATAAGCCGTTGTCGTAGCCAGACCGTATGCCGCTTGTGGCAGGTCATAGCTATCACCAGGGTGAGAAAGGCCAGGTAGGCGCGAGGACAACGCTTATCATGCAACGGGCCGTGCGAAGAGAGGCGCGCGACTGGACGGAAGCCGTCCATCGGCACGGGTAAAGCTTGGTCACAAGCTACGCTGAAGCTACAGCCCGGGTGACGCGACCGAAGGAGGTTGGGTGACGATGAGCGTGGACCTCGAGCACGAGCCCATTCATGATCTCGCCCGCCGGGTCATCCGGTTGGCCGAGGAGACCCAGCACGCCGCTCAGGTGCTCGAACGCCGCCTGGAAGCGCTGGAACGCCGCACCGGAGCCGCCGAAAGAGCCGAACGTATTCTGAGTGTCGCTGTCAGCATGCGAACCCACTTTGGTCAGGACAAACTGTCCACGGATGACCTCTATGACCCGGACACCGGCCTGCCTGCATGATCATCGATTCCAGCGCCATCATCGCCGTCATCAACGGTGAGCCCGAGGCCATCGGCTTTGCCAACGCCATCGCCGCCACCGTGTGTCGTATCTCGGCTGTGAACTACGTCGAAGCGGCCATCGTGGCGGACAACCGCGGGGAAGCCATGCGCGATGCCTTCGACGTGCTTGTCAACGAGATGGGCCTCATCATCGAACCAGTAACCGCCCATCAGGCAAGAATCGCGCGCCGTGCTTACCAGACGTACGGCAAGGGCAACGATTCCAAGGCCAGACTCAACATGGGTGACTGCTTCGCCTACGCTCTCGCCAAGGACCTTGGCCAGCCCCTGCTCTTCAAGGGCGAGGATTTTCCACACACCGACATCACCCCGGCGCAGCCATAACGGTCAGCGAAGCTTTATCGACCGGCCACTTGCTGATCGGCAGCCGTCACTGCCGGGTCGTCGAACGAACCGTCTCCCGACTGCCCGGCTGCCGCCGCCTATATCGCCGCTACGAACGCCGAGCAGAGCACTTCGCGTCCTTCGTCGCCGTCGCGGCGGCTCTCATCTGTTACCACCGCCTCACCGAACTAGTCACGATCTTTAAGAGTCCCTCGGCCGGTGTCTGAAGGGCCCTTGCGCCTTCTGGTCACGTCAGAAGTCGAACTCGCCCTTCTTGGCTCCGTCGACGAACGCGTCCCAGATACCGGCGCTCACCACGAAGGGGGCCTTCTCCGGGGCCTCGGTGTCGCGCAGGCCGACCCTTCCACCGGACAGCGGAGCCACCTCAAGGCAGTCGTCTTGGTTGGACGCGCTCTTCGTGGCCTTATGCCAGACCGCGTTCTCCAGCTCCTTGGTCAGGTCCACAGTTTCTCCGCCTCTCCGACCAACTCGATGGAGACGTGCTGAGGATGTGCATGGACTCGAATCATGTCGTACCCGATTCCCTGCATCCATGAGACACGGACATGCCGACCGACCACGGGCCGGGGCGGCCCCGGCACCTTCGTCTCGACACCGGCGCCCTGCACGGCCGTGGCCTGACCATCGTCGAGGCCCTCTCCCACGATTCCGGCGTCGTCCCGCTGCCCGACCACCCCGGCAAGACCGTCTGGGCCCGCTGGAGGCTTCCCCCTGAAGCGACGCGTACGACGTCCCGGCCGTCGGCCTGAGACGCGGGTCAGCCGGTGGGCCGCTGGACGGGCTGGGTCTCGGTCCGGTAGATGAGGGTCGTCTCGACGTGCACGATCTCCGGGCGGATCAGGAACTTCTCCAGCAGCAGCCGGTGCAGGCGGTCGGCGTCGGCGACCGCCACGTGGACCAGGAAGTCCTGCGGCCCGGCCACGTGGAACAGGGCGATGGTCTCGGGCAGGCCCAGGACGAAGGCCCGCAGCGGGTCGACGAGCTGGCTGGTGTGCGGGCGTACCCGCAGGGCCAGCAGCGCCTGCAGGGGACGGCCCAGTGTGGCCGGGTCGACCTCCGCGCGGAAGGCGCCGATCACCCCGCGCCTGCGCAGGGAGCGCACCCGCTCCAGCGCGGTGGACGGGGCGACGCCCACGCGCTCGGCCAGGTCCTTGTTGGGCAGCCGCGCATCCTTCTGCAACTCGACCAGAATCCGCCGGTCCACCGAATCCAGTTCGACGCTCATCGTCTTCGGTCCTCCGTGATTCGGACGCGATGGCGAGCCACCGTGAATTCCACCAGTATCCCCGTGTGATGTGGAATGTCGAAGAATTCGTGAACGCGGCGAACGCGACCGTCGGTGAGCTGGCCGCCTACGTCGACGAGAGCCAGCGGGGCGTGCCGCCCGTCATCCGCCGCAGGCCCCCGCGCGAGCTGGCCGAACGGCTCGGCCTCGCCCGGTGGATCCGCGAGGGCGGGATGACCGCCGACGACCACGCGGAGTTCCTGCGGGTCTACCTCGCCGAGGGCACCCGGCTGCACCACCCCGCCTACCTCGGCCACCAGGTCGCCGTCCCCGACTTCCCGGCCGCGCTGGCCGACCTCGTCCACGGGGTGAGCAACAACCCGATGGCGATCTACGAGATGGGCGCCTCGGCCGCGACCGTGGAGTTCGAGGTGTTGCGCTGGATGCTCGCCACGGTGGGGTTCGGCGAGGCGGGCGGCGGGGTGCTGACCCACGGGGGGTCGCTGGCCAACCTCACCGCGCTGCTGGCCGCGCGGGCCTCGGTGGCCCCGGACGCGTGGACCGACGGCGTACCGGGCGATCTGGCCCTGCTCGCCCCGGCCTCGACGCACTACTCGCTCACCCGCGCCGCCGCGATCCTCGGCCTGGGGGAGCGGGCCGTGATGCCGCTGGACGTGGACGGGCTCGGCAGGATCGACGTCGCGCGCCTGCCCGAGGCGTTGGCGCGGGTACGCCGGGCCGGGCGGCGGCCGATGGCCCTGGTGGCGAACGCCTGCGCGACCGGGACCGGCCTGTACGACGACCTGCGCGGTGTCGGCGGGTTCTGCGCGGCCAACGGGATCTGGTTCCACGTGGACGGCGCCCACGGCGCCTCGGCGCTGCTGTCGGAGGGACACCGCCACCTGCTGGACGGGATCGAGCTCGCCGACTCGCTGATCTGGGACGCGCACAAGATGCTCCGTACCTCCAGCCTGGCGGCGGCGGTGCTGACCCGCAGGGAGGGCGACCTGGACGCGGCCTTCCGGCAGAAGGCCAGCTACCTGTTCTACGGCGAGCAGGGCTTCGACCTCATCGGCAGGACCGTGGAGTGCAGCAAGGCCGAGCTGGGCCTGAAGATCTTCCTCAACCTGGCCTGGCGGGGCGAGCGCGGCCTGGGCGAGTACGTCGCGCAGCGGTACGCCACCGCCCACCGCCTGTGGGAGCTGGCCACGCGCCGGCCGGGCTTCACCTGCCCCTACGAGCCGGAGAGCAACATCGTCTGCTTCCGGTACGGCACCGGCGACCAGGCGGCCGTCCGGGAACGCCTGATGGAGGACGGCTCGTTCCAACTGACCTCGGCCGAGATCGGCGGGGTCCGGCACCTGCGGGCGGTGGTGATGGCACCGGCCACCGACGACAAGACGCTGGAGGCGCTGCTGGACCGCGTCGCCGAGCCGGACGGGCGGGCGGCGCGGTAGGAGCGGTTCGGGCCGGGCCGGGTCGGGCCGGCCAGGGGGTCAGCGGACGTCGGAGCCGGGGTTGGCGGCGTCCCAGCGGCGGCGGGAGTCGGCGATGCCGTCGCGGTGCTCGGCCGACCAGTCGGCGAGGGCCTTCACCAGGTGGGTGAGGCTGTGCCCGGTCGGCGTCAGCTCGTAGTCGACCTTCGGCGGCACGACCGGGTGGACGGTCCTGGAGACCAGGCCGTCACGCTCCAGGCGCCGTACGGTCAGGGTGAGCATCCGCTGCGAGATGCCCGGGACCGCCCGCTGGAGCTCGCGGAACCGGCGTACTCCCTGGGCGAGCTCGACGACCACCAGGACCGACCACTTGTCGCCGATCCGGTCGAGGACCTCGCGGATGCCGCAGTCCTCGGTCTCGCCGCCGCAGGAGACGACCGGATCGGCGGTTACCGCCGTGTGCCCTACCGACATTGGAATGCCTTCTTACGTCGAGTGTCCTGGTTACTGAGAATGGGGTGGTTACTACAGGGAACCACATGAGCGGGGGACTTCCATGATTCTGGTCACCGGAGCGACGGGGGCGCTGGGGCGCCTCGTCACCGAACGGCTGGCCGGGCGGCCCGATGTCGCGATCGGCACCCGCTCCCCGGAGGAGATCCCGGCCGGATCCCCGGCCCGCCGGATCGACTTCGACGACCCCGGTTCGCTGGAGAAGGGCTTCGCCGGGGTGGACACGCTGTTGCTGATCTCCGCGGGTTACGGGGAGGACGACGTCGTGATCGCCCGGCACGGCGCCGCGATCGACGCGGCCGAACGGGCCGGGGTGCGGCACATCGTCTACACCAGCCTCAGCGCGGCCGGAGACCACCTGGCCTACGCGCTCGCCCACCGCTGGACCGAGCGCAGGCTCCGGGCCGGCACCGCGAGCTGGACGATCCTGCGCAACGGCCTGTACGCCGAGCTGCTGGCGACGCTCGCCCCCGTCGCGGACGGCAGGATCACGGCGCCGCTGGGGACGGGGCGGCTGGCCGCGGTGGCCCGCGCGGACCTGGCCGAGGCGGCCGCCCTGGTCGCGGCCGACGCCCCCGCGCACGCGGGACGCGTCTACGAACTCGTCGGGGAGCAGGCGGTCGGCGGCGCCGACCTGGCCGCCGCCCTGTCGGGCGCCACCGGAAGCACCGTCTCGTACGAACCGGGCACCCTGGCCGGCGCGCGGGAGGATCTCGCCGCCCTCGGGCCGGCGCCCTTCCAGATCCCCATGCTGGTCGGCACCTACTCGTGCATCGCGCACGGGTTCATGGACGGCACCGGCGGCGACCTGCGAAACCTGCTGGGCAGGGCTCCCCGGCCCGCCCTGGAGATCGCGACCGCCGTCCTCACCGGATAGGGCGGCTCCCGCCGGACAGGACCGCTTCCGCCGCAGGGGGCCGCCCTCATGAGGGGCGATCGCCAGGCGTCCCCCATGACGTCGTCGAGCAGGCGCCGTCCCCGGGCCGGGCCGGTGACGCCGTCCCCGGGGAGTTCCAGCCCCGCGCCCACCGCGAGGAGGCAGACCAGCCCGCCGAGCCCGAACAGGTCGGCCTCCCGGGCCTCTAAAGCACATTTTTGGTATTTACAAGTATTCAATCCGTGGCGGTCTCCTCCCCGCTCCGCCGCCCTCCCCGGACCGCCGCCAGAACGGCGAGCCCGGCGACCTGCGCCGAGGCCAGGACGATCACACCGGCGCGGAAGCCGCCGGCCCCGCCCCCGGCCAGGTGCCACGCCAGGGACGTCACGGCCGGGCCCACCGTGAAGCCGAGGGTCCGGACGGTGGCGCCGACCCCTCCGGCCGTGCCCGTCATGCCGAGGGGCGCCGCGGCCAGCAGCGCGGCGTTGTTCGGGGCGTTGAACAGCCCCTGACCGGCACCGACCAGCGCCAGCCGCCAGGCCAGGTCCGCGAGCCCCGCGGACGGGCCCAGGGTGAGCATGCTCAGCGTCCCGGCCAGGGTCACCGCGCCGCCCGCGACGGCGATCACGTTCGGCCGGTACCGGTCGGCCAGCGCCCCGCTGACCGGGGAGCACGCCGCCATCCCGCCGACGAAGAACAGCAGCGCGACCCCGGTCGTCCCGGGGGTGCCCCGCAGCACGTCGGCCACGAGATAGGGCAGCAGGAACAGCGTCAGCCCCACGACCGAGCTCATCAGCAGCAGGGCGGCCAGCGGCAGGCCGTACGCGCGGCGGCGGACGAGCGTGATCACCGGCCGGGAGGCGGGGAGCCGGCTCCACGCCACGGCCAGCGCCAGGGCGGTGACCGCGAGCGGTACGACGACGACCGCGCCGCCGCCGACCCGGTCGAACGCCAGGAGCAGGGCGGCGACCGCGCCCCCCAGGATCGCGACCTCGCCCAGCAACGACCGGTCCGGCGCGGGGAGGCCGCCCCGGCCGCCGGGAACGGTGCGGTACCCCAGCCACAGCACGACGAGCAGGATCGGGATCTTCAGCAGGAAGACCGGGCGCCACCCGTACGCCCCGGCCACGAGCCCTCCCAGCGACGCGCCGGCCATCGTGCCCAGGGGCATGATCGTGGCGATGTAGCCCAGGGCGCGGCCGCGGTGCTCGGCCCGGACGCTCGCCCGCACGACGGGCATGTAGACCGCGACGACCAGGCCCCCCGCGATCCCCTGCAGCACCCGGGCGACCAGGAGTGTCCAGAACGCCGGCGCGAACGCCGCCAGCAGGCTCGTCAGCCCCACCCCGGTCACCGCGACCATGAGCACCGACCGCAGGTCGGCGCGATCCACCCACCGGCCCGCGGGGACGGCCAGGGCCGCCGTGGGCAGGACGTAGCCCAGCAGCACCCAGGCGGTCGCGGCCGGGCCGACGCCCATCTCGGCCCCGATCACCGGCAGGGTGACCGCCGCCAGGCTCATCTCGACCGAGACGACCAGCATCGCCATGGCGAGCGCCACCACCGGTCCCCATCGCGTGCGCTCCACGGCCCCGGCCGTGGTCGGTGTCTCGTGCTCGTTCATGGTCACGACGCTAGGAAGGGACGCGCCGCCGCGCTTCTGTCGATCGACTGGCACCGGCGACCGGACGCGCAGGTCACGCGGGGCCGGGGCCCGCGTCCGGGAACCGCGCCGGTCGCCGCGGGACACCAGTCATATGACTCATGCGGCGCCGTCCCGCCTTCTCCTACCGTCGGTGTCACCGACCGAACGAGGCATGAAGGAGATCACGGTGTCCCAGGACCGGCTGCGTCTGGCGATCATCATCGGCAGCACCAGGGAGGGCCGTTTCGCCCCGACCGTGGCCCGGTGGTTCACCGGCCGTGCCGAGCAGCACGGCGACATGGACGTCGACGTGCTGGACCTGGCCGAGGCCCGGCTGCCCGCCACGCTCACGAACGAGCCCCCGCCCGAGGTGGCCGCGCTCACCCCGCGGCTGGCCGCGGCCGACGCGTACGTCGTCGTGACCCCCGAGTACAACCACAGCTTCCCCGCGTCGCTCAAGAGCGCCATCGACTGGCACTTCACCGAATGGCAGGCCAAGCCGATCGGTTTCGTCTCCTACGGGGGCATGGCCGGAGGGCTGCGCGCGGTGGAGCACCTGCGGCAGGTGTTCGCCGAGCTGCACGCGGTGACCGTCCGCGACACGGTCAGCTTCCACGGCGCGCACAACCGGTTCGACCCCGACGGCCGGCCCCGCAGACCCGAGGAGTGCGACGCGGCGGCCACGTCCATGCTCGGCCAGCTCGCCTGGTGGGCCCGCGCGCTGCGGGAGGCCAGGTCCAGGCGGCCCTACACCGGCTGATCCGTCCCCTCACCGAACCGATTCAGGAGATCGTCATGCACGCCATCCGGCAGTACGCCTTCGGCCCCGCCGAGAACCTGCTCCACGAGGAGGTCGAGGACCCCTCGCCCGGCCCGGGACAGGTCCGCATCGCGGTACGGGCCGCCGGGGTCCACCTCATGGACACCTCGATCCGCGCCGGTTCCGCCGACGAGCTGCCCTTCCCGCTCCCGGACCTGCCGATGACCCCCGGCCGCGAGGTGGCCGGCGTCGTCGACGCGGTGGGCGAGGGCGTCGAGGAGAGCTGGCTGGGCCGCCGGGTCGTCGCCCACCTGGGCCTGGCCAGCGGCGGCTACGCCGAGTTCGCGGTCCGCGAGGCCGAGGCGGTGCACGCGCTCCCCGACGGCCTGGCGGACGACGTCGCGGTGGCGATGATCGGCACCGGCCGCACCACCATGGGCATCCTCGACGTCGGGCAGATCGTGCAGGACGACGTGGTGCTGGTGACCGCGGCCGCCGGCGGGATCGGCAACCTGCTCGTCCAGGCGGCGCGGAACATCGGCGCGACCGTCGTGGGCGTGGCCGGCGGCCCGGCCAAGACCGAGCGGGTCCGACGGCTGGGGGCGTCGATCGCCGTCGACTACGACACGCCGGACTGGGGCGGCCGGGTGCGCGACGCGCTGAACGGGCGCGAGGTGACGGTGGCCTTCGACGGGGTCGGCGGCACCCTGGGCCGTACCGCCCTGGAACTGCTCGGCGTCGGCGGCCGGTTCGTCATGTTCGGCTGGTCGGCGGGGAAGCCGACCGAGCTGTCCACCGATGACCTCTACGCCCGCTGCCTGACCGCCTCGGTCGCTCTGGGCCCGCGGATCCTGAAGGCGCCCGGGGGGCTGCGCGGCCTGGAGGAGCGCTCGCTCGCCGAGGCGGCGTCCGGCCGGCTCGTCCCCGAGGTCCAGCGGTTCGCGCTCGCCGAGGCCGCGCTGGCGCACACCGCCCTGGAGACGCGGGCCACCGTGGGCAAGGTCGTGCTGGTCCCCTGAGCCGGTCACCTGCGGGCCGCGGACAACGGTTGAGTAGTTTTTAGTCATGTTCCACGGGCGGACCGACGAGCTGGCGGTCATCGACCGCCTCCTGGCCGACGCCCGCGGCCGCCGGAGCGGGGCCCTGGTCGTCCGCGGGGAGGCCGGGATCGGGAAGTCCGCCCTGCTCGACCACGCGGCGGCGGAGGCCGGTGACATGCGGGTGCTGCGCGGGGTCGGGATCGAGTCGGAGAGCGAGCTGCCGTTCGCCGGCCTGCACCTGCTCCTGCGGGGGGTCGCGGACCACGTCGACGCCCTCCCCGACAGGCAGGCGCGGGCCCTGCGCGGCGCGCTGGGGATGGCGCCCGTGTCCGGCGGCGACCGGTTCCTGACCGGCCTGGCGGTCCTGACCCTGCTGGCGGACCTCGCCGAGGACCGCCCGCTGCTGTGCCTGGTCGACGACGCCCACTGGCTCGACCACGCCTCCGCCGAGGTCCTGCTGTTCGCCGCCCGCCGCCTCGGCGCCGAGGGCATCGCCCTGGTCTTCGCCGCCCGCGACCTGCACGCGCCCGCCTTCCCCGCGCCCGGCCTCGCCGAGATGCGCCTGTCCGGGCTGGACGGGACGACCGCCGCGGACCTGCTGGCCGGGCACGCCGCCGACCTGCCCCGGCACGTGCGGGAGCAGATCCTGCGCGAGGCCCGGGGCAACCCGCTGGCCCTGCTGGAGCTGTCGGCCGCGCAGCGCGAGGGCCAGCTGCCCGCCTACCCGTACAACCTGGGAACGCTGCCGACGCACAGCCGGATCCAGCAGACCTTCACCGACCGGATCGCCACCCTGCCCGAGCGCACCCGCACCCTCCTGCTGGTCGCCGCGGCCGACGACACCGGCGATCCGGCCGTCGTGCTCGGGGCCGCCGCGCGGCTCGGCGCGGACGTCGAGGACCTGGAACCGGCCGAGCACAGGCGCCTGCTGCTCTTCACCGAGGACCGGCTGGTCTTCCGGCACCCGCTGATCCGGGCCGCCGCCTACCGGGGGGCCACGCTGAGCCGGCGGATCGCGGTGCACCGGGCCCTGGCCGACACCCTGGAGGCGCACGCCGACGCCGACCGGCGCGCCTGGCACCTGGCCGCCGCCAGCACGCGTCCCGACGAGGAGGTCGCCGCCGCCCTGGAGCGCAGCGCCGAGCACGCGCGCGCACGCGGCGGGTACGCGGCGATCGCCGCGGCCTACGAACGCGCGGCCTCGCTCAGCCCCGACCGGCACGGCAGGGGCAGGCGCCTGGCCGCGGCGGCACGGGCCGCCGTCGACGCCGGGCAGCTCGACCGGGCCGTCGCCCTGGCCGACCAGGCCGTCCCGCACGCCCTGGACCCGACGACGGCGGCGGAGGTCGCCAGGGTCCGGGCCACCGTCGCCGGCGAGCGGGGACAGCCGAAGGTGGCCCACGAGATCCTCGCCGAGGCGGTGCTCTCCACCGCCGGGCACGACCCGGACACGACGGCGGCCATGCTCTTCGACGCGGTCGAGGCCGCCTGGTTCGCCGGTGACCTCGCGGCCGTCACCGGCGTCGTGGAACGGGCCCGCGCCCTGGGCCATGCCCCCGACGACCGCGTACGGGCCCTCGTCCGGGTGGCCGCGGGGCTCACCGGCCTGGCGGCCGACGAGGTCGGGGACGGGCTGCCGGCGCTGCGCGAACTGATCGGCCTCACGGCGGGCGGGCCGCACCGGGCGGGTTTCCGGGAGCGCGCGCGGGTCACCTGGTGGCACCTGATGCTCGGTGAGCACGTCGCGGCCCACGACCTGGCCGTCGCCCTGGTGCGGGACTGCCGTACCGAGGGCGCGATCGGCGTGCTGCCGCGGGCCCTGGCGCTGCTGGCCAGGGCGCAGATGCCCCAGGGGCGGTACCGCGACGCGCTGGCGAGCGGCACCGAGGGGCTGCGCATCGCGCACGACACCGGTCAGAGCGACCACGAGGGCTACCACGCGGTCGTCCTGGCCCAGATCGCGGCCGTCGAGGGCGACCAGGAGCGCTGCGCCGACCTGGTGAAGGAGGTCCTGGCGCGGGGGACCGGGGCGAACCCGGTGTGGGCCGCGTGCGCGCTCAGCCTGCTCGACCTCGGCCTCGGCAGGCACGAGGCCGCCCTGCACCGGCTGGAGGGCGTCACGGCCGGCCCCAACCGGCTGGACACCCTCTCCAGCCTGCCCGACCTCGTCGAGGCCGCGGCCCGCCTCGGGCTGCCCGGACGCGCGGCGGAGTCCTGCCGCCGCTACCGGGGCTGGGCCGAGCAGTCCGGGCAGCCCTGGGCCGGTGCCGTCGCGCTGCGGTGCCGGGCGCTGCTCGCCGACGACGAGGAGGCCGGCGCGTACTACGAGCGGGCGGTCCGGCTGCACCGCACCGGGGAACGCCCCTTCGACCGGGCCAGGACCGAGCTGCTCTACGGCGAATGGCTGCGCCGCTCCCGCCGCAGGTCGGACGCCCGCCCGCCGCTCCGCTCCGCCCTGGAGATCTTCGAACGGCTCGGCGCCGCACCGTGGGCCGCCCGTGCCCGCACCGAGCTGCGCGCCTCCGGCGAGAGCCTGGCCGCGCGGGATCGCGGCACCGGCCCGCTGAGCCGTCTCTCCCCGCAGGAGTTCCAGGTCGTACGGCTCGCCGCGGCGGGTCTGAGCAACCGCGACATCGGCGCCCAGCTCTTCCTCAGCCCCAGGACCGTGGGCCACCACCTGTACAACGCCTATCCCAAGCTGGGCGTCGCCACCCGGGGCGAGCTCGCCCGGCTCGACCTCTCGGCGGAGACGGGCTAGCGGCGCGTCCCCTGTTGTAGCGTCGCGGTCATGACCGAACTCGACGGCCGCCTTCGTGCGGTTTGCGACCTCACCGTCTCCGGCGTCAGGGAAATGGCCGGGCGGCACGAGTACGACGGCATGATCCAGGACCTGTCCCCGGAGGGGGTGCGCGCCGGGCTGGCCGCGCTGGGCCGGGGGCCGCTGCCCGCCGACCCCTACGACGCCGCCCACCTGCAGATCTTCGAGGAGGCCATGCGGGTGCAGTTCGGCGAGCTGCAGCTGCACCGGCGCAACCCCCTGGAGCACCTGGGCAACCTCGACCTGGCCACCTACGACCGCGACTACGCGCCCGAGGCCGACCGGGAGGCCGCCAAGCAGGCCCACCTCGCCCTGTGGCCCGAGGCGGTGGACCACGCGATCGCCTCCCTCGACCTGCTCAGCGCCCCCGTCGCGACCGCGCTGCTCGGAGCGGTGCGCGGCCTGGCGTCCGGGGTGCCCGGGGACGCGAAGGAGAGCGCGCGCGAGGCCGCGTTCAGGGCCCACGCCCGGCTGGTGGAGCACGTCGAGAAGGCCGCCCGTTCCGGGGACCCGGACGCCTCCCTCGGCGCCGACGGCCTGGCCCGGCTGATGGGCGCGGGCGAGGGCCTCCCGGTCGACCTGGGACGGCTCGCCGAGCGCGCCGACGCCGAGCGCGACCGGCTGATGGCCCGGCTGGCGGAGTCCTGCGCGGCCCTGGGCTTCGCCGACCGGCAGCCGCTGGAGGTCGCGCGCGAGCTCGTCAGGGACCACCCCGGTCCCGAGGGCGTGATCGAGGCGGCCAGGATCGGCACCGAGCGGGCGATCGCGTTCACCCGGGAGAGGGACCTGGTGCCCCACCACGACGGGGAGTGCCTGGTCGGCATCGCGCCCGAGTCGCGCCGGTGGAGCATGGCCATGATGAGCTGGGCGGCACCGGGCGAGCCCGACGGTCCCTCCTGGTACCACGTCACCCCGCCCGACCCCTCCTGGCCCGAACGCGACATCGAGGAGTGGCTGGAGGTCTTCAGCGAGACCACGCTCCCGGCGATCAACGTGCACGAGGTCGCCCCCGGGCACTTCTCGCACGGCCGCGCCCTGCGCCACGTCCGCTCCGAGGTGCGGCGCACGCTGATGTCGCTGGCCTTCGCCGAGGGCTGGGCGCACTACGCCGAGGAACTCTGCGTGGAGGAGGGCTTCGCGCCCGACGACCCGCGTTTCGAGATCGGCGTGTGCCTGGAGGCGCTGCTGCGGGTGACCCGGCTGGCCTGCGCGATCGGCGTGCACTCCGGCGCGATGACCGTCGAGGAGGGGGCCCGCCGCTTCACCGCCGACACCCACATCGCCGGTCCCGCGGCCCTGTCGGAGGCGGCGCGTGCCACCTTCGACCCCACCTACGGCCGCTACACCTGGGGCAAGCTGGAGATCCTCGACCTGCGTGAGCGCGCCAGGGCCGAATGGGGCTCCGGGTTCGGGCTCAACCGCTTCCACACCGCCATGCTCGCCCTCGGCTCGCCGCCGCTCGGCCTGCTCGGCCACGCGCTGGGGACGGCGCCCGTTCCCGCGTGAGGATCCCGGCGGGCGGGCCCGCGGGGCCCTTCTCGCGCTCGGCGACCGGTGATCGCCGCCCGTCGATCACCGGTCAGCGGTCCACGGCCGTGGTCCCGCCGTCGACGACCAGGTGGGCGCCGGTGATGAAGGACGCCTCGTCGCTCAGCAGGAACCGTACGGCCGCGGCGACCTCGCCGGGGCGGCCCAGGCGGCCCAGGGGCGACCTGGTCCTGAAGGACTCCAGGTGGCCGGGGTCGCCACCGGTGGCGTGGACGAGCATCGGGGTGTCGATGTAGCCGGGGCAGACGGCGTTCACCCGGATCGGCACCAGCTCGTGGGCCATGGACCGGGTCAGGCCGAGCATCCCGGCCTTGGAGGAGCAGTACGCCGGGATGAACGCCTGCCCGACCAGGCCCTCGATGGAGGAGACGCCGACGACCGCGGCGCCCTCCTGCCCGCGCAGGTCCGGCAGCAGGGCCTTGACCAGCAGGGCGTGCGCGCGCAGGTTGACGTCGAGGACCGCGTCCCAGGCGTCCTCGGTCAGGTCGCCGAGGGCCGTGGGCGCGGCGATCCCGGCCGCGTGGACCAGCCCGCCGATCGGCCCGAGGGCGTCGCGGCCGGCGGCGATCGCGGCGGGGAAGGCCGAGGCGTCGGTGACGTCGACGGTCACGGCGACCGCGGCGGCCCCGTTCATGGCGACGAACGAGGCGGTCTCCTTGGCACCCGGCCCGTCCAGGTCCCAGATCGCGACCGGGCGCCCGGCCTCGGCCAGCGCCAGCGCGCAGGCCCGGCCGATCCCCGACGCCCCGCCGGTGACGACGACTGCGCTGCTCGTCATGGGGCCTCCTCGACCGCCGGTGGTCTCCAACGTTAACTTGGTGGCCGATCGGTCGCCAGGTGCGCCACGGCCCGCGACGGCGCGGGACGCGCGCCACCGGCCCAAGGAGGCACGATGCGGGAACTGTCGGGCAAGGTCGCGGTCGTCACCGGCGCGGGCGGCGGCATCGGCAGGGCCCTCGCGCTCGCCCTGGCCGCGGAGGGCACGACCCTGATGCTCGCCGACGTCGACCCCGGAGGGCTCGCGGAGACCGCCTCGCTGGTGGAGGGGGTCACGGTGCTCACCGAGATCACCGACGTCTCCGACCCGGTGGCCGTGGAGCACCTGGCCGACCGGACCTTCGGCGAGCTGGGCGCCGTGCACGTGCTCTGCAACAACGCGGGCGTCTTCCAGGGCGGCCGGATCTGGACCAGGGAGCCCGAGGACTTCGCCTGGCTGCTCGGGGTGAACCTGTGGGGGGTGCTGCACGGCATCCGGGCCTTCGTCCCCCGCATGATCGAGCAGGACACCGAGGGGCACATCGTCAACACGGTCTCGGTCGCGGGGCTGTTCGCCGCCCCGCTCGCCGGGGCCTACTCGGTCTCGAAGTACGCCGCGTTCGCGGCGTCGCAGGCCCTGGCCCAGGATCTCGCGTCGGTCTCCTCCCGGCTCCGGGTGACGGCGCTCTGCCCGGGAGGGGTGCGGACCGGGATCAACCGCTCCGAGCGGGTCCGCCCGGAGCCCCTGCGGGTCGCCGGGCGGACCGAGGACGAGGCGCTCTCCGGGGAGATCATCGACGGGATCGTGGAGGGGGGCGTCGACCCGGCCGCGGTGGCGCTCGCGGCGCTGGAGGCCATCCGCGAGGAGCGCTTCCTGGCCCTGACCCACCCCGGCTACGCGCAGGGCCTGCGCGATCAGACCGACGCCCTCCTGGCCGGGGCCGTACCCCCCTTTCCCCGCCACGGATAGGCACTCCCCCGTACCCGAACGGGCGCGCGGGCGGGCGCCGATAGACTGGCACGACCGCTCTGTTCCCTTCGGGGGTTCTTTTGGGGGTCTTGTGTCTGAGTTCGACACGGTCCTGGTCGTCGACTTCGGCGCGCAGTACGCGCAGCTGATCGCGCGACGGGTGCGTGAATGCCACGTCTACTCCGAGATCGTCCCCTCGACGATGCCGGTGGAGGAGATGATGGCCAGGAAGCCCAAGGCCGTCATCCTGTCCGGTGGCCCGTCGTCGGTGTACGCCGAGGGCGCCCCGGCCGCCCCCGCGGGCCTGTTCGGCACCGGCGTGCCCACCTTCGGCATCTGCTACGGCTTCCAGGTCATGGCCCAGGAGCTCGGCGGCGAGGTGGCCAGGACCGGCACCGCCGAGTACGGCGGCACCCACCTGGACGTGAGCGACCAGGGCGTGCTCTTCGCCGGGCTGCCCCGCAGCCAGTCGGTCTGGATGTCCCACGGCGACAGCGTCTCGGCCGCCCCCGAGGGGTTCCTCGTCACCGCCGCGACCGCCCAGACGCCCGTGGCCGCCTTCGAGCACCCCGAGCTGGGGCTGTACGGCGTCCAGTTCCACCCCGAGGTGTTGCACTCCGAGCACGGCCAGGCCGTGCTCAAGCGCTTCCTCGACGCCGCGGGCTGCCGCCCCTCCTGGACGATGCTCAACATCGTCGAGGACGCGGTCGAGGCGATCCGCGCCCAGATCGGCCCCGAGGGCCGCGCCATCTGCGGCCTGTCGGGCGGCGTCGACTCCGCGGTGGCCGCCGCCATGGTCCAGCGGGCCATCGGTGACCGCCTGACCTGCGTCTTCGTCGACCACGGGCTGCTGCGCAAGGGCGAGGCCGAGCAGGTCGAGCGCGACTTCGTGGCCGCCACCGGCGTCAAGCTCCGGGTGGCCGACGCCCAGGAGCGCTTCCTGAAGGCGCTCGACGGGGTCACCGACCCCGAGGAGAAGCGCAAGATCATCGGCCGCGAGTTCATCAGGGTCTTCGAGGACGAGCAGCGCGCCATCCTGGCCGACGGGCCCGTCGACTTCCTCGTCCAGGGCACCCTGTACCCGGACGTGGTCGAGTCCGGCGGCGGCACCGGCACCGCCAACATCAAGTCCCACCACAACGTCGGCGGCCTCCCCGACGACCTGCGGTTCTCACTGGTCGAGCCGCTGCGCGCACTGTTCAAGGACGAGGTCCGCCGGGCCGGCGAGGAGCTGGGCCTGCCCGCCGCCATGGTCTGGCGCCAGCCGTTCCCCGGCCCCGGCCTGGGCATCCGCATCGTCGGCGCGGTCAGCCGCGAGCGCCTGGAGATCCTCCGCGAGGCCGACGCCATCGCCCGGGAGGAGCTGACCCGCGCCGGTCTCGACCGGGACATCTGGCAGTGCCCGGTCGTGCTGCTCGCCGACGTCCGCTCGGTGGGCGTCCAGGGCGACGGCCGCACCTACGGTCACCCGGTCGTGCTCCGCCCGGTCTCCAGCGAGGACGCCATGACCGCCGACTGGTCCCGCGTCCCGTACGACGTGCTCGCCCGGATCTCCACCCGCATCACCAACGAGGTCCGCGAGATCAACAGGGTGGTCCTCGACGTGACCAGCAAGCCGCCGGGCACCATCGAGTGGGAGTGACCCTCCGGGGGGAGTGATCGGTCGGCTCGTCGCCGACGGCAAGGCTTCGCAAAGTGCCGGACGGTAGGTTGGGGCGGGTGTCCTCCACCTCTCCGATCGGCGCCGGCGCCCCCCCGGCCTCCGCCGCCCGCCTGGCGTGGCTCGACGCGCTGCGCGGCATCGGCGCCGTCGCCGTCATGCTGGAACACCTGCTGCCCTGGTTCATGCCCTCCCTGAGGCCGTACTGGTTCAACCTCGGCATGTACGGCGTCCTGGTGTTCTTCCTGGTCAGCGGCTACATCATCCCGGTCTCGCTGGAGCGGCGCGGGGACGTGCGGGCCTTCTGGATCAGCCGGGTGTTCCGGCTGTACCCGATCTACCTGCTGGTCGTGGCCGGGGTGCTGGTGGCGGCGATCTGGATGCCGGTCCGCGAGCAGGTGCCCAGGGACCTGTCGTCGGTCTTCGCGCACGCCACGATGCTGCTGGACGTGGTGCACCGGGGCGGCCTGGCCGACACCATGTGGACGCTCTCGTACGAGATGGTCTTCTACCTGGTCGTGACCGCGCTGTTCGTCGGCGGGGCGCACCGGGCGAGCGGGACGATCGCGGTGGCCTTCGGGACGGTCGCGGTCGTCGCCGGGCTGGTGCTGACCGGGCCGCTGCTGCAGGGGCCCTGGCCCGCCCTGGTGTCGGGCCCGGTGTTCCTCGCGGGCCTGGCCTGCCTGGTCGGCGGCAGGTTCCGCAGGAGCGCCGCCTACGTGCTGGGCGCGATGGCCCTGGTGCTGCTGATCTTCTCCGGCTTCGTGCCGTGGCTGGGGGCGGTGATCCTGGCGGTGATGTTCGCCGGGACCGCGATCCGCCGCTGGGAGGAGGGGGCGGGAGGGCTCGTCCCGGTCGCGGCGACGGCCGTCCTGGTGGGCGTCACCCCCGTCTGGGCGCCCCAGGCGGGCTGGTGGTGGGTGCAGTCGGGGCCGTGGCTCGCGACCATGGTGCTGGCGGGGGCGACGTTCGCCGGGGGGATGGCCCTGCGCGGGCGCGAATTGCCCCGGTTCCTCGTCTGGCTGGGGCTGGTGAGCTACTCGGTCTACCTGCTGCACCATCCGCTGCTGCGGATCTTCCACGCCGTCGTCGGGGACGTGCGGGCCGCGGGGCAGGCGGTGCAGCTCCTGCTCAGCGCGGTGTTCGTGCTGACGGTGCTGGGCCTGAGCCTGCTCACCTACCGCTACGTGGAGCTTCCCATGCAGCGGCTGGGCAGGCGGCTGGCCCGCGGAGCGGCCGCGGGGAACGCCGGTGGCGCGGAGGGTGCGGAGGGAGCGACGGCCGCCGGGAGCACGAACGGCACGGACGGCACGGACGGCACGGTCGGTGCCGCCGGCACGCTCGGTGCGGCCGGGGCGGGGAACGCCGGTGGTGCGGGGGGTACGGCTCCCGGGCCGCCGTCCTCGGGCGACGGGGCTCGGGAGCCGTCCTGTGAGACCGCGGGTCAGGAACCGTCCGCCGGGGACTGCGCGAAGTCGTCCGGGTCGCCGGTGGGCGAGTCCGAGGCCAGGCCCTCGTCCTTCTCGGAGCCGACGGGGTAGACGTCCCCGGGTGCGGTGGCCTTGGCGCCGCGCAGCGAGGAGACCGACACCACGTGGTAGCCCTGCTTCTGCAGCGACGCCAGCAGCTTCGGCATCACCTTGACGGTCTGCTCCACCCAGTCGTGCATGAGGATGACGCCGTCACGCTTGGCGTTCTTGAGCACCTCGTCGTGGATGGCCTTCTCGTTCCTGGTCGCCCAGTCCCGCGAGCCGCCGTTCCACAGGATGATCGGCATGCCCATCTGCTTGGCGATCGCCGTGACCCGCTCGTCGAACTCGCCGTACGGGGGGCGGATCGTCGTCGGGTACTTGCCGGTGACCTTCTTGACGATGTCCTGGGTGTTGATCAGCTCGTCGCGGATCTTGTCCTCGGACACCTCCCGCAGGTGCGGGTGGGTGTAGCTGTGGTTGCCGATCTCGTGGCCCTCGGTGACCATCCGCTTGGCGAACGCGGGCCGGGACTTCACGTACTGGCCCTCAAGGAAGAACGTCGCCTTGGACTTGTACTTCTTGAAGGTGTCGAGCAGCTTGTCGGCGTACTTGCCGGGACCGTCGTCGAAGGTCAGCGCGATGCACTTGACCTTCGCGCAGTCCACGGGCACGGGCTTGGGGGCGGGCTTGGCCTTGCCCGTCTCCTTCGCCTTGGAGGTCGTTTCGGGCTTGTCCGCACTCCACGCGGTGGTCGGAACGGAAACCATGGCCAGCGCGCAGGATGCGGCCAGCAACATTCGGACAGGAGACTTCATGAGGGGAGCTCCGGGTCAAATCGACGTCGGTCGAAGGGGCATCCTATCGAGACGGCTGAGGCCTTCCGGGGCGGAAGAGTCACGATGTTCTGTGAAACCCCACCCCGCCGGAGCCGGGGGCGCTCCGGCGGGCGTGTCGCAAGCTTGGTGATTACCCAGGTCACGGCTGCGTATATCGGCGCGGGCGGCCGGGGCGGGTGGCCGATGATGGGCACCCGCCCGCTGCCGGAACCCGCTGGGAAGACCATGACGATCAGTACGGTGCGGCCGAGCGTTGCCGGGGAGAGACGGCGGGAGACCCCCGGTTCCCCGGCGGACCCCGGCCGGTGGTTCACGCTCGCCTGCTACGCGACCGGCCAGCTCGTGCTGCTCGGCTGGTGGCTCGCCTTCCATCCGGGGCTGATGAGCCCCGACTCCGTCACCTACGTCGAGCACGTCACGACGGGTCCCTGGGTGGCCGGGCAGTCGGTCGCCTACGACGCGCTGCTCGGGCTCTGCCTGTGGCTGACCGGGGACGTGTCCGGGGTCACCCTCCTGCAGACGGCCGCGATGGCCGCCGCGCTGGCCCACCTGGCGGGCGCGCTCCGGCCGCTGGGCCCGAGGCGGCGGTGGCTGCTCGTCGCGGTCGGGTGCGCCACGCTGTCGCCGCCGCTCGGCGCCTTCACCGTGACGATCTGGAAGGACGTGCCGTTCACGATCTGCGCGGTGCTGGCCGTGGGCACCGCGATCCGGCTCGCCTCCGGGCGCACCGCGCGCGGTCCGTCGGGCGGTCCGTCGGGTGGCCCGTCAGGCCGTCCTTCGGGTGGTCCGCCGGGTGGTCCGGCCGAGGACGCCGCGGGCCGTCCCGACGGTGACGCGGCACGTGGGTCCGCGGCCGGTCCCATGACCGGTCCCACGGCCGGTCCCGCCGGGGGTGCCGCGCGAGCCGGGTCCCGGCGGCGGGGCGGATCCCGGCGGCGGCGCAGGCCCGGCAACGGGTGGGTCTGGGACCGGCGTCACGCCGCCCTGGGCGCCGAGCTGCTCGGGCTCGGCCTGTTCCGCCACAACGGCTTCCTGGTCGCGCTGATCGCCGCCGTCCTGCTGGTCCTGCTGCTGCCCGGCGCCCGCCGGTGGGTGGCGGTGACGGCGGCCGGGGCGGTGGCCGTGCCCCCGCTGCTGCTGGGGGCCGGCTATCCGGCCCTGGGCATCGCGCCGCCGTCCCGCACGTTCGCCTACCAGACGGTCTTCGGCGACCTGGCCGTGGCGTACGGGGAGCGTCCCGAGCTGTTCGGCCGCGAGGAGCGGGCGCTGCTGGAGACCATCGCCCCGCCCGACGCCTGGCGGCGGGGGGCGACCTGCCAGACCATGGCGCGGATCTTCTTCGACCCCGCGTTCGGTCACGCCGCGGCCGAGCGGCGGATCTCCGACGTCCTGCGGCTGTGGCGGAGCCTGCTGGTCCGCGCGCCCGGCCTGATGCTCGGCACCCGCATCTGCCGCGCCGCGCTCGCCTGGCAGATCGGCTCGACCGCGGGCGAACCCGGCGGCGAGCTCTACCGCTTCTCGACGCACGACCCCCGGCTCCCCGCGGCCTGGGAGGGCACCGCGACGGCCTCGGTGATGCGGCAGCGGCCGTTCGTGCCGATCCTGCGGAGCGCCGGGCTGACCGCGCTGGACGCCGCCACGGTCAGGCAGTTCGAGTGGCTGCTGTGGCGGGGGCCCCTGTGGTGCTACCTCGCCTACGCCGCGGCCGCGCTGGCCTGGCGGCGTACCGGGAGCAGGGCGGCGACGGCCGGGGCCGCGGTGGTCGCGGGCCAGCAGCTCGGCGTGATCCTCACCAACACCGCGCCGGACTTCCGGTTCATGGTGACGCCGATCCTGGTGGGGATCCTGCTGACGCCGCTGCTGGCGCGGGAGGTACGGATCCTGGCGGCCCGCCGCTGACCCGCGGACCGGCCGTCCGGCGATCGCTCCCGCCGGGGCCGTCGCGGACCGGGCGTCCGGCCGCTCGTGCGATCGATCTCGCCGGAGGCCGACCCGCGGACCGGCCGCTCAGCGGTCGATCTCGTCGAAGAGCGCCTCCCACCGGTCCAGGACCCGGGGCAGCCGGTACTCGCCCATCCGCTCCCTGCCCCGCGCGCCCATCGCGCGGCGCAGCTCGGCATCGGACATGAGGCGTTCCAGCGCGGCGGCGAAGCTCGCGGCGTTGCCGGGCTCGGCCAGCATCCCGTTGTCCCCGTCCCGGACCAGGGTCCGCACGCCCGCCGAGGCGTCGCTGGCCACGGCGGGCAGGCCGCAGGCGGCGCCCTCGGCCAGCACCAGCCCCCATCCCTCGAAGTCGCTGCTCAGCGTGACGATGGAGGCGTCGAGGTACTCGGACTCGACGTCGGCGACCTGCCCCCGGAAGACGATCCGGTCGCCGAACCCGGTCTGCCACGCCTGCGCCTCCAGCGCCCCCCGCAGCGGCCCGTCACCGATGATGTGCAGCTCCCACCGCTCGGCGACGGCCGGGGCCGCGGCGGCGAAGGCGTCGATCAGCAGGTCGATCCGCTTGACCCGGACCAGCCGCCCCGCCGAGACGATCCGGGGGGTGCGCAGCGGGGCCGCGCGCTCGGGGAAGATCCCGACCGGGTTCAGCATGGTCCCGCAGTTGGCGAGCCGGTGGCCGGCGAAGGAGGTGGCGTAGTCCTCGCAGAGGAAGAGCGCCTTGTCGTAGTGGGCGTAGTGCTTCTTGATCAGCCTGAGGTTCGGGGACTCCACCGCCTCGGCGTACGACTGGTGGTACTGGCCGACCTTGGCGATGTGCTCCAGGGGCAGGTCGGCGATCCAGTGGGCGGCCCAGGGGGAGGCGACGACCAGGTAGCCGCCGCGGACCGGGTCGGTCAGCCGCAGCAGCCTCGTCCTGGCGGCCTCGACCTCCCGCGGGGAGCGCCGGGGCCTGCCCCTGCGCCACGGAAGCGCGCGGGCGGCGGCCTCGGGCGCGGGAGTGTCGTACAGCGTGGCGCGCCGGTAGAGGGGGTCGGCGACGTAGGTCTGCGGCTGCCTGGACGGGTTGATGCTGATCATGGTCACCCGGTGGCCGCGTGCCCCGAGTCCCTGGGCCAGGGTGTGGATCACCCGCTGGGACCCGCCCATCGAGTCGGCGTCGGTGCTGAGGAAGAAGACGTCGCGGGCTCTCATCGGATGATCTCCTGCGGGAAACGGGTGAAACGGGGGACGCGCCGGCGTCGCGCGGCCCGCCGGGGGCTCAGGGGACGCGGGGGACGCGGGGGCTCGTCGTCGCACGGCCTGTCCTCGGCCGTGGGGGACGCGGTCATCGGACGGCCTCCCCGAAGAAGGCGTCCACGACCCTGGCTGCGGACTGCCCGTCGTCGAGGCCGCACCAGCGCTCGCGGAAGCGGGCGTAGCGCTCGGCACAGGTCTGGGTGACCTCGTCGAGCCCGGCCAGCGCGCCGGCCAGCTCGCCGGTGTCGCGCAGCAGCGGCCCCGGCGCGACCTCGGCCAGGTCGAAGCAGACGCCCCGCTGGGCGGAGGCGTAGCTCTCGTGGTCGTCGACGTAGTACAGGATCGGCCGGCCGAGGCAGGCGTAGTCGAACATGATCGAGGAGTAGTCCGTCACCAGCACGTCCGAGGCCAGCATCAGGTCGTTCACCTCGGGGTACGCCGAGGCGTCCCGGACGAGGAAGCCCAGCGGGTCGGGCACCGAGAACCGGTCGTAGCGGTGGGCCCGGACCAGGATCACCCAGTCCGGGGGGAGCGCCTCGGCGAGGGCGGGCAGGTCCAGCCGGATCGAGTCGCCGCTGAAGCGCCCGCCGTCGCGGTAGGTGGGCGCGTACAGGACGACCCGTCTGCCCGCGGGGATCTCGAAGAACTCCCGTACCAGCCGCGCCCGCTCGCGCTGCGCGGGCTCGGCGTGCCGTACCAGCACGTCGTTGCGCGGGTAGCCCGCGTGCAGCGGCTCACCGTCGAAGCCGCTGGCCCGGGCGAAGTCGCGCTGGAAGTCGCGGCTCGGCGTGAGCAGCACGTCCCAGCGCGCCACGGCCTCGGCGTACCTCCTGGCCAGGGCGGGCTGCGTGCGGTGCCGGGGTTCCTCCAGGCCCATCTTCTTGAAGACCTGGCCGTGCCAGGTCTGCAGGTAGCGGGTTCCCCTGCGCTTGCGGTAGCAGTAGGGCAGGTTGTGGCTGTCCACCCAGTACCCGGCGCGGGCCAGCGTCCAGGCGTAGCGGAAGGTGTCGCGCCGGACGAGGTCGACGTCCTCGGGGAAGCGCTCGGGAACGCCCGCGTGCGACCAGACCGCCCGCAGCTCGGTGGCGCGCCGCTGCAGCTCCTCGTGGATGTAGCGCGGGTTGCCGGTGTAGTCGCTCCCCTCGGCCGACTCGAACAGCACCAGACGCCGGTTCACCGGCACGACCGCGCTGACCAGCCGGTAGAAGCGGCCCAGGTTGCGGGGGGTGGCGAGGTCGGCGAGCAGGCTCCTCCACAGCTCGGCCGGCCTGGGGAACCGCCGCCGGGGGACCGGGCCGAGCCTGCGCGCGGTGAGGCGGAACGGTGCGTCGGGCGAGGACTCCAGGACGAGCCGTCCCGGGCCGCCCGACACCCCCGAGCCCACGGACGCACCGGACGTCCCGGATGTCCCGAGCCTCCCGAGCCTCCCGAGGCTCCAGGACGTGCCGGACACCCGGGAGGCCCTAGATCCCCCGGAGCCTCCGGGCACCCCGGAACCCACCTCGCCCACGGAGGTGAACGACAGGCCGGGGGAGGCCAGCAGGGGCCTGACGTTGTGGCGCCCGCCCTCGCTCAGCACGACCATGACCGCCTGCGGCCGTACGACGCCGTCCGGCCAGACCAGGTCGGACAGGGCGATCGACACCGTCCCCTCCAGGACGACCGGCCCGTCCGGGGACCCGGTCCCTTCGGGCGACCCCGTCCCGTCCATGGATCCGGTTCCGTCCGGGCCGGTCGCCGCGGGCACCGGCGCGAACGGGATCGAGGCGATCGTCCTCCTCCTGCCGCCGAGGCGCAGCGACGCGGACGGCGCCCGGCCGTCGAGCACCCGGCCGGGGTCGTAGGTCCGTACCGTCAGGTCCACCCGGTCCCCGGACGCCTGCAGGTCGACCAGCTCGTGCCGCAGCAGCGCGCCGGTCAGCGGCTGTTCGGCCAGGTGCAGCTCGGTGACGTCCAGCTCGCTCCGCCCCCGCTCGTCCACCGGCGGCGTCGCCCCCCAGAACACCCGCCCGCCGTGCGCGACGACCTGCCGGGGCGGGATCGAGGAGGCGCCGCCCAGCTCGACGGCGGCGAGCGCCGCGTCGGCGCCGCGCCGCTCGCGGACGAGCTGGATGCAGACCCGCTCGGCCCGGCTCAGCCGCCGGATCGCCCCCGGCTCCAGGGTGTCGACGTACGGGATGACGATGCCGGCGAACTCGTCGATCCACCGCGGGTCGCGCAGCGGCAGGTCGCCCAGGTAGAGGCGGAGGTCGTGGGAGAGGAAGCGGAAGTCCTTGTCCTGCTTGAGGTCGAGGGAATGGGTCTCGGCCAGCACGCGGTCGCTCAGCTCGGCGGCCGTGACGCGCTGGCGCACGTTCTCCAGCTCGTGCCGCCGGGAGGAGATCGACCTGGTCGCCGGGGTGGCCGCGAGCAGCCAGCGGTAGACCGGCCACGGCACCAGGGCGAACAGCTTGCTCCGGCAGAACAGCTCGGTGGACCAGACGATGTCCTCGTGGTGGATGTCCTCGTGGAACCGGATGCCGGTGGCGTCCAGGAAGCTCCGCCGGTACAGCTTGTTGGTGGCCAGGCAGTTGAAGAGCAGCTCGGGCTCGGCGCGGATGCCCTCCACGGTCCGCCGCTCGGCGAACAGCTGCGGGTACCACAGGGTGACGGCGCCGGTCGCCTCGTCGACGCGCTCCACGGTGCCCATGACGAAGTCGGCGTCGGTGCGCTCGGCCTCCAGCAGCAGGCTCTTGCAGGCGTGCCGGGGCAGCTCGTCGTCGCTGTCGAGGAACATCAGGAAGGGCGCGCGGGCGGCGTCCATGCCGGTGTTGGGGGGGGGGGGGGGGGCCCCGCCCCCCCGCCCCCCACCCCCCCCCCCCACCCCCCTCCCCCTCCCTCTCCCTTCCCCTGCCCACCCCCCACCCTCTCCGCCAGCCCACCCCTCCC
>NZ_JBVJIA010000040.1:47749-70641 GCF_055586505.1 Streptosporangium sp. NPDC050148 | reverse complement strand
AAAGCAAGAGCGGGGCTGCACCTGCTGCCGTTTCTTCGTTGCTTGCTCCCCCCCCCCCCCCCCCCCCCCCCCCCCCCCCCGCCGTAGCGGCGGTCAGCGCCTCCCGGCGGTCAGCGCCTCCGACCGCCACAGGTCGCGGTAGTAGCCGGGGGAGGAGACCAGCTCCTCGTGCGTGCCCCGCTGCACCACCGACCCGTTCTCCAGCACGACGATCTCGTCCATCGACTCCAGCCCGCGCAGCCGGTGGGTGACCAGCAGCGTCGTACGGCCGTGGGTGGCGTCCAGCAGGTCGGCCATGAGCGCGTCCGCCGTCGTCTCGTCCAGGGCCTCGGCCGGCTCGTCCAGCAGCAGCACGGGAGGATCGTGCAGCAGTGCCCTGGCCAGTGCCAGGCGCTGGAGCTGGCCCCCGGAGAGCGTCCGCCCGTCCTCGCCGAGCACGGTGTCCCAGCCGGTCCGCTCCACCCACCGGTCCAGGCGGGCCCGCCGTACGGCCTCGGCCAGCTCGGCCTCGTCCGCCTCCGGGCCCGCCAGCCGCAGGTTGTCGCGCACCGACGTCTGGAACACGTACGGGTCCTGGGTCAGGCCGGTCATCACCCGCTGGACGTCGTCGCCGGACAGCTCGCGGACGTCCACCCCGTTCACCCGGATCGTGCCCGACTCGGGTTCGACCAGGCGCATCAGGGCGGACAGCAGGGTGCTCTTGCCGGCGCCGCTGGGGCCGACCAGGGCGACCCGCCTGCCGGGGGTGAGGGTCAGGCCGACCCCGTTCAGGGCCGGGGCCCGACCGCCCTCGTGCCGGACCACCAGGTCCCTCACCTCGACGGTCACCGGCCCGGGGGGCACCTCGGCCGGAACGTCCGGCTCGGCCACCGCGACCGGCGCCGTGCCGACCTCCCGCAACCGGCGCAGGGCGGCGAGCACCCCGCTCAGCCGCTCCCCGGCCGCCGCCATCGGCAGCACCGGCTCGAAGGAGACCAGCGCGGTCAGCGCGAGGACCGCGGTGACCACGGAACCCGCCCCCGCGCCCTGGGCGGTCAGCACGATCGCGGCCACGGTCAGGCCCTGGACGAGCACGCCGAGGGCCGAGGCCACGGCGTTCGCCCGCGCCTGCCGGCGCTCCAGCCCGGCCAGCCGGGCGTCGGCCTCGCCGGCGGCGGCCAGGGCCCGTCCCTCGGCCCCGTAGGCGGCCAGGTCGGGCGCGCCGTGCACCAGATCGGCGACCCGGGCGGCCAGGTCGGCCCGCGCCGGGGCGATCCGCGCCGACCAGCGCCGCGCGGCGGCGGCCGTGCCCGCCGGGATCAGCGCCCCGGCCACCAGCAGCCCGGCCAGCAGCACCAGCGCGGCGGCCGGGAGCAGGAAGAACCCGATCGTCACCGCGGCCACACCGGTGACCAGCGCCGCGGCGGCCGGAAGCAGGCATCGTACGAGCAGGTCCTGTACGGCGTCGGTGTCGTCGACCATCCGGCTGAGCAGGTCGGCGCCCCGGCGGTCCGCCGATCCCGCGGGGATGAGCGCCCGGTAGAGCCGCTCCCTGGTCGTGGCCTGGGCCCGTAGCGCCACGTCGTGCCCGGCCAGCCGCTCGCCGTACCGGAAGACGCCCCGGGTGGTGGCGAACGCCCTGACCCCGACGATCGCCACGCTCAGCGCCGCCAGCGGGGGCTGCTCGGCGGCCCTGGTGATCAGCCACGCCGCCGACCCGATCAGGCCCAGCCCGGCCAGCTCGGCCGCCGCTCCCGCCGCCGCGGCCAGAAGGGACCGCCCGCCCCGGCCCGTCGCGGTCCGGATGAGATCGATCATGACGAGGACCTCCCCCCGCGCGTCCCGGCCGGGGGTCTGCCGTCCACCGGTTCCCGGGCGGCCCGTCCTCCGGCCGCGGGGCCCTCGACGGTGGGGCTCTCGATGGCGGGGCTCTCGGTGGCGACCACCCGGCCGTCGGCGATGCGGATCACCCGGTCGGCCAGCTCGATCATCGCGGGCCGGTGGGCGACGATCACGGCGGTCCGGCCCTCGGCCAGGTCACGGGTCGCGCTCACGACCGCGCTCTCGCTGCGGCCGTCCAGCCGCGCGGTCGGCTCGTCCAGCAGGAGCAGCCCGGCCTCGGGGCGGCAGAACGCGCGGGCGAGGGCCACCCGCTGCCGCTGCCCGGCCGAGAGGTTCGCCCCCCGCTCGCCGACCACGGTGTCGTAGCCCTCCGGAAGCGCCGTGACGAACCCGTCGACCTGGGCGGCCCGAGCGGCGGCCCTGACCTCGTCGATCGTCACGGCCGGGGCGCCGAGCGCGATGTTCTCGGCCACCGAGGCGGCGAACAGGTGGGGCCGCTGGGGGACGAAGGCCAGCCGGGCGCGCCAGGAGTCCTGGTCGCCGATCTCGGCGCCGTCCACCAGCACCCGCCCCTCGGACGGGGTGACGAAGCCGAGCAGCAGGTGCAGCAGGGTGCTCTTGCCCGCGCCGCTCTCGCCCACCAGCGCCACCCGCTCACCGGGCGCGATCACCAGCGAGACGTCCTCCAGGGCCGCCTCCGGCCGGTCCGGGTAACGCACCGTGACGTGCTCCAGCCGGATCTCCGGGGCCGTGCCCCTCTCCGGCCCGGTCCGACGTCCCGGCTCCGTCCTGCGTCCCGTCTCCGTCCGACGTCCCGGCGTCGCCGGGCCGTCCAGGACGGCGAACGCCTCGTCGGCGGCGGCGACCCCCTCCATGGCGGCGTGGAACCGGCCGCCCATGGTGCGCAGCGGCAGGTACGCCTCCGGCGCCAGCAAAAGGACCAGCAACGCGGTCGACAGGTCCAGCGAGCCGGACAGCAACCGCAGGCCCACCGGGACGGCGACCAGGGCCAGGGAGAGCGACGCGGCCAGCTCCAGCACCAACGAGGACAGGAACGCGACCCGGAGCGTGCGCATCGTCGCGCTCCGGTGGGCCTCGGAGACCCGCTGGATCACCTCGGCCTGGTAGCGGGCCCTGCCGAAGGCGCGCAGCGTGGGAAGGCCGCGGACCACGTCCAGGAAGTGCCCGCCCAGCCGGGACAGGGCCCTCCACTGCCGCTCGGTCACGGCCCTGGTGTGCATCCCGACCAGCGCCCCGAAGATCGGGATGAGCGGCAGCGTGACCAGCACGATCAGTGCGCTGGGCAGGTCCGCGGCGAACAGCCGGACGAGCACCGCCACCGGCACGACGCCCGCGACCGCCACCGCGGGCAGGTACCCCGACAGGTAGGGGTCGAGGGCGTCCAGGCCGCGGCCGGTCAGCGTCACCAGCTCTCCCGACCGCTGGGAGGCCGGCCGCACCGGGCCGAGCTCCTGCAGCCGCGCCAGCAGGCGGTGCCGCAGGGCCGACTTCACGCCCGTGGCCATCCGTCCTGCGGCGGCGCCCTGCGTCAGGGCGAGCAGCGCCCGGACGCCGACGACGACCGCCAGCAGGATCAGGGCGGAGGTCGTGAACCGCCCGGACAGCACCCCGGCCAGCAGTTCGGCCTGGACCAGGACGAGCAGCCCGGCCAGGACGGCGGCGGCCAGGCAGACCACCAGATGGAGACGGACCGCCCGCTCGCCCACGGCCAGCCGTACCAGATCCTTGTGCATGTCGACCTTAGAAGATCTCAGAAGAACGACGGAACCCGATCGGCGGCCCGTCGGGGACCGAACGTCCGCCATGTCCATACTTGCGCACCCACCATGACCGGTGCGAAGGGCAGGATGATGACACTCAACACACCCAGCGCCCCGGCCGACGCCGTACGCTCCAGCAGCCAGGGGGCGAACGCGGCCAGCAGCACCGCGGCGGGCGCGGCGGCGGCGGCACCGGAGGCCAGCAGCGCCCACCCGCCCCGCCGGGCACCGGTCATCCGGCCCGGCAGCCGCCAGGACAGGAACGTCCAGCCGTGGAAGGCGAGCAGGGCGGCCAGCACCAGCCCGCCCGCCAGGCCGGGCAGGGCGATCACCGGTTCGTCCAGGCCGCGGGCCATCGCGACCAGGGCCATGCCCCAGCTCAGGGCGAGCCCCCAGGAGCCCGCGCAGACGGCCGCGGTCCAGCCCTCGCGCCACGCGCTCCCGTCGGCGCGGCGCCGGAACCAGAGCCCGGCGTCGCGGACGATCCACGACACCAGAAGGGAGACCACCAGCGGGTACAGGCCGAACAGCACCTCCCCCTCGGCCGCGGGGAAGGCGCCGAACAGCACGCCCGCCACGGCGACCAGCCAGACCTCGCCCGCCAGCACGAACGGCGCCATGGCGGCGACGATCTCGTCCCGGTCCCGCGGGGTCCTCCCGAGGAAGAGGAGCAGCATGCCCGCCCCGATGTCGGGGCCCTCGAGGGCGAAGTAGCCGACCAGCAGGACGGCGAAGACACAGAGCCAGAGGATGTCCACGGTCTCTCCTCCTAGTGGCTGAGCGCGTGCGCGCGCTCGTGGGGGTCGGCCGGGGCCGGTTCGCCCAGGGTGACGGCGGCGGGTCCGCGCCGGACGGTACGGGCGATCAGCACGTAGTCGACGATCGCGAGCAGGAGGAGCACGCCGGTGAAGGCGACGAACGAGCCGATCACCATGGCGGGGGTGAGCCCCGGGGACATGGCGTCGGCCACGGTCAGCCTGCCGTTGATCATCCAGGGCTGCCGGCCGTTCTCACGGGCCAGCCAGCCGAGGATCGCCGCGGCGAAGGGCAGCGGGGTGATCGCCATCAGCACGGGCTGCATCCAGCGCCAGCGGGGCAGCCAGTACACCAGCGGCGTCAGCACGAACAGGATGACGAGCTGGAGCGGCTGGCCGATGAGGATCATGAGTCCCAGGCCCAGCCCGGCGACCCCTCCGTCGTCGAACTTGCCCGGCTGGAAAACCGAGATCGCGCCGAACTGGGCGTACCCGAAACCGACCGTGATCAGCGAGCCGACCAGCGCGACGACCACGCCGGTGCGGAGCGATCCGGTGAAGAACTCCCGCTCGGAGGTCCGCCGGAACAGCTGGTACGCGCTGGCCCCCATGATCACGAAGCCGCCGGCCCACAGGCCCGCGCCCAGCACGTGCGGCAGCGCCATGGTCAGGGCCGGGTTGGTGAGCAGCGCGCCGGGGTCGGTCAGCACCAGGTGCCCGTCCCGCAGCACGGCACCGGCCGGGTTCTGCAGGAACGAGTTGGCCATCATGATCCACAGGGCGGAGGCGTAGGCGGTCAGCGTCACCACCCAGATGCACCCCACGTGCAGCCAGGTGGGCAACCGGTGCCAGCCGAAGATCCACAGGCCCAGGAAGGTGGACTCCAGGAAGAAGGCGCCGAGCGTCTCGATCGCGAGCGGCGCCCCGAAGACGTCTCCCGCGTAGTGCGAGAGGCCGCTCCAGTTCAGGCCGAACTGGAACTCCATCACCAGCCCGGTGAAGATGCCGAGCGCGTAGTTGATCACGTAGAGCTGACCCCAGAAACGGGTCGCGCGCTCGTGGTCGGGCCTGCCGGTGACGGCGTAGCGGGTGTGCATGATCGCGATCAGGGGGGCCAGGCCCAGCGTCAGGACGACGAACAGGAAGTGAAGACTCCCCGTCACGGCGAACTGCGTCCGGGCCAGGTCGAGCACGTCCACGATCTCACCTCCAATGTCATGTCTGCCTACGTATAGACACTCTACATGTAGGCGAGCTACATGTAGAGTGTCTATACGAGAGGTAGGCTGATCAGGTGAGTGATCGAAGCGCGCGAACCGGTGGGAACGACGGCCCGCGGGCCGGCCGGTGGGAAGAGGGGCTCGTATGAACGCCGACGCGCTCCGCGGCCACATGGACGCCCTGCTGCTCTCCGTGCTGGAGCAGGAGCCGCTGCACGGTTACGCGATCATCGAGGCGCTCCAGGCGCGGAGCGGGGGCGCGCTGAACGTGCCGACCGGCACCGTCTACCCGGCGCTGCGGCGGCTGGAGCAGGCGGGATACCTGACCGGCGAGTGGGCCACCGTGGGCGGGCGCAAGCGGCGCACCTACCGGCTGACCTCCGCGGGCCGCACCGCCCTGGCCGGGGAACGCTCGGCCTGGCGCGAGTTCACCGGGGCCATCGGCAGCGTCCTGGAGCCCCGTACCGCCCGCTGACGCCCTATCGGCGTCCCGTGTCCCCGGCGGGCCCGCGGCCGGCCCCCGGGGTGCCGACCTCGCCGAAGGGCTCGGCGGGCTCGGCCATGTCGTCGCCGAAGGCGGCGGCGAGCGCCTTCGTGATCACGCCGGGGAGCTCGGTCCGCCCGTCGTCCTCGGCCCAGTGCACCAGCGCCGTGTGCAGGGCGGCCAAGCAGGCGCCGGCCGCCACCCGGGCGCGGAACGCCGCGTCGGGATCGGCGGCCTCGTCCCCGAGGGCGTCGACGATCGCCTGCTGAAGGGCGTAGTGGTTGTCCAGGTGCCGGGCCCGCAGGGCCGGTGTCGAGATCATGAGCCGGAGGCGGGCGAGCAGGAACCGCCTGCCCGCCGTCGGGTCGTCCCCGCCGCCGTCGCCGGTCAGCGCCGCGGCCGAGTCGACGAGCGCGCGGCCGATGCGGCGGACCAGGGGCCGCGTGCCCGCGGACGCGACGATCCGCTCGGCGACGAGCCTGCCGTTCTGGTCGACGAGGACGAGGTCCTCCTTCGTGGGGAAGTGCCGGTAAACGGTCATGGGCGACACGCCCGCGGCCTCGGCGACGTCGGTCACGGTCGTGGCGTCGTACCCGCGCTCGGTGAACAGCCGTACCGCGTGCGCCTGGATCGCGCGCTGGGTCTGGACCCGTCGTTGCGTGCGCAGCGTTGAGTGCCGATCGGACATGTGATAGACACTACCACAATGGTAGTGACTACCAGATTGGTAGTCACTCACGGATCGAGGTGGGCGACATGGGTGAGATGACCGGCAGGACGGCCCTGGTGACCGGGGCGTCGCGCGGCATCGGACGGGCGATCGCGACCCGGCTGGCGGCGAAGGGGGCGGTGGTCGCCGCGCACTTCGACACGGACGAGGAGGGCGCGACGGCGACGGTCGACGAGATCCGGCGCGCCGGTGGGACCGCGTTCGCCGTCGGGGCGGAGCTGGGCGTGGACGGCGACGTCGAGACGCTCTTCGCGAGGGTCGAGGCCGGCCTGGCCGGGCGGCCGCTCGACATCCTCGTCAACAACGCCGCTGCGCCGCCCGCCGGCCCGCTCGGGGTCACGACCCGGGCGGAGTTCGACCGTCTCTTCGCGGTGAACGTGCGGGCGCCGTACTTCATCGTCCAGCGGGCGCTGCCGCTGCTTCGCGACGGTGGCCGCATCGTCACGATCTCGTCCGTGGCGACCCGGATGGCCAATCCCGCCCAGACGTCCTTCGCCATGACGAAGGGCGCGGTCGAGACGATGAGCCTGACCCTGGCCAACCAGCTCGGGGCCCGCGGGATCACGGTGAACGCGGTCGCTCCCGGCGCCACCCGGACGGAGGCCAACGGGCCGGTCTTCGACGCCCCGGGCCTGGCCGAGCTCATCGCCGGCACCACGGCGCTCGGCCGCCTGGGCGGGCCCGACGACGTCGCCGACGTGGTCGCCTTCCTCGCCTCCGACGCCGCGCGCTGGATCACCGGCCAGGTCGTCGACGCGAGCGGCGGCCTGTTCCTCGGCCCGCGCGTCTGATCGCCGGCCGCGCGGACCACCGGTGACCGTGCGCACCGCCGACGGGCGGACGGACCGCCGGTGACCGTCGATCGGGGAGAGGCCCTCATGATCGGCGGGACGGCTCAGAGGGTGGGCGTGATCGGGCGGATCGTGCCGTCCGCGCCGAACTCCATCCGGTCGACGGCGACCTCCCGGTTGGTGCCGTTGCCCGCAGGCACGGCGAACCGGTGGTAGGCGACGTACCAGGTGTCGGTGCCGGGCGCCCGGACGACCGAGTGGTGCCCGGTGCCCTTGATCCCGGCTTCAAGCCGCTTCTGCAGCACGACGCCACGCTTGGTCCACGGCCCCAGCGGGCTGGTGCCCGTGGCGTACGCCACCCGGTAGTCCTCGCTCCGGGTGTCGTTCTCCGACCACATGAGGTAGTAGGTCCCGTTGCGCTTGAACACGAACGGCGCCTCGTTGTAACCCGCCGGGGTGATCACGCGCACCTGCGCGGGATCGAAGGAGGTCATGTCGGCGTTCAACGGCACGACGCGGGCGGCGCCCTGACCCCAGTACAGGTAGGAGCGGCCGTCGTCGTCGGTGAAGACCATCGGGTCGATCGCCTGGCCGGAGTACCGGCCGGCGGCGATGAGCGGGCGGCCGAGCGCGTCCCGGAACGGGCCCGTGGGCGAGTCGGACACCGCGACCCCGAGCTGCTTGGCGGTGTTCCCCGACGCCGCGCCGCCGCTGAAGTACATGTAGTACCGGCCGTTCGCGGCCGCGACCGCCGGGGCCCAGGCGGAGTCGTCGGCCCACGACACGTCCGGGCCGTGGTCCAGGACGACGCCGTGGTCGGTCCAGTTCACCAGGTCGGCCGAGGAGAACGCCTTGTGGTAGGTGCCGCCCCAGCCCGCGTAGCCGTCGGTCGTCGCGTACAGGTGGTAGCGGCCGCCCGCGGTGATGACGTGCGGGTCGGCGAACAGGCCGGGGATCACCGGGTTGCGGTTCGTCCTGGGCGCCAGCGGCGCGGTGATCCTGAACGAGCTGTCCGCGCGGAAGGCCGCGGTGTCCTGGTGGGTGTCCAGCCAGAGCCCGAAGTCGCGGTGCCTGATGCGCCGGTTCGGATAGTTGTAGGAGGTCAGGGAGACCGAGCCGGCGACCGACCCGTCCACGGCGCAGAACGTGGCGTCGGCGCGGAAGGTCGCGTCACCGGTGTTGGCGTCGACGCGCAACCGCCAGTCGTGGTGCCGCAGGAACAGGCCGTCCCTGGTCTGGAAGGAGTGGCAGGACGGCGAGGCCAGGCCGTTGACCACGGTGAACGTGGCCTCCAGCCGGGTCTGGGCCGGGCCGGTGGAGGCCACCGGGTCGAGGCGGCCGAGCCCGCCGGTGTGCCGGACGTAGTGGCCGGAGTAGTTGACCGCCTCCAGCGACCGGGCGCCGGTCGGCAGCGTCGCGGCGGACGCCGGAGCGGCCGTCGCAACCAGGACGGAACTCGCGAGCACGAGCGCGGCCGTCCCGGCCGCCCGTCTGCCGATCGTCATGCGGGCCTCTTTCCGGGCACTGAGATGTTTGCGTTAACATCCGTGAGCGGGGAGCCGCCGTGAGGGGCTCGGGAAACGCCGGCGTACGGGGCCGCACCATCCGCGATCCTGCCGGGGTGGCGGGCCGGTCGGCGTCACATCAGTGTGTGCGCCGGCATCCGATCGGTCAAGGCCGTCAGGCCCGGCAGGCGACGGCCGGGACGGGGCCGGCGGGGACGTGCCGGGTGGTGCTCAGGCAGCGCAGGGCGCCGTACAGCTGCGCGATCCAGGCCACGTAGCTCACCAGCGAGGCGACCTGTCCGGGCGGGTAGTCGCCGAAGCCGAACGGGCCCTGCGGGCCCCGGGAGCCCAGCATCAGGGCCCCGCACATCACGACTATCACCGGGAACACGCCCCAGACGAACAGGGCCAGGAACCGGATGACCGGCCGGGGCCGGCCGATCCTGCGCAGGCCACGCCCCAGGGCGAGCAGCGCGACACCGCCGACCAGGCCGATGAACAGCTGCAGGACGTCCACGGCGCGGGCGACCGGGACGAACCAGCCGGGCGCGCTCTCGTGCACCGATTCGGTGGTGGGGAAGACCGCCCAGATCACGCTCCACATGATCGTGGTGAGCGGTACGCCGATGAACAGCATCGCGGCCAGCCTGCGGCCGGCCACCACCGACAGCCGCTCCTGGTAGTCCGGCGCGATCTCGCGGATCGGCCCGAACTCCTCGACGGCGGCCTGCTCGGCCGCCTCACGCTCCAGCCCGGCGTCCTCCATCGCCTCGGCGGCGTCGAGCAGGCTGTCGCGGGCCTCGGCGAGCATGTCGAGCCTCAGGCTCCTGGGACCCCGCAGGGCACGGTCCAGCCCGGTCACGTAGTCGTCGATGACCCCGGTGCCCGCCATGTGCTCTCCGCTCGCCCGTTCCGCGTTCAGGGGAACCGATCTTCGTCCCGGCCCCCCGTCCGCTCCATCCTGGCCTCGCCCCCACGGGGACGCATCCGGGACCACCCTGAGAAGACCCCGAATCCTCGACGCCTCCGGCCGTGCCCGGCCGGCGGGAGGACACAGCCGCTCAGCCGGAGCGCCTCGGGGTGGCGGAGCCCGGCCAGGACGCAGGCGCTCAGGTCGAGGTCGGCCAGCTCCAGCTCCTCGGCGTCCAGGTCGCGCAGCGAGACCAGCCGGGCGCCCGCCCGGCCCCGGACCGTGGCCGGGCCGCGCAGGACGGCCCCCTCCAGGTCGGCCTCGGCCCCCTCGAGCCGCACGGTCAGCCGCCCGCACACCTCCAGGCCCCTCAGGTCCGCCGGGCACCGGCTCACGGTCACGGCGAGGTCCCTGCCCGCCCACGCCCCGGCGAGGGTCAGCCGGCGGCCGACGGAGACCGGCGCCAGGTGGGCGCCCGCGGAGAAACGCGCCCCGCAGAACCCGGCCAGGCCGCCGAAACGCGTCCTGCGCAGCGAGACCGTACGGCGGAACCGGCAGCCCCGCAGGTTCGCGTCCCCGGTGAAGGCGGCCCCGTCGAAGGTGACGAACCCCTGCAGGTCGGCGTTCTCGAAGGAGGCGGCCCGGCCGAAGAGGGTCCCGCCGAACAGCGCGTCCCCGCCGACGCGCATCCGGTCGAAGGTCGCGTGCCCGGCGACGGTGACCCTGTGCAGGGACAGCTCCCTGTCGAAGCTCGCCTCCCGGAAGGAGACGTTCCCGGCGAAGCGGGCGCCGAAGAACGAGGCGAGGTGCCGGAAACGGGCGTGGTCGAACGAGGCGTCCCCGCCGAACACGAGCTCGCCGAGGCGCGCGCCCTCCGGGAAGGTCGCCCAGTCGAACCGGGAGCGCCCCGGCCGGCCCCGGGTCGCCGCGACGATCCGTTCCAGCAGGCGCGCGCCGACGACGGTGGCCCGCAGGTCGATCGCGGAGCCGGGGGACAGGCCGCCCACGACCTCGTCGAGCTCGGCGGCGTCCAGGTGGGCCAGGCAGCGCCCGTAGGGGCGCCGTGCCGAGCCGGCGCACTCGGGGGAGGCCGCGCAGGTGACCCACTCCACGTCCAGGGCTCTCATGGGAGGTTGATACCCGCGGACGCCCCGGGGAGTGATTTCCAGGTCAAGGAAAGCCATATCTGGCGGACCCGGATAGACATGAAGTGTCAATATCCCATGATTTCACCTCCTATCCAGGTATAAGTAAGTGTCGTTTGATCCACCGGGCTCTACGCTCCGGGTCATGCGTGCTTTATCCCGGGCGTTCGCCGCCCTCGCGGCCGTCGGCGTCACCGCCACCGGCGTCGCGGCCCTCACCTCAGCCCCGGCCCTCGCGGCGCCGGGCACCGTCGTCATCGGCCAGGTCTACGGCGGTGGCGGCAACGCCGGAGCGCCGTTCGCCAACGACTACGTCGAACTGTTCAACCGCAGCGCCGCGCCGGTCGTACTGGACGGCTGGTCCGTCCAGTACGCCAGTGCCACCGGCACCGGGAACTTCGGCGCCAACCCGGTCGTCCCCCTGACGGGCACCCTCGACCCCGGCCGCTACCACCTGGTCCAGCTGGCCGGAGGCGCCAACGGCTCCCCGCTGCCCGCGCCGGACGGCACCGGGACGATCAACCTGAGCGGCTCCGCGGGCAAGGTCGCCCTGGTCCGCTCGGCCGAGGGACTGGCGTGCAACGGCGGCTCGGCCCCCTGCGCGCCCGAGCAGGCGGCGCTCATCGCCGACCTGGTGGGATACGGCACCGCCACCTACTTCGAGGGCACCCCCGCCCCGGCGCTCTCGGCCACCCTGGCGGGACTGCGCAGGGACCACGGCTGCGCCGACACCGACGACAACGGCGCCGACGTGGAGGCCGCGGCCCCGGCGCCGCGCAACCGGGCCGTTGCCGCCGCCCCCTGCGGCGCCGTCGAGCCCACCCCCACGCCCACCCCCACGGTCGAGCCCACCCCGACCCCCACGCCGACCCCGACGCCGACCGGGGAGCCGTGCGAGACCCCGGCCACCCACCAGATCGCCCAGGTGCAGGGGAGCGGCGACGCGAGCCCGCTGGCCGGGCAGACGGTCCGCGTCGAGGGCGTCGTGACCGCCGACTTCCAGGAGAGCACCCAGCTCAGCGGCTTCTTCCTGCAGGACCCGACTCCGGACGCCGACCCGGCCACCTCCGAGGGCCTGTTCGCCTTCGCCCGCAGCTCCTTCAAGGACGTCAAGGTCGGCGACCGGGTCCTGGTCACCGGCCGGGCCGTGGAGTTCAACGGCTGGACCGAGCTGTCGCCGGTCACCGCGGTGGACGTCTGCGGCACCGGAACCGTCAGGCCCGCCAGGCAGAGCCTGCCCCGTCCCCAGGGGGTGACCTTCGAGCCCGTCGAGAACATGCTCGTCACCTTCCCCGAGCCGCTCAGCCTCAGCGACCACTACAACCTGGGCCGCTACGGCGAGATCACCGTCGCCTCCGAGGGGCGGGTGTTCCAGCCGACCGACCGGCCGGGCGTCGACGCCGCCGCGAACGCGCGGCGCACCTTGCTCGTGGACGACGGCTCCGGCGTGGAGAACCCGCCGTCCATCCCCTACACCGACCCGCGCACCGTCCGCCTGGGCGACACCACGCTCGGCGTCACCGGCGTGATGGGGTACGGCTTCGGCAAGTACCGCCTCCAACCCACCAAGCCGATCAGGTTCCTGCGGCTCAACCCGCGCCTGCCCGCCCCGTTCCCCGTCATCGGCAACGTCAGGGTGGCCAGCTTCAACACGCTCAACTGGTTCACCACCCTCGGCTCGCGCGGCGCGAGCAACGCCGCCGAGCAGCAGCGCCAGCTCACCAAGCTGGTCGCCGCCCTCAAGGGCATGAACGCCGACGTCGTCGGCCTCATGGAGGTCCAGAACAACGGCCAGACCGCGGTGCAGGCCCTGGTCGACGCGCTCAACGCCGAGGTCGGCGCGGGCACCTACGCGGCCGTCACCCACCCCTACCCGGGCACCGACCTGATCCACGTGACGGCGATCTACAAGCCGGGCAGGGTGCAGCCGGTGGGGGCCGCGCGCTCCTCCACCGACCCGGTCTTCCGCCGGCCCCCGCTGATCCAGGCCTTCCGCAGGGTCCAGGGCGGCGAGTCCTTCACCGTGCTGGTCAACCACTTCAAGTCCAAGGGCTGCGACGAGGCGGCCGTGGGCCCCGACGCCGACCAGGGCGACGGGCAGAGCTGCTACAACGGCGAGCGCGTCCGCCAGGCGCAGGCCACGCTCGGTCTGATCGACTCCCTGAGGCTGACCAACCCGCTGGTGCTCGGCGACCTCAACGCCTACGGCGAGGAGGACCCGATCGACACCCTGGAGAAGGCCGGCCTGACCAGCGTGACCAAGAGGTTCGTCCCGGCCCCGCTGCGCTACAGCTACCTCTTCGACGGCCTGGTCGGCGAGCTGGACCACGCCCTGGTGGGCAGGGACCTGCTCAGGCGGGTGACCAGCGCGACGATCTGGCACATCAACGCGGACGAGAGCCGGATCCTCGACTACAACACCGAGTTCAACCCGCCGGGCCTGTACCGGCCCGACGCGTTCCGCTCCTCCGACCACGACCCGGTGGTCATCGGACTCACCCTGCCGGGCGCCCGGCGCTGATCCCGGGCGCGAGGCACCGGCACGAGACCGCCAGGGGACGTCCCCTGGCGGTCTCCGTCAGGGCGGGCGCGACGCCTCAGGACGAACGCGGCGCCTCACGGTGAACGCGACGCCCTGTGGCGAACGCGTCGGCGGCCCCCGCAGGACGGGGGCCGCGAGGGCGTCAGCCCGTCCTGCGGGTCCGGCTGAAATGGAAGGGGCAGTGCGTGCCGCCCGTTCCGATGGTGGTGCGGCGGTCGAACCGGAAGCCGTGCCTGCCGGGCACGATGGCCTCGATCCAGTTGGCGTCGAACGCGCACATGACCGGGGTCAGTTCCGGCGCCGAGTTGGCGACCAGGACGTCGTGGTAGAAGCACCGGTGTACGTCGAGGTGGTAGCGCTCGTCGTCGTCGACCGGCCGGTCGAAGACGAACCCCTTCCCGAACGCGTACTCCTCGCGTGACCTGCTCAGCTCCACCATGGCCCGGAAGGCGTCCGGCGCGTCGTCCAGCATCGCCCGGGTGCCCTCCTTCATGGTGTCGCCGAGCGGTTCGACGAACGACGTGCGCACGGCGGCGACGGCCGTCTCCCGCCCCAGCCGGGGCAGCAGGACCTCGTAGGCGGCCACCAGGGCCAGGGTCATGCGCAGGTTGTACCGGGAGGGCTCGTCGACGATCAGGAGCCGGTTCGCCTCCTCGAGCTCGCCCTGGCGCTCCCGTACGGCGGTCGTGAGCTCGCCGGGAAGGCCGTGCTCCCGCAGGATCGCGGCGAGGCGATCGTGGAACGCCTCGAGGAGCAGCGTCGTGTCGCGGTCGGGATCGGGGACGTAGCCGCCCTCGGCGAGCCCGAACTGGTCGGTGGACATGGTGATCCTTTCGTGTACGGCCCGACGCGTACACGACCGTGATCCCGTGCGGAGACATGACCGGCCGTGCTCGCGACGAGCGAGCACGCCAGCGCGCTCCACCGACCGACCAGGCGCTGACAGCTGTGTTGATGTGTCGCCGCCAGTCTGGCACGCCCCCGACGATCATGTCCATCCGGCGGCGTTCCCCGGGTGACCGGTGGGGACGGGATGGAATGCGAGGAGGAGGGAAGTGGTTATGCCAGCCATACAGACGTGAGCGACAGGAGGAGCCACCGGTGGCCACCATCGAGGTAACCGAGAAGAACTTCAACGACATCGCCGACGAGGGGATCGTCCTGCTGGACTTCTGGGCGTCCTGGTGCGGACCGTGCCGCACCTTCGGGCCGATTTTCGAGAAGTCCTCGGCGAAGCACACCGACATCAAGTTCGGCAAGATCGACACCGAGGCCGAGCAGGCCCTCGCGCAGGGGTTCGAGATCACGTCGATCCCGACGATCATGGCGATCCGTGACGGCATCGTGGTCTTCGCCCAGCCGGGCGCGCTTCCCGAGCCCGCCCTGGAGGACCTCATCGGCCAGGTCCGCGCCCTCGACATGGACGCGATCCGCGCCGAGCTCGCCGGCGAGCTCGATGCCCAGAAGGGCTGACCCCACCGACGAAAGAGCCCCGCGGCCGGATGGCGCGGGGCCTTCGTGCGTCCGGGGGACGCCGGTGCCGGGCCGGGCCCTCTCACGGGCCCGGTCCTCGCGAACCCGGCCCTCGCGGGTCCGGAAGGCTGCCCGGTCCCGGAAAACCAGGCCGGGGACGGTCAGACCGAGCGGTAGAGCTCGGCCACCCGGAAGGCCAGGTCCAGCGACTGGCCGCGGTTGAGGCGCGGGTCGCAGGCGGTCTCGTAACGGCGGACCAGGTCGTCCTCGACGATCTCGGCGCCGCCGCCCACGCACTCGGTGACGTCGTCGCCGGTGAACTCGATGTGAACGCCGCCCGGGTGGGTGCCGAGCGCCCGGTGCACCTCGAAGAAGCCCGCCACCTCGTTCAGGACGTCGTCCAGGCGGCGGGTCTTGTGGCCGCTGGGCGCCTCGAAGGTGTTGCCGTGCATGGGGTCGCAGATCCACGCCACCTGGGCGCCGCTCGCGGTGACCTTCTCCACCAGCTCGGGCAGGTGATCGCGGATCTTGGCCGCGCCCATCCGGGTGATGAAGGTCAGCCGGCCGGCCTCGTTCTCCGGGTTGAGCTTCTGGATCAGCGCGAGGGCGTCCTCCGCGCTGGTCGTCGGGCCGAGCTTGACGCCGATCGGGTTGCGGATGCCGGCGAAGAACTCCACGTGCGCGCCGTCGAGCTGACGGGTGCGCTCGCCGATCCAGACCATGTGCGCCGAGACGTCGTACGGCTGGCCGGTCCGCGAGTCGATCCGGGTGAGCGCCCGGTCGTAGTCGAGGATCAGCGCCTCGTGCGAGGAGTAGAACTCCACGGTGTGGAACTCCTCGGGCTCGGCCCCGCAGGCGCGCATGAAGGCGAGCGCCTGGTCGATCTCGCGGGCGAGCTGCTCGTAGCGCTTGCCGGCCGGGGACTCGATCACGAAGTCCTGGTTCCAGGCGTGCACCTGGCGCAGGTCGGCGTAGCCGCCCTTGGTGAAGGCGCGGACGAGGTTGAGCGTCACCGCGGAGGAGTGGTAGGCGCGCAGCAGCCGCCACGGGTCCGGGATGCGGGCCTCGGGGGTGAAGTCGAAGCCGTTGACCATGTCGCCCCGGTAGGCGGGCAGCTCGACGCCCTCGCGCGTCTCCGTGTTCTTGGAGCGGGGCTTGGCGTACTGGCCGGCCATGCGGCCGATCTTCACCACCGGCACCTTCGCCGCATAGGTGAGCACGATCGCCATCTGGAGCAGCGTCTTGAGCTTGTTGCGCACGTCGTCGGCGGTGGCGCCGGCGAAGGTCTCGGCGCAGTCTCCGCCCTGCAGGACGAAGGCCTCGCCCCGCGTCACGGCCGCCAGATCCGCCTTGAGGTTGTCGCACTCACCGGCGAAGACGAGGGGCGGAAGCCCTTTCAGCTCGTTGACGACCTTGTCCAGCTCGCCGCGGTCGGGCCACTCGGGCTGCTGCGCCGCAGTCAGCCGCCGCCAGGAATCGAGGTTGATGCTCACGATGACCAGGCTATTGCAACCGGCCGGGAGGACTGACCCGATTGTCCACGTAGTGAGAACGTCTTTATACCTGGTGAGATCCCCCGGGGCTCCTGACGTGCTCCGGAAGCAGTCCCAGGCCGATGAAACGCCTGGTCAGACGGCCTATGACCGGAAAGTCGGAAAGATTCCGCGGCAGGGGCACCCGAAGGCCCCGGCCGGTCAGGGCCGGTCGGATCAGCCGGTCCTGGACGAGCCGCTGGGCGAGCTGGGTCAGCACGGTCGGAGGGGTGCGCCTCCGCTGGAGGCGGGCGAGCAGCGCCTCGGGGACGGCGGCCCCGGCCGCGAGCGGCCCGGCCAGCAGGTTGGCGGCGGCGACCGCGTCCTGCACGGCCAGGTTGATGCCGACCCCGAAGACCGGTGACATGGCGTGCGCGGCGTCGCCGATCACCAGCAGCCCAGGACGGTGCCAGCGGCGCAGCCGGTTGAGGGCCACCGACAGCACGCTGACCTCCTCGAACCCGGTCACCAGCCCGATCCGGTCCTTCAGGAAGGGCAGGAGCGCGGCGACCGGGTCGCGCAGCGCCTCGATCCCCTTCGAGCGCAGGGCGTCGAAGCCCCCCTTGGGGATCACGTAGGCGAGCTGCCAGTAGGTCTCGCGGTTGATCGAGACCATCAGGCCGCGGGCGGAGACCCGCAGGAACGTCGAGTCCGGGTCGGACGGCTCGCGCGGCAGCCGGAACCAGACCACGTCCATCGGGGCCCCCTGCTCCACCGGGACGAGCCCCGCGGCCCGGCGCACGTCGGAGCGGCGGCCGTCGGCGGCCACGGTGAGGGTCGCGCGCAGCTCGTGCTCGCCCGAGGGGTCGCGGTAGCGCACCCCGCGTACCGCCCCGCCCTCGCGGATCACCCCGTGCACCTCGGCGTTCATCACCAGGCGGAAGGTCGGGTACCGCCCGGCCGCCCGGGTCAGCAGGTCGAGGAAGTCCCACTGCGGGACGAAGGCGATGTAGCGGTAGGCGCCCTTCAGCCCGGTCAGGTCGGTGACCCGCACCGTGGCCTCGTCGGTCACGATCTCCAGCCGGTACGCCTTGCGGTGCGGTATCCGGTGGAACTCCTCGGCCAGGCCCAGCTCGTCGATGATCTGGAGGGTCGAGGGATGGATGGTGTCGCCCCTGAAGTCGCGCAGGAAGTCCCCGTGCTTCTCCAGGAGCGTCACCTCGACGCCGGCGCGGGCCAGCAGCAGTGCGAGCATGGCCCCCGCCGGGCCGCCCCCGACGATCACGCATGTGTTCCGTCTCATAATTCATCACCCGGTGAAATAATGACACAGAACGCGGCCCGGGGAAAGCGGTTCGATTCATCGTTCCGGGCGGGAGCGTTCCGGGCGTCCGGCGTCGAGGTCCGCCGTACGGGCTCGGGACGGGGGCCGGCATGGGTCACGGCCACGAGGGGTCCGGTCGCGGGTCACGGCCGCGCCGGCCGCGGTCACGGGGCGGGCGGGCCGGGGGTCGGGGGACGGCGCCAGGGCGGGCTTCCGGGTGCGGGCTTCCGGACCACGGGATCCGAGCCTACGGGCTCCGGGCCTACGGGCTCCGGCCGCGTGAGGGGCGCGTGAGGGGCGCGTGAGGGGCGCGTGAGGGCCTCGGAAGGGGAGGCGGGGCCCCGCCCGGCGGCACTCCGGGACGCGCCGGGCGGGTCGAGCAGGTCGTGTGCGTGGAGCGGGCAGGTCGGGTGCGTGGAGCGGATCGGGCGGATCGGGCGGATCGGGTCGATCCCACGGAGGTGGGCGGACCGGGTGGATCAGGCGGAGGAGCGCTCGATCAGGTGGGTGTCCAGTATCACCACGGGCTGCTCCAGGTGCTCGCCGTTGATCCGGGCGACGAGCAGGTGCGCCATCTGCCGTCCCATCGACTCGGTGGGCTGGTGCACCGTGGTCAGGGCGGGGGAGGAGTGCGCTCCGGCGGGGGAGTCGTCGAAGCCGATCACCGCGACGTCGTCGGGGATCGTCCTGCCCTCCTCGCGCAGGACCCGCATCGCGCCCAGCGCCATCGGGTCCGAGGCGGTGAACACGGCGTCCAGGTCGGGGTTGGCGATCAGCAGGGAGCGCATGGCCTCCATGCCGCTCTCCTCGCTGAAGTCCCCGTAGGCCACCGTCTCGCGCACGCCGGTGGCGAGCAGCGCGTCGCGGTAACCGGCGAGCCGGTCGACGCCCACGCCCATGTCCTGCGGCCCGGCGATGGTGGCGATCCTGCGGCGGCCCTTGGCCAGCAGGTACTTGACCGCCTGCCTGGCCCCGGCCCGGTTGTCCACGTCGACGTAGCTGTAGGGGGTCAGGCCGACGGGCCTGCCGCCGATCACGGTCGGCACGCCCATCGCCTCGAGCCGCCCCGGCAGCGGGTCCGCGCCGTGCAGGGAGATCAGCAGCACCCCGTCGACGTGCTGGCCGGTCAGGTAGTGCTCCAGACGCTCGTGATCCTGCACCGACTGGGCCATCGCGAGGATCAGTTGCAGACCGGTCTCGGACAGGGCCGAGCCGATGCCACGGATGGTCCCGGCGAAGTACGGTTCGTCGAAGACGCGAAGTTCGGACTCCGAGACGACCAGCGCCACGGTGTCGGTGCGCCTGGTCACCAGGGCCCGCGCCGCCCGGTTGGGCACGTAGCCCAGCTCCTCGATGGCGTGCAGCACGGCGCCGCGGGCCTTCTCGCTCACCTTGGGTGAGCCGTTGATGACCCGCGACACCGTGCCCCGGCCGACACCGGCCAGAGCCGCGACCGCCTCGAGCGTCGGACGACGGTCGCCGTTCATGTGTTGGATCCCCCAGTGCTGAATTCGCCGACTCCTTATTCTGCAGGACCGCTCAGGCCACCACGCCTGATGGTTCCGGCATACCAGAGAGCGCTCTCTTTGGGAACTCTCGCCTGGGTCTCGTAGTCGACGTGTACCAGACCGAAGCGCTTGCCGTAGCCCCAGGCCCACTCGAAGTTGTCCATGAGCGACCAGGCGAAGTAGCCCTCCAGCGGGATCCCGGCCTCGATCGCGGCGTGGCAGGTGCGCAGGTGGGACTCGATGTAGCTCACCCGGTCGTGGTCGCGGACCGAGCCGTCGTCCTCCATCACGTCGTCGAAGGCCGCGCCGTTCTCGGAGATGACCAGCGGGATGCGCGGGTAGTCGGAGGCCAGCCGCTGCAGGATCTCCAGCAGGCCAGAGTGGTCGATCTCCCAGCCCATGGCGGTCACCGGCCGGCCGCCCCCGACGAACGACACGTGCTCGCTGCCGACCCAGGGCGACCCGGTGTCGGTCGGCGCGGCCGCGGCCGAGGCCGCCCCGCCGGGGGTGCCCGAGATGGTGAAGCGGCTGTAGTAGTTGATCAGCAGCTTGTCCAGCGGCGTCGAGATGATCTCCATGTCGCCGTCCTGGACGAGCCCGGCCGGCCGGCCCAGGTCCTCCAGCACGTCGTCGGGGTACTCGCCCTTGAGCAGGGCGTCGAGGAAGAAGCGGTTCTGCAGCCCGTCGATGCGCCGGGCGGCGTCCTGGTCGGCCTCGGAGGTGGTCTGCGGGGAGATCGCGTACAGGTTGACGCAGCCGCCGATCACGCTGTCCGCGCGCTGCGCGCGCAGCGCCTGGGCGGCCAGGCCGTGCGCGAGCAGCAGGTGGTGGGCGGCCTGCACGGCCTTGTCGGGCTCGCGCCGCCCGGGGGCGTGCTCGCCCGAGGCGTACCCGAGGAACGCCGAGCACCAGGGCTCGTTGACCGTGCTCCAGTTGCGGACCCGGTCGCCCAGCGCGTCGTGCACGGCCGCGGCGTAGTCGGCGAAGCGCTTCGACGTCTCGCGAGAGGGCCAGCCGCCCTCGTCCTCGAGCGCCTGGGGCAGGTCCCAGTGGTAGAGCGTCACCCAGGGGTCGACGCCCCGGGACAGCAGCTCGTCCACCAGGCGGCTGTAGAAGTCGATGCCCCCGGGGTTGACGGGGCCGCGCCCGTCGGGCTGGATGCGGGGCCAGGAGATGGAGAACCGGTAGGCGCCGAGGCCGAGCTCGGCCATCAGCCGCACGTCGTCCCGGTAGCGGTTGTAGTGGTCGATGGCGACGTCGGCGTGCTCGCCGTTCACCACCCGCCCCGGCTGCTTGACGAAGGTGTCCCAGATGGACGTTCCCCGCCCGTCCTGGGTGACGGCGCCCTCGATCTGGTAGGCGGAGGTGGCCGCGCCCCAGACGAAGTCGGTGGGAAAGATCAGATCCGGGGTCTTGATACGCGTCTCTTGCGTGGTCACGCCTTGACCGCACCTTCCATGAGTCCGCCGACGATCTGGCGGCCGAACGCGATGAAAACGATGAACAGGGGCAGGACGGACGCCGCGGTGCCGGTGAAGAGCATCACGTAGTCGGTTCCGTGCGCCTGGTTGAGCGCGGCGATCGAGGTCTGGACCACGGGGTTGTCCGGGTTGAGGACGATCAGGGGCCACATGAACTCGTTCCAGGTCTGCATGAAGACCAGCAGGGCCAGTACCGCCATCCCGGGGCGGAGCGCCGGGAGGATGACGTTCGCGTAGATGCGCATGGTGGAGGCGCCGTCGACGCGGGCCGCCTCGACCAGCTCGTCCGGCACCGCCTGGGTGGCGTACTGGGTCATCATGAAGACGCCGAAGCCGTTGACCAGGAAGGGCAGGATGACGGCCTTGAGCTGGCCGGTCCAGCCGAGGGTGACCATGAGCTCGTACAGCGGCACGATGCCCATCTGCTGGAGCGGGACCATCATCGTCACCAGGATCAGGCCCAGCAGGATCTTGCTGCCCCGGAAGCGGAGCTTGGCGAAGGCGAAGCCGGCCAGGGTGGAGATCAGCACGACCGAGACCGTCACGGTGACCGAGACGATGGCCGAGTTGATCAGGCCGGTCATGAAGTAGGCGTCCTCGGTGGACAGCAGCCGCTGGATGTTCTCACCGAGGTGGCCGCCGGGCAGCAGCGGCGGCGGGACGTCGATGGCCTCCTCGTTGGTCCGGGTGGCCATGATGAACATGTAGTAGATCGGGAACGCCGAGAGCAGGAGGGCGAGGGCCAGCACGACCTTCGTCATGGGACCGGCGTCCCAGATGCGGTTCGGCGCGGCCGACGCGCCCGAGGACCGCCGCCTGGGGGGCGCCGGGGGGCGCTGGAGCTGGGTGGCCGTCACTTGGATCCCCCGATACGGCGGGTGAAGGAGTAGTTGATGAGCGTTCCGAGCAGGATCAGCGCGAACAGCAGCCACGAGGCGGCCGCGGCGTAGCCGAAGTCGAAGTCACGGAACGCCTCCTTGACGATGAACATCGCCACGGTCTGGTACTGGCCGGTGGCACCACCGCTCATCGTCGGGTTGCCGTCGAACATGACCGGCTCGGTGAAGAGCGTCAGACCACCGATGGTGGAGATGAACACCACGAAGATGATCGTGGGGCGCAGCATCGGGAAGGTGATCTGCCAGAACTGCCGCCTGGCCGAGGCGCCGTCGATGGAGGCGGCCTCGTAGAGGTCCTTGGGGATCGTCTGCATGGCGGCCAGCAGGATGATCGCGTTGTAGCCGGTCCAGCGCCAGTCGATCATCGTGGAGATCGCGATCCACGAGGACCACTTCTGGTTCTGCCAGTTGATCGCCTCGACGTCGAAGAGGCTCAGGAACCAGTTGATCATGCCGTAGTCGCGCCCGTAGAGCTGGGTGAAGACGACGGCGACGGCGACGACGGAGGTGATCAGCGGCAGCAGCACGCCGAGGCGGAAGAAGAGCCGGCCCCGGATGCGCTTGTTGAGCGCGTTGGCCAGCAGCAGCGCCAGGACGAGCTGCGGGACCGTCGACATCACGAACATGCCGAGGGTGTTGATCACCGCGTTCCAGAACGCGGCGTCGGTGATCAGCTCGATGTAGTTCTCGACACCGACGAAGGTCTTGTCACCGGCCAGCTCCCACTCGTGCAACGAGACCCAGAGGGTGTAGACGAGGGGGAAGATGCCGAAGACGGCGAAGAGCAGGAAGTAGGGGGAGACGAGGAAGTACGGGGTCGCCCGGAGGTCGAACCGGGCCCACCCGCTGCCGCGCCGCGGCCCGCGGTGCCCCGTCGGCCGCTCGGGGCCGGGCCGGGGCGGGGCGGCCGGGGAGTCGACGTGCAGTGTCATCGGTCAAAGCCTTTCAGCGGGGGCAGACGACCGGCCCGGGGGGGGGGGGGGGGGGGCGGGGGGGGGGGGGGGGGGGGGGGGGGGGGGGGGGGCCGGCGGGCGGGGGGGGGGGGGGTATG
>NZ_JBVJIA010000040.1:0-47744 GCF_055586505.1 Streptosporangium sp. NPDC050148 | reverse complement strand
ACCTCCCCCCTCTCCGCCCCCCCAGACCCCCCCCCCCCCCCCCCCCCCCCCCCCCCCCCCCCCCCCGGCCCCCCCCCCCCCCCCCCCCCCCCCCCCCCCCCCCCCCGCCCCGATGCGGGTCGGGAGGGGGATCAGCCCGCTGCCTTGACGCCGGCCTCGAGGAACTTGGTCCAGGCCTGGTCGTAGGGGACCGAACCCTGGTCCATGCCCTCCAGGACCTTCTCCACCGAGGTCTTGACCTGGGCGTGCTTCTCACCCAGGAAGACCGGCAGCAGGTCCTTGACCGACTCGCCGAAGATCTTGCCGGTCGGCGCGTCGTTGAAGAACTCGTTCTTCAGGTCCGCGACCGCGGGGTCCTGCTGAGCCGGGATGGAGCTCGGGAAGGCCGCGGCCTCCTGGAAGGCCATGACGTGGCCCTCCTTGCCGGTGAGGTAGTTCAGGACCTCGGCGGCCTCCTTGGGGTGCTTGCTCTGCTTGGGCACGGCCAGGTAGGAGCCGCCCCAGTTGCCGGCACCGCCGGGCACCGCCGCGACGTCCCACTTGCCCTTGTTGCCCTCACCGGCCGCACCGGAGACCACACCGAGCATCCAGGCCGGGCAGCCCATGGTCGCGAAGCCGCCCTTCTTGATGGCGGCGTTCCACGGCGGGGTGAAGGACGCGAGCTTGGCGGTCAGGCCCGCCTCGCTGAAGCTCTTCACCGTGTCGAAGGACGTCTTGATCGCGGGGTTGGTCTCGATGACGAGCTGGTTCTGCTTGTCGAAGTAGGCGACGTTGCCGTTCTTCGGCGCCTCCTGCGACAGGATCACGTTGTAGAGCGTGTTCGGGCCGTCGAGGAACTTGGGGTCGCTCTTGCCGGGGTTGGCGGCCTGGAACTTCTTGCCGACCTCCATGAAGGCGGCCCAGTCCGGCCAGAGCTTGCCGACCTCTTCGCGGTCGGTGGGCAGGCCCGCCTTCTCGAACAGGTCCTTGCGGTAGCACATGGTCATGCCGCCGATGTCGGTGCCGAGGGCGAAGAGCTTGTTGTCGGCGTTGATGCCGTTGTCCCACTTCGCCGCGGGGAAGTCGGCCTTGCGGCTGTCCAGCCCGTACTGGGCCAGGTCCGTGAAGAACTGGGGACGGGCCTTCATGAGGCCCATCGCGCCCTCGTCGAGGGCGATGATGTCGGCGGCGCCGCTGCCGGCCTGCAGACGCTGGAGCAGCTGCGGCAGGTAGACGTCCTCGAACCGGTCGGTCAGGTTCTGGTACTTGACCTGGATGTTCGGGTGAGCGGCGTTCCAGGTCTCCACGGCCTTGTCATAGCCGAAGTTCTCGCCACCTCCGAAGGTGTGCACGGTGATCGTCACCGGCTCGGCCGCGGCGGCGGAGGAACCGCCGGCCGCGGGCTTGGCGGGCTCGCTGGAACCGCACGACGTGATGGCCAGGGCGGTGGCCGCCATGACCGCTACGGCGGCCAGCTTGCCCTGCCGCTTGTTGTTCAACATTCCGGACCCCTCTCAGGTGGTCGCCCGAATCATTGGGAGGTGACATCGCGTACCGGTCCCCGACAAACGCGGCCTCACGATGCGGTCTTTCCTCAATGTGCTTTGGGAGCGCTCCCACGAAGAGTGGACGATGGGCAACCAGGACGTCAATAGACCGAAACTCAACCGTTACATGGAAGGCGTTTTGAGGGTCCTGGGGCGCCTAAATGGTGATATACATCCCATATGGGGTTTTGGGAGCGCTCCCATCACACGGGCATACAGTCAGGGCATTTCGCGCTCCTACCACGAACCGGCACCGGACGGGACCACCGCGCGGCGGACCCCGCGCGTGACCGTGCGCGACGTCCGGTCGTGTACGCGGCCTCGTGACGGCGTACGCCGCCTCGTGACGGCACGCTGCGGCACACGACGGCCCGCGGCGGCCCGTGGCGGGGCCGGGCGGTGATCGTGCCCGGCGCGCGGCCGCACGCGCGCGGGACGGCATCCGCACGGGAGACACGGAGGACGCGGGGACGCCGGAGACGCGAGGACGCCGGAGACGCAGAGACGCCGGAGATGCAGGGACGCCGGAGACGCCGGCCCGTACGCGATCGGAGCCCTCGTGCGGGACGGGCGGGCGCCGGAGGTATGACGAGGCCCGTCTCCCGGCCTGGCCGGGACGACGGGCGGATGGACGGGGGTGTGAAGGGGGAAGGGGGGAGGGGGTGCGAGGGGTCTGACACGTACCCTGACAGGGTCCTGGCGCGGACCCCGTCGCGTGAGTCCGTGAGCCGCGTGAGTCGCGGTGCCGGCCGGGGCCGGATCAGCCGGCGTAGACCGGGTAGCCGAAGCCGGCGACCTCGGACATGGGCCGGACGAGCTGCTCGACGTTACCGTTGCCGGTGTTGCCCTCGATCGTGGTGATCGTGCCGTCGCCGTTGTCGTGCTTCACGAAGCCGACGTGGTCGATGCCGTCGATGCTCTTGCCGCCCTCCCAGTCGAAGTAGACGACGGCGCCGGGGGTGGGGGTGGTGCCCCAGTGGCCGTTCTGCGCGAACCACTTGGCGTGGGTGACGGTGTAGGCGTCCCAGCCCATCGTGGGCCGGATGCCCGCCATCTCGCCGACCCAGGACACGAACATCGCGCACCAGGGGGCGTTGGCGTAGCCGTAGATGTTGCCTCCGTCGCGGGCGGCGGTCTCCTGGGCGCGGGGGGAGGACATGTACCACTGGTGGAACTTGGTCCCGCCGCCCATGGAGTTCTCGCGGACGCCGATCTGCTGGGCGGCCAGGTTCAGCACCTGCGCGGCCGTGACCTTGGGAAGCCGCTGGGCCACGACCTCCAGGGGGGTCCTGGCGGACCCGGAGTCCGAGGAGACCTCGGCGGTCTTGGTGTCGGCGGGCGGGGTGTTCAGCGCGCCGTGGCCGTCGGCCTGGGCGGCGGGGCCCATGACTCCCGCGGTCAGTGCGATGGAGGCGCCGAGGGCGATTCGTGCCAGGCGGGGGATGATGGGGGTGGGGGTGGAGCGGTGCTCGGTCATATGGGGGTTCGACTCCTTGCGTCGCTTCCATTCCGCCTACCGGGTTAGCTGACGGGTTCGGGCTGGGAAGTGCCCTACGACGCACGTATGCGTTGATTCACCCCAGGAACGTGGTTCCCCGGTTCCGCAGACCTCGCGGATTCGGCGGCCGTGCTCACCGGGGGCGGAGGGGGTCCGCCCAGGTAAGACGCGGTCGGGCAATGTGACGGCAATGCTCAGACCTTGGTAGACCCAGACATTTGCCATGAACGGGATGAACCTACGTCATCCGGTCAGACGATTACAAGCAGGACACATTGCCTTCTCATGGTGATAGGGCCTGGTCAGAGGGGTAGAGGATGCCGTTCCGCGCCCCCGGGAGGGGAGTGGATCACCCTCCCCGCGGGTCGTCCCATGCCCTCGCCGTCGCCCGGACCTCTTCGGGGCGGTGACTGGAAAGCCCGGTGTCCCCGGCGATCCGGAGATCGGGTCCGCGTCCGCCCGCCGTCCGGCCCGGTGGTCACGGGACGGGAAGGGCCGGTCCCCGGGCGACTCTTTACCTACCGCCTTTGTCGAACTGGCCTTCGATGGTAAAAACTGCGGGGGAGGCGGACGATCTTTCCTAAAGTCTTCTCAAAACCTCCTCAATGCCCTGTTCAAGCGGGGAGGCGGCCCCTCACGGCAGCCGCCGGGTCTCCCCGAACCGCACGCCGGTCATCTCCTCCGACACCTCCCACAGCCGCGCCGCCACCTCCGGGTCGGTCGCCCGGGCCGAGGGGCGCAGCACCTTCGGCCCTGGGCCGATGTACTGCCCGCCCGTGACCTCGGGGGAGGTGGCGGCGTACAGGGACGGCAGGGCGCCCTTGGTGGCCGGTTGCAGCACCAGGCGCATCAGGGCGTTGAGGGGGCGGGTCAGCACGCCCGTCTTCAGGATCCCGGTCGCGGTGGTGCCCGGGTGGGTCGCCAGGCTGAGCAGGGTCGCCCCCGAGGCGTCGGCGCGGCGCTGCAGCTCCAGGGTGAACAGCAGGTTGGCCAGCTTGGAACGGCCGTAGGAGGAGAACCTGCCGTACCGGCGTTCGAGGCCCAGGTCGTCGAAGTCGATCGTCCCGACGGAGTGCGCGTCGCTGGAGACCGTGACCACCCGGGCCGCCGGGGCGGCCAGCAGGCGCGGCATCAGCAGGCCGGTCAGCGCGAAGTGCCCCAGGTGGTTGACGCCGAACTGGGTCTCGAAGCCGTCGGCGGTCGTCCCCCGGGGCATCGGCCCCACCCCGGCGTTGTTGATCAGCAGGTCCAGCGGCTCGCGGACGGTCTCGGCGAAGGCGCGCACCGACCGCAGGTCGGCCAGGTCGAGCGCCCCCGCCTCCACCCGGGCCCCCGGCACCTCGGCCCTGACGGCCTCCAGCGCGGCCCTGCCCCGCCCGGGGTCACGGGCGGCCAGCACGACCCGGGCGCCGTGCCTGGCCAGCTCCAGCGCCGTCGGCAGGCCGATGCCCCCGCTGGCCCCGGTGACGACGGCCGTGCGGCCGGTCAGGTCGGGAACGTCCTCGGCCGTCCACATGGCTCGCCCCTCTCCGGTCCCGCACGGCCCTGCGACCCGCGCGGCCGACCCGCCGGTGCCCGGCGTGGATCTTCAGGTACGGGCAGTGTACGGAACGGCCAGGCGCCCCGCGCGAAGCCACGCAAGATCACAAGTTGGCGCGCGTGGTCCGCTGTTCACCCGCAGTTCCCGGACCGGTAAGGCCACCGGGTTACGGTGTGGCGGTCGTGAACGGGTCATCGCCCGGCGTGGAGGACGGCCGAGACCACGCGCGGGAGCAGGGTTCGGCCGTCGCCTGGGTGGAGTCTCCGCTGCAGATGCTCTGCGCCGTGGAGGCCCATCACGCGGGGCTGCTCGGCCCCCGCGGCCACCTCGTGCCCAGGGCGGGCCTGCGCCCCCTGGCGGTGACGGGACGCGAGCTGAGACGCCTGGGGCTGCCCGAGGGCCTCGAACTCGCCGAGGCCCGCCCGGACATGCCCCGGCCGCCCCGGGGACGCACCTGGGCGCTGGGCGACGCCTTCTCCGGCAAGGTCCAGTTCCGCTGGCTCACCGCCTCCCCCGGCCGGGTCGTGATCGTCGACGACGGCCTGGCCACGATCAGGCTCCTGGAGCTGATCACCGGCAGGCCCGGCACGCCCCTGCTGCGGGCACGCGGCGGGGCCGGGCGGCTCAGGACCGTCCTGGGCGTGGCGGCCGGACTGCGGCTGCGCGCCGCCGCCCGTTCCGGCCGGCTCTCGATCTTCACCGCGCTGCCCGTCGCCCCCGACCTGGCGAAGGCCGTACGGGCCAGGGGGATCGAGCTGGTCACCCACGACTTCGCCTGGCTGCGCTCGCAGCCGCTGCGCAGGCCCCGCCCGCAGGAGCGGACCGTGGTCCTGGGCACCTCGCTGGTCCGCAACGGCCTGATCCACCGGGAGCACTACTTCACCTGGCTGGCCGGGCTGGGCGCGGACGGGCCGGTGGCCTACTTCCCGCACCGCCGCGAGGACCCGGGCGACCTGGCCCGGGTCGCCGAGCAGCGCGGGATCACCGTCTACGACGGCGGCATCCCCGCGGAGCTGACGCTGCGCGGCCTGGCCGCCGAGCAGCGGGTGCTGAGCCTGCCGTCGACCGCGGTCACCTCCCTGCGGATCCTGCTCTCGGCGCGGGGCGTGGCCGTGCGGACGGTGGACGTGCCCGACGAGTGGTGGACGGCCGAGGCGGCGCCCTCGCTCCGCTCCCACCTGTCGATGTTCGCCCATCACGACACCGGGGTCGCCGGACCATGAGCCGCCCGCCCGGGCCCGGGAGCCATCGGGCCGTGACGCGATGACACCGTGACGCCACGATCCCCGCGGCCCGGAGCCCGGGGATCGGCCACCCGCGAGCGCCTGCGGTGCCGCGTTCCCTGTCCACGTACGACACCGGGGGAGACACCCCCGGCTGGAGGTTCTCGTTGAAGGTCCTGGCCGTGGCCGACTCCGACTCCTACCTGAAGTGGGCGGCCTGCCTGCTGCGGGGGCTGCCCTCGGGCTGCACGACGGAGCTGGCGGTGATCCGCACCCCGATCGTGCCGTCCCCGGCGCAGATCCAGGCAGCCGTCGCGGGGTCGGCGGCCGAGCCGCCCGTGCTCTCGGCCCGCGCGCTGCGCCGGGCCGCCGAACGGTTCAGGCCCGACGTGGTACTGGTGGCCTGCACCGGGCCGGTGGTGGACGTGCTGGTCGCCGAGGTGCTGGCCGGGCTGCGGCCCCGGCCGGTGTTCGCGTCGGGACTGCCCGGCATCTCCATTCCCGCCACCGAGAAGGCGTGGCTGTTCCGCAGCGGGTGCGAGCTGTTCGTGCTGCACAGCGGCCGGGAGGTCGAGGAGTTCTCGGCGATCGGCCGGGCGCTGGGCGGGGGCGGCCAGGTCGGCCTGGCCCGGCTGCCGTTCCTGCACGGCACCGGTGGCGCACCCGGCGGGGGAGCCGTCGCGGGAACCGGAACCGTCGCGGGAACCGGAATCGGAACCAGGACCGGGACCAGGACCGAGACCGGAACCGGGGCCGGGGCCGCAATCGAGGCCGGGGCAGGGGCCGTGATCGGGACGGGTGCCGCCGTGCGGCCCGCCGTCGTCGGCCCGCGCGACCGGGTGGTGTTCGCCACCCAGGCCAAGGTGCCCAGGCGCAGGGAGGAGCGCGAGAGCGTCCTGCTGGCCCTGGCCGAGCTGGCCCGGCACCGGCCGGACCTGGACGTCGTCGTCAAGCTCCGCGCCCTGGACACCGAACGCCAGACCCACAACGAGCGCTACCACTACATGGGCCTGTGGCGGTCGCTGGTCGAGCAGGGCCGGGTGCGGGACGACGCCGTACGGTTCGCCACGGGCCCCATGCACGAGCACCTGGCCTGCGCGGCCGGGTTCGTCACCGTCAGCTCGACCGCCGCGCTGGAGGCCATCGCCGGCAAGGTGCCGCTGCTGGTGCTCTCCGACTTCGGTGTGAACGCCGAGATGATCAACCTGGTCTTCGAGGACAGCGGGCTGCTGGGCACCCTCGACGACCTGGCCGCCGGGCGCTTCCTGGACCCGGACGACGCCTGGTGCAGGGCCAACTACTTCCATCCGGGCGCCGACGACGACTGGATCTCGCGCATGGTCTCCCTGGTCGGCCAGGCCCGCTCGGGACGGCTCGTCCCGGCCCGCTCCCTGCTGGACGGCCCCCAGTACGCCGCCGCCCGCCGCCGCGCCCGGATGCGCGTGGAGGTCCCGCCGAACGTGCTGCGCGCCGGGTACCGGGCCAAGCGCCGGATGCGCCGCTACCTGCGGGCCCTGCGGTGAACCCCGTACAGGCTTGAGCCGATTTTGAACGTCCGCGCTCGTGTCGTCCGCGCCGAAAACGGTGAGGGTCCCTGAGGAGAAACCGGCGGAATCCAAAGGCGGGCCCATGTCGCACCATCTCGACTCCGAGCAGGCCCGCCAGGACGGCCGGCTCGACATCACCGACCACTACGTCTTCCGCGGCGAGACCGGGACCGTCTTCGTCCTCGACGTGAACAGCTCCCTGTCGGGGTCCGGCACGCGGCCGGGGTTCCATCCGGAGGCCCGCTACGAGTTCAAGATCCACCTGGACGGCTCGGCGGCCGAGGAGCTCACCTACCGGGTGGCGTTCGGCGAGCCCGCCCCGTCCGGTGAGCAGGGCCTCACCCTCCACGTCCTGACCGGCCACGGCGCCCGCGACGACAGGGCGGCGGGCGAGCTCCTCGCCGAGGGCCGGACCGGTGAGACCGTCTCCGGCCCGGACGGCCTGCGGCTGTGGGCCGGGCGGGCCCTCGACCCGTTCTACGTCGATCTCGCCCAGGTCCGCGCGGTCAACCTCGCGGTCAGGAACGGCGCCCGGGTCGAGACGCCGGGCTGGGAGCCGGGCGCGGCCAAGAACAGCTTCTCCGGCTCGACCGTCCACTCGATCGTGCTGGAGGTGGCCGACCGGGACCCGCGCCTTGGCACCGACCGGCGCATCGGGGTCTGGGCCACCACGAAGCTGGCCACCGACGCGGGCGGCTGGTGGCAGGTGAACCGGGAGGGCCGCCCGATGATGTGGCCGATCTTCCGTCCCGACGACGGCGAGCGGGCCGGTGCGGCGAACCGGGTCCACCCCGCCGACGAGATGGGGGCCGAGAGCGAGAACATCGCGCGCCTCGTGGCCGCGGTCGCCGCGGCGAACGGCGCCCCGGGCGACCCGGTCGCCTACGGCAGGTCCGTGGCCCATCACCTGCTCCCCGACCTGCTGCCCTACCGGACGGGCACCCCGGCCGCCTTCGGGTTCGCCGGGCACAACGGCCGTGGCCTCGCGGACAACGCCGCCGAGGTCATGTTCTCCCTGGTGCTGAACGCGGCGACGAGCACCGGGCTGACCCCCGGGGAGTTCGCGGACACGCGCGCCGACCGCTTCCCGTACGTCGCGGCCGAGCCGGCCGGCACCGGCTGACCCGCCCCGGCCCCCGCCCTCCCGTCCCGGAGACCTGAACCCTGGAGACCGGAACCCGGGAGGTCGGGACCCGGGAGGCCGGAATCCGGGAGGTGGATCGGAATCCGGGAGATCAGGACGGGAACGCCCTCGACAGACGGCCCCGGAGCCTGCCCAGCGGAGACCTTCCCCGCCGCGCGGTGCCCGGGGCGGAGGGCAGCAGGTCCAGGGAGGCCAGCCGCCGGTTCTTGAAGTAACGGGCCGAGCCGTACGCCCGCAGGTAGGTGGCGGCCGTCTCGCGCAGGCCCGGGTAGGCCTCGCTCTGCATGCAGTACCCGACCGCGCCGACCAGCGCGGGAAGGTCCACGGCCGGTGGGTTCTCCAGCGAGCCGTCCACCGACAGGCGCGGCAGCAGCGCGTCGGTGATCGTCACCGGGATCCGGTTGCTGTTCTCGTACGGGATGAGCCGCTCCAGGACCGACTCGCCGCCCATCGTCGCCACCGGGAGCCCGAAGTAGCGCCCGGCGGTGATCAGCGCGGTGGAGAAGCAGCCGACCACGAGCTCGGGCCGGGACGCGGCGAAGCACGACTCGGCCGGAACGGTCTCCGCGACCACCTCCAGCTCGACGCCCAGCTCGACGGCGGTCTCGCGCAGCCGCCGGGCGTGCTGCCGTCCGGCGGCCGGGTGGGGCTTGAACAGCACGCTCCGGAACCCGCGGGCGGCCAGGCCGCGCAGCATGTCGGCGTGCAGCCCCGCCTCCTCGGCGGGAGTGAGGATGTCGAGGGCGGAGAGGTACTGGCCGAGGATCATCGCCCGGCCCGAGGACGCGCCACCGGCCTGCGCGCCGACCACGTCGAGGAAGGCCCGGTCCGGGACGATCTCGGTGCTCACCCCGTACTCCGACAGCAGCAGTGGCGTCAGGTCCGGGACCAGGTCGAGGTGGAGCAGGCGGGTGACCCTCCCGGCGATCTCCAGCGGCAGCGGGTCACGGGTCGGGCCGTAACTCATCAGGCCGTCGGAGTAGACCGAGACGGGACAGTCCCTGACCAGCCCGGCCACGGTCCTGGCCGGGGGGACCGCGATGGACTCCAGGACCAGCTCGTCCACCCCGTCGTCCAGCGACAGGTACGAGCCGAGCAGGCGGCTCAGCATCGGCACCTCGACGACGCGGGCCTTCCAGTCCGAGGGGTGCAGCGGGGCCACGATCCGGTTCCACGAGTGGATCTCGTCGAAACGCGGGCGCAGCGCGGCGAAGGCCGGCGTCTCGTCCAGGGCCGGGGTGATCTCCGGGATCGCCGCGTTGTTGGAGACCAGCAGGATCCTGCGGCGGGAGCGGGGGCCGAAGCGGCCGTCGTCGATCGCCGCCGCCAGCGTCATCGCGCCGAACAGGGTCGAGGCGTAGAACAGCTGGGTCATCGGCCCTCCAGGAGGCTTCGCAGGACCTGGTCGCGTTCCGGATCCAGGCGGCTCTCGGCGAGCAGGTCGGCGGGGAGCCGCCGCAGGGTCGCGGCGCCACGCTCGGCGAAGCGGGCGCGGAGCTCGGGGGAGAAGCGCTCGCCCAGCTCCAGGTGGTGGGTGAGCAGCGCGCGGAAGGTACGCACCGCCTTGGGCATGAACTCCTCCTCCGTCTCGGCGAAGACCACGTCGAAGGCGTCGAAGAAGTGCAGCTGCCTGGCGTCGCCGGTCTGGGTGAGCGAGCCCGCGACCAGCCGCCGGTAGAACACCCCGGTCAGGGAGACCACCGCGAACGAGCCCGCGAGCCGGTGCAGCCGCCAGATCCACGGCCTGTCCTCGGCGGTGTGCAGGTGCCCGGGGAAGGTCAGCAGATCGCCCAGGTCCCGGCGGTAGATCCCCGCCCAGGCGTACGGGTAGTCGACCATGGTCTTCGAGCGGGCGGGCAGGATGTGGTCACGCGGCTTGAGCACCGTCTCCCGCACGGCGAGCGGCGCCCGGTGGATCACCCGTTTGCGCCCCTCCACCTGCACGTGGTCGACCCGGACGAAGTCGCAGCGCAGCCGCTCGATCGCCGCCACCAGGTCCGCCAGGTACCCCGGCGCCAGCCAGTCGTCGCCGTCCATGAACGTCACATAGCGGCCCGAGGCCAGGGAGAGCCCGAGGTTGCGGGCGTCGGCCAGCCCCACCGGCGCGTCGTTGTGCACCACCGTCAGACCGGGCAGGTCGGCACTGAAGTCCTCGATGATCTGCCCGGTCTCGTCCACCGATCCGTCGTCCACCACGATGAACTCGAAGTCCCGGCGCGCGTTCCCGACCAGCGAGGTCAGCGCGTCACCGATGTAGAGCTCCGCGTCCCGCACCGGGACGACCACGGACAACGTGATCAACTAATTCTCTCCATTTCGAACCCCACCCCTTCCGACACCGACCCCCCAGGCAACGCCCCGGTCTCCCCGCCCCCCGGCGACCGCCCCGCCCCCCTCCCCAGGGACTTCCCCGTGAGGCCGCGCCGGCGACTGGACCGAGGAGGGAGGAATCGTGAGGAACGAACGATTCCTCCCGACGAGGGAAGGAGCCGGATCCGAGCGGTCTCACCGCGACGCGCAGCGTCGCCTTCTACACAGCCACCCGCCGCAGCCGCGCCCGCGGGGCCTCCTCGCCCGGGAACACCCGCTTGACCCCGTCGCCCAGCGCGGTCTCGATGATCCGGATGTCGCGGACCAGGTGCTCCAGCCCGGCCGGCTCCAGCGAGGCGGCGTGGTCGGAACCCCACATGGTGCGGTCCAGCGTGATGTGCCGCTCCACGGTCACCGCGCCCAGCGTCACCGCCGCGAGGGAGATCTGCAGGCCGCGCTCGTGGCCCGAGTAGCCGACCGGCACGCCGTACCGCTCCTGGAGGGTGACGATCGTGCGGAGGTTGGCCTCCTCCGGGGGGAGGGGGTAGGTGGAGGTGGCGTGCATCAGCACCAGCTTGGAGGTGCCGAGGATCTCCACGGCCCGGTCGATCTCCTCCAGCGTTGACATGCCGGTGGACAGGATGATCGGCTTGCCGGTGGAGGCGAGCGCGCGGAGCAGGTCCACGTCGGTCACGCTGGCCGAGGCGACCTTGTGGGTGACCACGTCCATGTTCTCCAGGAACTCCACCGACGGCACGTCCCACGGCGAGGCGAACCAGTCCAGGCCGCGCTCCCGGCAGTGCTCGGCGATCTGGCTGTACTCCTTCAGGCCGAACTCGGTCCTGATCTTGTACTCCAGGTAGGTCATCTCGCCCCAGGGCGTCTGCCGGATCTGGTCGCGCTGCTCCAGCGGCACGCAGATCTCCGGGGTGCGCTTCTGGAACTTGACCGCCTGGCAGCCCGCCTCGGCCGCCACGTCGATGAGCCGGCGCGCGATCTCCACGTCGCCGTTGTGGTTGATGCCGATCTCGGCGATCATGTAGACCGGCTGCCCGGCGCCGACCAGCGCCTCACCGATCTGGACGGGCCTGGCGTTCGGGGTGAGCCGCAGCTCGGCCCGGGGAGCGCCGGCGAGCTCGACCTGGTCCACCGGGCGGGCGGCCAGGACGCGGTCGCACAGCTCGCGTACGGCTCCGGCCCCGCCGGGCCTGGTCAGCACGGTCCTGGCGGCGGCGCGGACCCGGGGGTGGGCGTCGGGGACGGTGATCGGCCAGCCGACGTCGCTCATCGGGCCCAGGTCGTTGACGTCGTTGCCGACGTAGGCGACGCGGGACGGGTCGATGCCCTCGATGGCCAGCCAGTCGCGCAGCACGGTCCGCTTGTCGGTCAGGCCCTGCAGGACGGGCACGCCGAGCTTGCGGGCGCGGGCGGCGACCACCGGGTTGTGCTCGGTGGACATGATCATCAGCTTGACGCCGGAGCGGCGCAGCAGCGAGATCCCCATGCCGTCGGAGCGGCTGACCGCGACCATCTCGCGACCGTCCTGGTCGACGTAGGCGCGGTCGTCGGTGTGCACGCCGTCGAAGTCGGTGATCACCGCGTCCACGTCGATCGGCTCGGGCCGGTCCACGAACGGCGCCAGCGCCCGGACGATCTCCAGGTCCTCGGGGGTGTCCACCTCGATGGCGTGGTGGGGGGAGACCGGCTGCACGGCGACGGCGCCGAAGAAGCGGTGACCCTGCTCGCGCAGTCCCTGGGCGCGCATCACGTAGAACGCGCCGGTCTCGCGGAAGTGCGGCTCGCGGTCCTGGCGGCGCGGGCGGTGGGCGGGGTCGTGGTTGACCCCGTCGCCGGCGGCGCTCCACAGGAACTCGTGCGTCTCCAGCCCGGAGAACACCACGTCGGCGTCGCCGTCCAGGACCCGGGTGATCGCCGAGTCCAGGTCGGCGGGGTCGATGAACGCGCTCGTGCACTGCACCAGGACGACCACGTCGGGGGTCTCGGGGAGGTGGTCGAGCACGTGCAGCACGGCGGACTCGCTGGAGGCGGTGGCGCCGCTCAGCTCGTCCGGCCGGTCGATCACGGTCGCCCCGGCCTCGCGGGCGGCCTCGGCGATGCCGCGGTGGTCGGTGCTGACCACGACCTCGTCGATCAGCTCGGCGCGCACGCAGGCCCGCACCGCACGGGCCACCAGGGGACTGCCGCCCACCGCGGCCAGGTTCTTCAGGGGAACGCCCACCGAACCTCCACGGGCGGGGACAACGGCCAGGACTCGCAAGGTGGCTCCTCATGACATACGGCGAAACGCCCCGGTTCGGGGATGTCAAAGGAACCTAGCCACGAGGGTGACCGGACAGGGGTGCCCGAGCTGAACGCCCAAAGTCGCCCGTATTAACTTTCCGCGTCCCGGTCGCCGGCGCGGTCCGCGGACGGCCCCGCGAGGGCGCCCGCCACGGGGACGTCCTCAGACGGTGGCGCCGATGGTGTCCATGAGCATCGGCAGGGCGCGTTCCAGGCCGCGCCGCCAGTACGGCCAGGTGTGCGTGCCGGGGCCGTAGAAGTCGGTGGTCACCTCGGCCCCGCTCGCCCTGGCCCGCTCGGCGAAGGTCACGGACTGGCCGAGCAGGGCGGCCTCGCCCTCGTCCCGGCCGGTGGAGGGGGCGTCCAGCGGGCCGGGGGAGCCGTCACCGCAGGAGACGAAGAGCCGTACCTCGCGCAGCTCGCCGGTGAGGTCGGCCGGGTTGTGGGCGGCCCATTCGGGGTCCTGCGGCGGGCCCCAGAGCCTCACGGAGTGCTCGCCGTTGCGTTCCAGCAGCCAGTCGACGCCGCCGTTGCCGTCGCGGGTGTGCAGCACGCCGGAGAAGGAGGCCGCCGCCTGGAACATGCCCGGGTGGCGGGCCGCGTACGACATGGCGCCGAATCCGCCCATGGACAGCCCGGCCACCGCCCGCCGGTCGCCGGCGCCGTAGTCGCGCTCCAGGATCCGCCTGACCTCGGTGAGGTGGAAGGTCTCCCAGCCGGGGCCCTCGCGCCAGTCGGAGTAGAAGCCGACGGCACCGCTCTCGGGGACGGCCACGATCGCCCGGTGGCCGGAGGTGAGCCGCGCGGCGTCCCCCCTGGTGATCCAGGCGGCGTAGTCGCTCTGGCAGCAGCCGTTCAGCAGGTACAGCAGCGGCCACGGCCCCGAGCCGGGCGTCCACCCCTCGGGCAGCAGCACCCGGACCCTGCCCTCGCGGCCCAGCGCGGCGGAGGCGACGGTCAGCTCGTGGTCGCGCTCACCGAGTTTGCGTACCGTGAAGGCCGGGGCCGGCGCGCCCTTCGCGCCGTCGGCGCCGATAGCGGGCCCCCGGCCGGAGGAGGACGGCGGCAGCAGGGCGAGCAGCACCGCCACGAGCGCGACGGCGGCCAGCAGGAACACTCCCAGGCGTACAGCAGCGGTGCGGTTCACATCGCCAATACTCCCGCGTCCGGGTGATCCGGTGAACCCACACGCCGCGACACCTTGTAACCCCCGCGACGTCCCGCCACGGATCCGGCGGGGGCGCTCCGGCAGGGACCGGGGGACGCCGGACCCCGTTCTGGCCTGGTTCGTTCATGTTAATTCTCATGACATATGGCGTCTTAAGCGTCCGAAAGCTTGAAAACTTCACATGATCTATTCAGGATTCTCCACGTGGGTTGTAAAGATCATGTGCATCCCGCGTCGCCCTGCCGGGCGGGAGACTCCCGTCCGGCGTGAAGGAGACCGCGTGTCAAACACCCCCCGACGCTGGCGATCGATCCTGATCGGGACCGTCACCGCGCTCGCGCTCGTCCTCCCCCACGGCGTGGCCCAGGCCGCCCCCGAACCCGACAAGATCCACAAGACCGTCCTGGTCGACCTGGCGGCCGACGACAAGGCCACCTTCTGGGTACGCCTGAAGGCCGGCGCCGACCTCGGCGCGGCCCGCAGGGCGAGGACCAGGGCAGAGAAGGCGGCGCAGGTCTACCGCGCCAAGACCGAGCTGGCCGAGTCCTCCCAGGCGGGCCTGCGCAGGCTCCTGACCGCCGAGAGCGCCGACTTCACGCCGTTCTGGATCGCCAACGCCATCCGGGTGACCGGAGGCTCCAAGCTGGCCGAGGAGATCGCGAAACGGCCCGAGGTCGACCGGATCGAGCCCGGCCGGGTCGCGGCCCTGCCCAAGCCGCTGCCCGGCCGGCAGACGGCGAGGGTCGACGCGGTCGAGTGGAACATCGACCGGGTCAACGCCCCCGGGGTCTGGAGCGACCTGGGCGTGCGCGGCGAGGGCATCGTCGTGGCCAACATCGACAGCGGCGTGCAGTTCGACCACCCCGCGCTGGCCGCCCGGTACCGCGGGAAGAAGGCCGACGGCACCGTCGACCACGCCCACAACTGGTTCGACCCCGCGGGGATCTGCGCCGGCACCGCGCCGTGCGACAACAACGACCACGGCACCCACACCATGGGCACCATGGTGGGCGGCGGCGGCGGCGACGGCGACGGCGGCGGCATCGGCGTCGCCCCGGGCGCGACGTGGATCGCGGCCAAGGGGTGTGAGACCAACACCTGCTCCGACGCCTCGCTGCTCGCCGCCGGGCAGTGGGTGCTCGCGCCCACCGACCTGAACGGCGACGACCCCCGCCCCGACCTGGCGCCGCACATCGTCAACAACTCCTGGGGCGGCAGCGGCTTCGACCCCTGGTACAGGGAGACCGTGGAGGCGTGGGTCGCGGCGGGCATCTTCCCCGTCTTCTCCAACGGCAACCTCACGAACGCGGGCTGCACCTCCAGCGGCTCGCCAGGACAGTACGTCTCCAGCTACAGCGCCGGCGCGTTCGACGTGAACAACGCGATCGCCACCTTCTCCACCCGCGGCTCCGGCGAGGGCGGTGAGATCAAGCCCAACCTCGCGGCCCCCGGCGTCGACGTGCGCTCCTCGGTGGCCGGCGGCGGCTACGACGTCTTCTCCGGCACGTCGATGGCCGCCCCGCACCTGGCCGCCACCGTGGCGCTGATGTGGTCGGCCTCCCCGGGCCTGCTGGGCGACGTCGCGGCCACGCGGGAACTGCTCGACCGGACCGCGATCGACGTCGACGACACCCGCTGCGGCGGCACCGCGGCCGACAACAACGTCTGGGGCGAGGGCCGCCTGGACGCGTTCGCGGCGGTCCAGGCCGCTCCGGACGGGGCCGTCGGCACGCTGGCGGGCACCGTGACGACCGGCGGCTCGCCGGTGGCCGGGGCGGCCGTCGCCGTCACCGGGCCGCTGAACCGCGGCGTCGCCACCGCGCAGGACGGCACGTACACCCTGCCCCGCCTGCCCGAGGGCGACTACCGGCTCACCGTGGAGCGGTTCGGCTACGAGGACGCCACCGCGACCGTCACGGTCGTGGCGGACCGGACGGTCACCCGGGACGTGTCGCTGACGGCGCTGCCCTCGGGCACGGTGTCGGGGACGGTCACCTCCTCGGGCACGCCCGAGCAGGGCGTCACCGTGACCGCGGTGGGCACCGCGGTCACCGGGGTCACCGACGCCGCCGGACGCTACCGGCTCACGCTGCCGGACGGCGACCACGAGCTGAGGTTCACCCCGCGCTCGCGGTGCGCGGACGCCCTCACCGTGCCGGTCACCGTGAACGGGGACCTGACCAGGGACGCCGACCTGCCGCGCCGTACCGACTCCTTCGGTTACACCTGCGCGGCCGGCGCCGAGCCGTACGTCGCGGGCACCGTCAGGACGACGCTCACCGGCGACGACGCGATCCAGCCGATCACGCTGCCGTTCACCTTCCCCCTCTACGGCACCGGGTACACGGCCGGCTGGGTCAGCAGCAACGGGTTCCTGACCTTCGCCCCCAGCACCGCCCTGGCGGGCAACGTGACCCTGCCCGCCTCCGCCGCCCCCAACGCGGCGATCTACCCCTTCTGGGACGACCTCGTGCTGGACGACCAGTCCGGCGTCTACACCGCGACCCTCGGCACCGCGCCGAACCGCACCTTCGTCCTGGAGTGGCGCAACGCCCGGTTCTACGCCGACGCCGCCCAGCGCATCTCGTTCTCGGCGCTGCTCGGCGAGAACGGCTCGATCGGCTACCGCTACGACAGCGTCGACAGTGAGCGCGACGCCGGGATCGGCGCCACGATCGGCGTCGAGAACGCGACCGGCACCGACGCGCTGCAGTACTCCTTCAACGCCGCCGCCCTGTCCGACGGCCAGAGCCTGACCTTCTCCACCAGCCGGCACGGCCTGCTGACCGGCACCGTCACCGACGCCAACGACGGCAGGCCGCTGGCGGGCGCGACGGTCGAGGTGGGCGACCTGGTGACCCTCACCACCGCCGCCGACGGCACGTTCCTCGGGCAGGTCCCGATGGGCGACCACCGGATCGAGATCTCCAAGGAGAACTACGGGACCTTCACCCAGGAGGTCACCGTCACCGCCGGGGCCGTCACCCGGGCCGACACCGCCCTGGCCACCGGCCGGGTGACGGCCTCGGCCGCGGAGCTGACCCTGGTGCAGCCGGCGGAGACGACCAGGTCGGGCACCGTCGAGCTGTCCAACCTGGGCGTCGCCACGGACTACACCGTGGTGACCCAGCCCGCCCAGGACTGGCTGAGCGTGACACCGGTCTCCGGCCGGCTCGTCACGGGCGGCTCGCAGACGCTGACGGTGACCGCCTCCAGCGCGGGCGCCCAGCCGGGCACCGTACGGACCGGGAAGCTGCTGGTCCGCTCGGCCAGCGGCCGCAACCCGCAGATCGAGATCGTCGTCACCCTCGTGGTGCCCCGGCACCGGGTCGCCGTCGAGGTGGGCGGCACCAGGGACGTCGTCGACGCCGTCGGCGACCGCTGGAGCGCCGACCGCAGGTACGCCGCGGGAGGCCACGGCTACGTGGGCACCTCCACCAGGACGAACACCACGAGCAAGGCGATCACCGGCACCACCGAGCAGGCGCTGTTCAGGAGCGTCCGCGAGGGGATGCTGGAGTACCGGTTCGACCAGGTACCGGCCGGCACCTACACCGTCGAGCTGGGCTTCGCCGAGACCCGGGGCAAGAGGGAGGGCCAGCGCGTCTTCGACGTCATCGTCGAAGGGCAGCTCGCCGTCCCCGCGCTGGACCTGGCCCTGGAGACCGGCGCCCACACCGCCACCACCCGCCAGTACACGGTGAAGGTCACCGACGGCCAGCTCAACGTGCGCTTCGCCGAGCGGTCCGGCGACACCGTCCTCAACGCCATCCGCATCTCCGACCGCCCCGACAGGGCCACCCCGTAGCGACCCGGTGCCCGCCGCCCCGCCACTCGGCGGGACGGCGGGCACCGGCCGTCCCGGCCCTCGTCACCGTGCACGCGACACCCTTGCCCACCGAGGGGGCCCGTTCCCCGGCGCGGGTGGAGGCGGAGCCCGTTCACCTCCCGGCCGCGGGCCCCGTTCCCGCCAGCAGCGCGCGCAGCGCGGCCAGGGCCGCGCGGGGATCGACCCGGTCGGGGGCGAGGAGCCACTGCTGGTGGACGCCGATCCCGGCGCCGATGACCGCGACGGCCAGCGCCTCGGCGGACGTCCCGTCCGGCAGCGGCATCCGTTCCAGCCCCCGCCTGCAGTGGTCGCGCAGCGTGTCGTGGAGCTCGACGTAGCGGTCGCGGATGGGGGAGTCCGGCTCCAGCGCCTCCGCCAGGAGCGTGACGAAGAGCCTGGTGGCGGGGAGCGAGAACAGGGCGTCGGCGCTCCGCGTCAGGCGGTCGGGCCCGTCCCCGGTCTCCTGCGGGGCCTCGGTCAGGCCGGTGCGGATCAGGGCCGCCGCGCGTTCGAACACCGCCAGCAGCAGGCCCTCCTTGCTGTCGAAGTGCCAGGGGATCGAACCCCTGCTGATCCCGGACCGCTCGGCCACGTCGACGAACGTGGTCCGCTTGTAGCCCTTCTCGGCGAACAGCTCCGACGCCGCCGTGAGGATCAGCTCGCGGCTCTCGTGACTGGTCCGCTCTCGTCGCGTTGTCACGCCACCTCCTTCTGTGCTAACAATCATAATCTATGTTGCTCAACATAGAAGATCGCCCGATCCGGGACACGCCCCGGTGCCGGGAGACGCGAAGGAGATCCTCATGAAGGTCGCCATGCTGGCGAACCACTATCCGCACGCCGCCCACCGCGACGCGTTCATCGCACGCGTCCGCCGGGTCGCCGAGGAGTTCCGGCGCGGGCCGGGATGCCTCTCGGCCGAGTGCTGGCTGACCGACGACGCCGACGACGCGGTCGTCTCGTTCGTGCGGTGGGAGTCCGAGGAGGCGTTCGCCGCCTCGTTCACCGCCGTACAGGCGGCGGAGCTGGACATCGCCTACGACGAGCGCGAATCACGTCCCCGCGAGATCGTCCGGCTGGTGGAGCCGCCCGGCGGCGCCTGAGCGGATATCGCGTTGCCCGGGGTCACGGCCGGTGCGATCATCCTCGGGTGGGTGCAGAGGAGCTTTCGCGAATCAAGGAGAACGTCGACCTCGCCATCGAGGAGCTCGGGCCGGTGAGCGACGTGGACTTCGGCCTGAACCGGGAGTCCGTCGAGTGGGTCGAGGGCTTCATCGAGCGGCAGCGGTCCCGGCCGGGCTTCGACCCGGAGGGGTCCCGCGGGATGATCAGCGTGCTCGGCTCGTTCCTGGGCGAGTGCATCGTCGCCGCCACCGGGGGTCGCTGGGACTGGTCGGACGATCACGGATGGGGCGTGGTCCTCCCCGAGGGCAGCACGATCTTCCCGTTCTCGAAGGTGGAGAAGCAGTTCCGCGGCGGTCTGGAGGAGGGCGAGTCGGTCGCCGGCTTCTACCAGGTCGTGGTCGAGGTGATCGCCACCGGAAAGATGCGGCGGCTCCGCAGGAGCGGTGCCGCCGACCCCGAGGTCCCCGCCCCGTAGGACCTTGCCGGATCCGTCCGCGGCTGTGCCGGTGCGTCAGCCGACCGGCCGCGGGACGCGATCGGGGGCCTCCTCCCGCAGCGGCGAGGGAGCGACACGCAGGAGGCGGGCCGTCCAGCCGGGCAGCCACCAGTTCCACGGGCCCATCATCGCCACGACCGCGGGGACCAGGACGCCGCGTACGAGGGTGGCGTCCAGGAGGATCCCGAGCGCCAGGCCGCTGGCGAAGACCTTGACGTCCAGCTCCGGGGTCATGGCCAGGGCCGCGAACGAGATGAAGAGGATCAGCGCCGCCGAGGTCACCAGCCGTCCGGTGCGGCCGACGCCCGCGACGACCGCCCGGTGGGTGTCGCCGGTCCTGTCGTACTCCTCGCGCATCCGGGCCAGGATGAACACCTCGTAGTCCATGCTGAGCCCGTACAGGAAGGCGAAGATCGTCAGCGGGACGAACTCACCGATCGAGCCGGTGGGCCGAACGTCCAGGATCTCCCGGGTGCCCCAGCCGAACTGCCACAGCAGCACCATCGCGCCGATCACCGCGCCGAGCGAGAGCAGGTTGAGCGCGATCGCCTTGAGCGGCAGCAGCAGCGACCGGAACGCCCGCGCCAGCATCACGAAGGTGACCAGCGCGATCAGGCCCAGCATCCACGGGAACGCGCCGTAGGCGTGGCTCTGGAAATCCATGCTCTGCGCCGCGTTCCCGCCCACGCGGACGTCGTTCCCGGCGGCGGCGCGGACACGGGTGACGGTGGCCTCGCCGGCCGGGGTGCCGTTCTCGGCCACGGGCAGCACCGCGACGACCGCGGTCCCGTCGCGTCGCCACGCGGGCGTCCGTGGTGCGAGCACCGTGGCCACGCCCTCCACACGTCCGATGCGTTCGGCGGCGGCGGCCGGATCACCGGTGACCAGGACGTCGAACGGGGTGATCGCCCCTGCCGGGACACCCGCCCGGGCGAGCGCGGTCAGGCCCTGGTGGCCAGGCCCGGACGTGCGCAGATTCCGGCTCTCCGGCAGGCCCAGGTCGACGCCGAGCGCGGTCAGCGACAGGGCCAGCAGCAGACCGCCGGAGAGCAGTGCCGCGGGCCGGCGCCACCGTACGACGCCGCGTGCCCAGGCCGACCAGGCCCGCCCGGCGTCGGCTTCGCGGGCGAAGCGCCGGTCCGTCGCGGCCCGGCGGTCCAGCCATCGGCCGTTGAGCGCGAGCAGGACCGGGAGCACGGTCAGTGTCACGGCCACGCTCACCGCTGCGATGATCATGCCGGCGATGCCCAGGCTGCGCAGGAACGGCACGGGCAGCACCACCATGGTCACCAGCCCGACCGCGACCGCCGCGCCGCTGAACAGCACCGCGCGGCCGGCGCCCGCCATGGCACGGTGCACCGCCTCGTCTCCGCGGTGGCCGGCGGCCTGCTCCTCCCGCCAGCGGGCGACCAGCAGGAGCGAGTAGTCGACCGCGATGCCCAGGCCGAGCAGCGGCATGGTGGTCAGGGCCACGTCGTGCACCGTCGTCACGAGCGTGAGCAGGAGGATCACGATGAACGACACGAAGATCGACAGAACGGCGACGAGAACGGGGACGAGCGCGAGCATCGAGCGGAACACCAGGAACAGCACGACCACCGCGGCGAGCACGCCGATGCCGATCTTGGCGGGTACGTCCACGCCACCCGCGTCCACGCTCGGAGCGAGCGTGTCGAGCCCGGTGACGTGCACCGTGCTGCCGGGCGGCAGGTGCGGGGTCATGGCCGCCACGATGACCGGGCTCTCGTCGGGTGTCTCACCCAGCCCGCCGCCCGGCGGGCTGCCGTCGGAGTAGGTGCCGGGGTACACGAGGCCGAACGTGGTCCGCCCGTCGGTGCCGACCAGTCGCGGGTCACCGGTGTCGGCGTAGGACACGACGCGGGCCCGGGGCAGCCTCGCGGTGATCGCGGCGTAGGCGCGGCCGATCGCGCCCCTGTCGGTGTCGGCGCGCCGTCCCTCGGGCAGGACGACGACGGGGACGAAGGGCCGCTGGTAGCCGCCGTTGCCGTAGATCCGGACGATCTCCTGATTGGCGTCGAAGGCGGGCATGCCCGGGTGGGCGTACTCCTCGGAGAGGCGTTGGACGGCGATGGGGGTGGCGCCCAGGCCGACGAGGAAGGCCAGCAGCGCCAGCAGGGCGACCGGTCCCCTGTGCCGCAGGACGAAGGCCGAGAGTTTCTCCATGACGCCCAGTGGAGCGAAACGATCTTCAGTCGCGGTGGGGCCGTTCTTAGACGCTTCTGTGAATCGCCGGGGAGGACGGGATCCTCCGGTCCGAACCGGTCAGACTGGACAGGTGAGCCGCATCCTCGTCGTGGACGACGAACCCTTTCTCGCCGATCTCGTCGCGACCGCCCTGAGGTACGAGGGGTTCGACACGACCGTCGCCGCCACCGGCGCGGCGGCGGTCGCCATGACCGGCTCGTTCGGCCCGGACCTCGTCGTGCTGGACGTGATGCTGCCGGACGTGCCCGGCACCGAGGTGTGCCGCAGGATCCGGGCGACCGGGGCGGAGGTCCCCGTCGTGTTCCTCACCGCCCGGGACGCGACCGAGGACAAGATCGCCGGGTTGAGGGTGGGCGGCGACGACTATGTCACCAAGCCGTTCAGCCTGGAGGAGCTGATCGCCCGGATCCGCGCGGTGCTGCGCCGCACCAGCCGGGCCGAGCCCGGCAGGGGCCGGCTGGGCTTCCAGGACCTCGTCATCGACGAGGACGCCTACGAGGTGCGACGGGGCGGGACCCTGCTGGACCTGACCCCGACCGAGTTCAAGCTGTTGCGCTTCCTGACGGCCAACGCCGGCCGGGTGATGACCAAGCGGCAGATCCTGGACCACGTCTGGGAGTACGACTTCGGCGGCAACGACGGCGTGGTCCAGACCTACATCAGCTACCTGCGCCGCAAGGTGGACATGGTCGATCCGCCCCTCATCCACACCGTGCCCCGCGTCGGGTACGTCCTGCGCCTGCCCAGGGGGGACTGATGTCGCTGCGAGCCCGCCTGGTCGCCACCGTGGTCGGCCTGCTGGCCCTGGCGCTGGGCCTGGTCGCCGGGGCGACGTTCGGCGCCGTCCAGGACTGGCGGGGCCCCGGCGACTCGCGCCTGCTCGCCCTGGGCGACACGCGGCGGCTCGTGGCCGCCAGCGACGAGCTGTCCGAACGGGTGGCGTTCGTGCTGATCGGCACCTCCGGGGTCGGGCTGGCCTGCCTGACCGTGCTGGCCGCCTGGCTGATCCGGCGCGGCCTGCGCCCGCTGGACCGCATCGTCGAGACCGCGGCGGCGATCGGCGCGGGCGACCTCGGACGGCGGATCGAGACGGCTCCGCCGGGCACCGAGGTCGGACGGCTCGGGGACGCGCTCAACGCGATGCTCGGCCAGATCGAGGACGCCTTCCAGGAGCGGCAGGCGTCGGAGGAGCGGCTGCGCCGTTTCGTCGCCGACGCCTCGCACGAGCTGCGCACCCCCGTCGCCACCATCCGAGGCTACGCGGAGCTGTTCCGGCGCGGCGCCTCCGTACGCCAGGACGACCTGGAGAAGGCGATGACCCGGATCGAGGGCGAGGCGACGAGGATGGGGGCGCTGGTGGACGAGCTGCTCCTCCTGGCCCGCCTCGACCAGGGCCGCCCGCTGGACCGCGCACCGGTCGAGCTGACCGAGCTGGCCGCCGACGCGGTGGCCGACACCCTGGCCGTCGATCCCGATCGGCCGTTGTCGCTGGACCACGACGGACCGGTCTGGGTGACCGGTGACGTCGCCCGGCTCCGCCAGGTGATGGGCAATCTCCTGGCCAACGTGCTGCACCACACCGCCGCCGGGTCACCGGCGGCCGTACGCGTCGCGGTGGCGGACGGCCGGGCGGTGGTGGAGGTCACCGACCAGGGGCCGGGGGTGGACGAGGAGCACGCGGCTCTGGTCTTCCAGCGCTTCCACAGGGTGGACCAGGGACGCGGGATCGGCACCGGCGGTGGAGGAGCCGGCCTCGGGCTGTCGATCGTCGAGGCGGTGGTGAAGGCGCACGGCGGCGAGGTGTCGGTCCACTCCCGCCCCGGAACCGGCGCCACCTTCCGGGTACGCCTCCCGCTGCGCGAGCTCTAGCGGTGCCCTGGCAGGCCGGTGCGGCACGGGTCGCGGGGTCAGCGGGCTCCCAGGAGGGCGATGACGGACAGGGTGCCCAGGGACAGGACGCTGGAGACGAGGATGGCGTCGCGGGGCAGCTCGGTGGGACGGCCGTACTCGGCGGCGTAGACATACGTATTTTGGGCGGTGGGAAGCCCGGCGAACAGGACGGCCGCGAAGAGGGCCGGGCCGTCGAGGCGCAGCAGGAAACGCCCGGCCAGGAAGGCCACCAGCGGCTGGGCGAGGAGTTTGAGGACCACCGCGGGCCCGGTCGTGCGCCAGGAGACGGCCGAGCCGTTCAGCGACATGCCCAGGGAGAACAGCGCCAGGGGCACCGCGGCGCCTCCGAGGATCTCCAGGGGCCTCAGCGCGAGATCGGGCAGGCGCAGTCCGAGGGCCGACATGCCCAGGCCGAGGAACGAGGCCACCACGACCGGTGTCCGCAGCGGGGCGAGGAAGGACGAGCCCCCGGCCCCGAGGCCCAGGAAGATCAGCGGAGAGACCAGCAGGACCTGGAACATCAGGACCGACACCACGAACGTCGCGTCGTTCAGGACGTACAGGCCGACGGGGATGCCGAGGTTCCCGGCGTTGACGTAGGCCGAGGACATCGCGCCGATCACCCGGTCGGACGGTCCGCCACGGAACAGCGCGAACGCGAGCAGGCCGACGGTGAAGGTGCTGATCGCGAATGCGAGGAGCGGGCCGGGCTGGATCCGGTCGAGCGGGGTACGGCTGAGCGTGGTGAACAGCACGGCGGGCATCGCGACGGTGAACGCGAACGCCGTCAGCGCCTCCTGGACCCGGGGCCCCACCCGTCCGGACCGGGCGGCCAGCCAGCCGAGGGCACCGATGAACCATATGGGGACGAAAGCCGCGATGACCGCCTGCACCCGGACACCGTAGCCGGACCCCGGTCCGTGCCGGCGACACGGCCTCCGCCCCGTCCGGGCTCCCCGGCCCGGTTCTTCCCGGCCTGAGCTCCCCGGCACGGGAGGGCCGTCCGGTTCGCCGGCGTCCCGGCCGGGTCGTGAGACGCGGTGGCTCAGTGGTCGCGAGACGCGGTGGCTCAGTAGCCGACGTACCCCGACCCGTTCTTGTTGCCCACCACCCCGGGCACGTTGGACACCGACCCGTACCGCTCGATCGCGTACCGCACCCCGGCGATGATGTTGTCCACCGGGTTGTAGATGTCGCCGTGCCCGGGGAGCGCCCAGCGGGAGAACGTCGGGTCGATCGTCTGCATCAGGCCCTTGGACGGGTGCCCGGCCGCCGCGTTGGAGTCCCAGAGGTTGATGGCGTGCGGGTCCCCGCCCGACTCGTGCTTGATGATCATCCAGATGTCGTCGACGTTCATCTTCTCGGCCGGGAGGCCCTGGGCCTTGAGGATCTCGACCGCCTGGTGGATCCACTCGGCGACCCTGCCCTCGGGCGCCGGTCCACCGCCCGGCGGCGGGGCCCCGCTGGGCCCGTAGCCGCCACCGCCCCCGCCACCGGCGCTCCCGGTGCCCCCGGCGTTCTCGCCTCCGCCTCCACCGCCTCCACCGATGGACGGGCCACCGGGTGACGAGCCGCCGCCCCCGGTGTGCAGCGCGGGGCTGATCTGGTCCGCGGGCACCGGCGTCCACCGGGTGGTGTGCCCGGGGCCGGGGACGAACTTCTCGTCGCCCGCCGCGGGTATCCCGGCGAAACCGGGGACGGCCTCGCCGAGGTGCTCGCCGAGTTCACCGGCGGCCGTGGCCAGCGCGGTCTCCGCCGTGTCGACGTGCCCCTGCGCGAGGGACGTCGCCGCCTGGACCTGCCGGCCGATGCCGGGCCGGAGCTGTGCCTCGGTGGCGTGCGGGTTGACCCGCCGGTACTCCGCGACCCAGGCCAGCAGGTCGTCGCAGACCTGGCCGATGTGCCTCCTCGCCGTCTCGACCGCGCCCGCGGCCGTCTCCAGCGAGGTGGCGCAGCCGGTGAGCGCGTCGTGCAACGCGTCACCCGCGCGGCCGTACCTGCGCATGTACGCCACGAAGGCGTCGGCCGAGGAGCCGTTCCACGCCGCGTCCACGCCGGTGACGGCCGAGCCGAGGGCGTCGAGCGGTGCGACCACCCCGGGGGCGGCCCTGCGCCAGCGGGCCGCGATCGCCCGGATCGCGGCCGGGTCCCCCTTGGCCTTGTCGGCGAGGTTCACCAGCGCCTGACCGCCGGGCAGTGCGGCCACGGCGTTCATGTCGGTCATCGTCGTGCGGGCCCCGTGCGCAGCCGCGCGGGTCTCCTGCGAGGTCGTGCGCGTCCCGTACGGGCGCTCATGCGAAGCGCCGGTAGCTGATGGGCGACGCGCCGGCCACCGTCTGGACCTTGACGACGTCGCCCGTCTGCGGGGCGGCGATCATCTTGCCGTCACCGATGTAGATGGCGCAGTGGGTCGCCGGGTTGCCGAAGAAGACGATGTCGCCCGGCTGCGGAGGGCCGGTGATCGGCTGTCCGCTCGCCTGGTACCCGGCGGCGGTGTTGTCCCCGATCTTGATTCCCGCCTCGTTCATCGAGACGTGCACCAGGCCGCTGCAGTCGAACGCGTTGGGCCCGTCGGCGCCCCAGACGTAGGGCTTGCCGAGGTGGCTCCTGGCGGCGGCCACGATGTCGGCTCCGGTGCCGTTGCCGGTGACCGTGTACGGGATCGCCTGACCACCACCGCCACCACCGCCTCCGCCGACGCCGCCTCCGCCGTAACCGCCGGACGACGATCCGCCGCCGTTGCCCTGCCAGCTTCCCTGCCCGCCGCTACCGCTGCCGCTGCCGTTACCGCCCTGCGAGCCGTTCTCCGTACCGGCGAGCGTGGTAGTGCGGAACTCGTCCTCGGGCACCGGCACCCACCGGGTGGTGTGCCCGGGGCCGGGGACGAAGCCCTGGTCGCCCGCGGCCGGGATGGCGGAGAACAGCGTGGTGTCGCCGAGGTGCTTCTCGATCTCGCCCCGCGCGGTGGACAGCGCCGTCTCGGCCGAGTCGACGTACCCCTGCACGAGGGACGTCGCCGCCTGGACCTGCTGGCCGATACCGGGCTGGAGCTGTGCCTCGGTGGCGTGCGGGTTGACGCGCCGGTACTCCGCGACCCAGGCCACCAGCTCGCCGCAGACGCGCTCGGCGTTCGACTTCGCCGTCTCGACGGCACCGGCGGCGGTGTCCAGGGAGGTCGCGCAGTCGCCCAGCGCCTCCCGCAGGGAGGTGCCCGCGCTGTCGTACCGCCGCATGTACGCCACGAAGGCGTCGGCCGAGGCGCCCTTCCAGGCGGTGTCGACCTGCTTGACCGCCTTGTTGAGGAGCGCGAACGGCTCGGTGGACGAGCCGGCCGCCTTGCGCCACCGGGCGGCGATCGCGCGGATCGCACCGGGGTCTCCGTCGGTCTTCTTCGCCAGCGCGGCCAGGGCCTGCCCCCCGGGCAGTGCCGCCACGGCGTCCACGGCGCTCATATGGCCGGAAGGCTGCTCGTGGTGTCCCGCTCGGCCGCGGTCACGTTGCTCTCGATCGTGTCGAGGGCCCGCTCGACGCCGTCGAGGCGGCTCTTCACCGTTCCCAGCTCGCCGTCCGCGTGCGCTTCGACCCGGCCGATCGCGGCGGCCAGTTCCTGGGCGCCGGCCAGGGTCCCGAAGATCGACGAGCTCGCGCCGCCCTTTGCCGGGAAGTCGTCGCCGACGGCGGCGAGCCTTCCCCCTTGGGTGTTCACCGCGACGCGCAGCTTGGCCAGCGCCTCACGATTCAGATCAAGTTTTCCCACCGGAGCGGGCTCCTTCCCCCGTCGCCGAGAAACCGGCTGCTCGGACGCCGATTCGGCTCACTGACCGGTTGCCTGCCCACCGTCCGGTCATATCTACCAAGAAGTGATCATAGCCACCGAAGGACGATCATCTACTACAAAAGTGCATCGGTCATCTGAACCTTCGGTCGCGGCCCCGTGAGCGGCCGAAGGCGGTCCCGCTGTCGTCCCGTCCCGCGTCGTCCGGTGTCGTCCTGCGCTGAACGGCACCGGTCGACAGTGAGCGACGGTGGGCGACGGCGGGATCGTCCCGGTCCCGGGCGGTCAGCGCACCTCGAGCAGGGTCTTGCCGACGCTCGCGCGCGACTCGATGGCGGCGTGCGCGTCGGCGGCCCGGTCGAGGGGGAAGCGCTGCCCGATCAGCGGCCTCAGCCGTCCGGCCGCGGCCTCGGCGAGGGCGCTCTCGGTGCACTCGCGCATGAGCGGAGGGGTGAACCTCGCCTGGACGAGCGTGACGCCGCGCGCGGCCGCGGCCTCCTCCCCGATGCCGGCCCGCTCCCCGCTCGCCAGCCCGAAGCTGACCATCCGCCCGCCCGGGCCCAGCAGCTCGAAGGCGGCCCGGGCGATGTCCCCGCCCACCCCGTCGAGGACGACGTCGACGGGGGCGATCCCGTCGGTCCAGCCCGGAACCGTGTAGTCCACCACCTCGTCGGCGCCCAGGTCGCGGGCCACCCCGGTCTTGCGCGGGCCCCCGGCCGCCGCGACGACGGTGGCGCCCGCCGCCGCGGCGAGCTGCACCAGGAGGGAACCCACACCTCCGGCCGCCGCCTCGACCAGCACCCGTTCCCCCGGGCGTGGGGCGGTCGCGCGGATCATCATGGTCGCGGTACGCCCGTCGGCCAGGATCGCGACCGCGTCGTCCAGTGCCAGGCCGTCGGGAACGGCGAAGAGCCCGGCGGCGTCCACCGCGGCCCGCTCGGCGTAACCGCCGGAGCCGCCCGTGGAGGTCACCACCCGGCGGCCGACCAGCTCGGGGCCGACGCCCTCACCGGCCGCCACGACGACGCCCCCGACGCCGTTGCCCGGGATCATCGGCGGCTCCGGTGTGAACGGCGCCGGGCCGCCCGACCGGAACTGGGTCTCCACGAAGGTGATGTTGGCGTAGGCCACGTCGATCAGCACCTGTCCCGGCCCCGGGACGGGATCGGGGGCGTCCCCCGGTACGAGCACCTCGGGCCCGCCGAACTCCTTCAACCACACCGCGCGCACGACGTTCTCCCCTGTTCGGCCGGTATCGGCCTCAGGATGCAACCTCAACCGGACTCGAGGTCAACCGCGGTCGCCGGGGGCCGGTCACGCGGGGCCCTGGGCAGGCGCGTCCCGGTCAGCGGCCGCGGTGCTCGCCGGGGCGGTCGAGCAGCAGGTCGGCGGCGCGGGCGAGGACCTGGGCCCGGGTCCGGTCGCCGTGGCCGGCGGCGAGGAAGTGCTCGCCGATCGCCACGCAGAAGGCCAGCAGGCTGCGGGCCTCGACCTCGTCGGGGTCGGAGCAGAAGGTGCCGATCAGCTCGCGCAGCAGCGCCATGCGCCGGTCGTCCACCCTCCGCAGGCGCTCGGCGACCGCCTCGTCGCGCCGGGCCCAGTCCCGGATCGCGAGGTCGATGGGCAGCAGGCGGTCGTCGGAGAAGGTCAGGACGCCCGCGCGGTAGATCTTGGTCTTCGGGTCGCCCCCCTCGCGCTCGATACGGTCGATCACCTCGTCGGTGCTCTCCCGTTCCCAGGTGTCCAGCATCTCCGTCAGCAGCGCGGCGCGGTCGGCGAAGAACCCGTAGAACCCGCCCTTGGTGACGCCGAGCCTCTTCGCCAGCGTCTCGACGCGGACGGCGTCCGGGCCGCCGTCGGCCAGGGCGCGCAGCCCCTCCTCGACCCACCTGTCACGGGGTGTGCGCGTCGCTCCCACGATGTGTCCCACCTCACCTCTAGGCGATATATACGCCACCGTATAAACGGGGTTACCCTCATTTTATACGGTGGCGTATATGTGAATGGAGACCGTGAGATGGTCGTCGGCAGTGTCATGGGGACGCGTGACGTCCCCGCATCCGTCCAAGCTCTCAGCTCGTTACCCGATTTCAACTATGCCGACCACTTCGTCCTGGCCACGACCGTGGAGGCGACGCCGGAGCGCTGGGCCCGGGCGATGTTCGGCGACGTCCCCGATGCCACCGAGCTGCTGATCTGGCGCGGCTTCCTCGGCCTCCGGCTCGACCGGAGGCGGTCGCCGGACACGGTGGCCGGATGGCGGATCGGCGGGCGCGGCGACGACTGGGTCCGCCTTGAGGCCGCCTCCTGGTTCCTGAGCGGCAACCTTCTCGTACGGGTGGCCGACGGCGGGGTGTCGCTGGCGACCTTCGTGCGCTACGACCTGCCCCTGGGCCGGGTCGTGTGGCCCCCGCTGTCCGCCGTCCATCGCCTGCTGGCCCCCGGGTTGCTCCGCGACGCGGCCGCGAAGGTGGCGGCGGCGGAGAGAGGCGACCGCGAACCACGACCGTGATCCGTCCGGGAGTCGACCAGAACCGTCCTGGAGTCGTCCTGGAGTCGTCCGGGACCGTGCGGGACCGTGCGGGACCGTCCGGGATCGTGCGGGGGAGGGGGTTCCCGGCCTGGTGCCGGTCACCTCGCAGGGCGGGCCCGTTCGATGCCGGTCGTCCCTGGGGCGGGCTCCGGCCGCCGCCGGTCCCTTCGGCGATCGGAATCGATGTACAGGATTTCCTGAATTCAGGATTCCATGTACCATGCGGTCATGCTGACGCTCGCCCCCGAGATCGAGGTGCTCGTACGGTTCGGACGCGCGCTGGCCGATCCGATCCGCTGCCGCATCCTGCTGGCCCTGCGCCAGGCCCCCGCCCACCCGGCCGAGCTGGCCGAGGTGCTGGGCATCTCCCGCACCCGCCTGTCCAACCACCTGGCCTGCCTGCGCGACTGCGGCCTGGTCGTGGCCGTCCCCGTGGGCCGGCGCACCCGCTACGAGCTGGCCGACGCCCGGCTCGGCCACGCCCTGGACGACCTGCGCACCGCCGTCGTCGCGGTGGCCGCCGACGCCGAGCGCACCTGCGCCGACGCCGGGCGGCAGGGCTGCTGCTGATGGCCACCCTCTCCCTCGGCCCCGCCCCGGCCCGCCGCGCCGTGCTGACCCGGCGCATCCGGCTGCTGGTGGCCGCGACCATCACCTACAACGTCGTCGAGGCGGCCGTCGCCATCACCGCCGGCACCCTGGCCTCGTCGTCCGCGCTGATCGGCTTCGGCCTGGACTCCGTCGTGGAGGTCGCCTCGGCCACCGCGGTGGCCTGGCAGTTCTCCGCCGCGGACCACGAGAGGCGGGAGAGGGCCGCGCTGCGCGTCATCGCGTTCTCGTTCTTCGCGCTGGCCGCCTACGTCGGCGTCGAGGCCGTCCGGGCCCTGCTCGGCGCCGACCAGGCCGGGCACTCCACACCCGGGCTGATCCTGGCCGCGCTCAGCCTGGCGATCATGCCGCTGCTGTCGTACGCCCAGCGCCGGGCCGGTCGCGAACTCGGGTCGCTCTCGGCGGTGGCCGACTCCCGGCAGACGCTGCTGTGCACCTACCTGTCGGCGGTCCTGCTGGTGGGCCTGGCCGCCAACAGCCTGTTCGGCTGGTGGTGGGCGGATCCGGTCGCGGCCCTGGTGATCGCGGCCGTGGCGGTCAAGGAAGGCCGCGAGGCCTGGCGCGGGGACGCCTGCTGCGGCCCGGCCGCCGGGCGGGCGGGCGGATCGTCACCGGCCTGTGGTCGCTGACGGTGCCGGTCCAGGGTGCCGGTCCGGGGTGCCGGTCCGGGGTGCCGGTCCGGGGTGCCGGTCCGGGGTGTCGGTCTGTCGGTCCGGGGTGCCGGCCCGGGTGCCGGACGAGCGTCGAAGGATGCCCGGGGCCCTGACCTCGACGCGATCCTCAGGTGCGATGGGAAAAGGACCTATCCCATCATGATTGCCATGGAGTTCGCCTTTCCCCTCCGGAATCTGCGACGGTATCGTGGTGGTTCGTGACGACGTTCCGGATCGACGAGGCCGCGTGACGGCCGGGCGTCTCGCCCGATGGGCGCTCGCGGCACCGCTCGCCCTCGCCCTGGCCGCCGGTGCGGCGGGCTGCGGCGCCGGTGACCCGGCCGCCCCCTCGGGGGACGGTGCCACGACGCTGACGGTGTTCGCCGCCGCGTCGCTGACCGGGACGTTCACCGAGCTGGGCAGGGCCTTCGAGGCCGCGCACCCGGGGACGACGGTGCGCTTCAACTTCGGCTCCAGTGCCACCCTCGCCCAGCAGGTCGTCCAGGGCGCCCCGGCCGACGTCTTCGCCGCCGCCAGCCCGGCCACGATGAAGACCGTCACCGACGCCTCGCCGACCGCCGCGCCCCCGGTCACGTTCGCGCGCAACCGCCTGCAGATCGCCGTCCCCGCCGATGATCCGGCCGGGGTCGACGAGCTGGCGGACCTCGCCGACCCGAAGGTGAAGGTCGCCCTGTGCGCCGAGCAGGTGCCCTGCGGAGCCGCCGCGGCCAAGGTCCTGGACGCCGCCGGTCTCACGGTCACCCCGGTCACCCTGGAACAGGACGTCAAGGCCACCCTGACCAAGGTCGAGCTCGGCGAGGTCGACGCCGCCCTGGTCTACAGGACCGACGTCCTGGCGGCCGCGGGCAGGGTCAGGGGCATCGACTTCCCCGGGGCGGAGAAAGCGGTCAACGACTATCCGGTCGCCGCGCTCTCCTCCGCGGCCGCTCCCGAGGCGGCCGGGCGGTTCGTCGACCTGGTGCTGTCGCGACAGGGCCGGGACGTGCTGACGAAAGCCGGTTTCCAGGTCCCCTGAGACACGAGACCGGGACGGGCTCCCGCGTCCCGGCGACACGTCATGCCCCCGTACCAGGGGCGGGGCACGGCCGGTTCCGCGGGCGTCGTCAAACCGTAGGTGATCGTTCGTTCACGCCTTCACCGCCGATGTGTCGGGGTCGGAAGCACGGGTAGGCGAACCCGTCACAGCCGCCCGTCAGGGCGGGGGAGCGAGAGAAAGGAGCGACCATGTCCACCGCACGAGAGATCATGACCGCGGGCGCCGAATGCGTGCAGGCCGAGGAGACCGTACTTGAGGCGGCCGAGAAGATGGCCCGTCTGGACGTCGGCTCGTTGCCGATCTGCGGCTCCGACGACCGTCTCCAGGGCATGCTCACCGACCGGGACATCGTGGTGAAGGTGCTCGCCAAGGGCAAGGACCCCAAGAGCTGTCTGGCCGGCGAGCTGGGCGAGGGCAAGCCCGTCACCATCGGTGCCGACGACGACGCCCGGGAGATCCTGCGCACGATGGCCTCGCACAAGGTGCGCCGCCTGCCGGTGATCGACGGTCACACGCTCATCGGGATGGTGGCGCTGGCCGACGTGGCCCGTGCCCTGCCGGACGCGCCGGTCGGCGACCTCCTCGACGCGCTGACCAGCGACTGACGCTCACCGGCGACTGCCCGGCGCGCCGGGGCGGTGGGCGACCGCCGCCCGGCACGCGACCGGCCGCCTCGGGCGGCTCCACCGTGACGGTGGAGCCGCCCGACGCGCGTCCGAGGCCGGCTCCCTCCGAGCGGACGGGTCCCCTCCGAGCAGACGGGTCCCCTCCGGGCGGACCGGTTCCCTCCGAGCGGACGGGTCCCCTCCGAGCAGACGGGTCCCCTCCGGGCGGACCGGTTCCCTCCGGGCGGAGGGGGGGCACGGTCCCCGCGCGCGGCCCGGAGCGCGGGGGCCGAGGGAGATCCCGCCCGGATGCCGGTCCCCGCGGGGCGGGGACCGGGTCTCACCCTCGCTGGCCGGTCGTGGCGATGCCCTGCAGGAAGTACCGCTGACCCAGGAAGAAGATCGCGATCAGCGGCAGCGTGGTGATCACGCTGGCGGCCAGCACGATCTCCCACTTGGGGTCGCCCCCCTGGTAGAACTGGTCGACCACCGCCTTCAACCCTCTCGGCAGCGTGTAGAGCGCCGGGTCCTGCAGGTAGATCAGCGGTTTCATCAGGTCGAACCAGCTCGCCTTGAGCTCGAAGACGAACGCGATGATCAGCGCCGGCCGCGACAGGGGGAGCGCGATCCGCCAGAACAGGTCCAGGTACGAGGCGCCGTCCACGCGCGCCGCCTCGAAGACGTACCGGGGCACGCCCAGCAGGAACTGGCGCAGCAGGAAGATGTAGAACGCCGAGCCGAACAGGTTGGCCGCCCAGAGCGGCACCTGCGTGCCGGTCAGCCCCACCGAGTTCCAGATCAGGTACGTCGGGACCAGCGTGACCGCGCCGGGCAGCATCATCGTGCCCAGCACGCTCGCGAACAGCAGGCCCCGGCCGGGGAAGCGGAAGTAGGCGAAGCCGAACGCGACGAACGCGCTCGACAGCGTCACCGCCAGGGCGGCGACGACGCCCACGACCAGGGTGTTCACCAGCCACGTCAGCATCGGCGCGGCGTCCCAGACCGAGATGTAGTTCTCCGGCTGGAACGGCGACGGCCAGGGCAGGAACGGGTCGCTGAACGTCCGGTCGCGCGGTTTCAGCGACGCCGAGACCAGCCAGACGAACGGGTAGATCAGGATCGCCGAGGCGACGGCCAGCACGATCAGGAAGAAGATCCTCCGGGTCGGCCTGCCGGCGTCGTCGGGCGCCGGCGCGGCCGGCTCGGCTGCGGGGGGCGCCTGTTGCAGGGTGGTCATCGGCTGCGCTCCTCGGCCTCGTAGTACACCAGCCGGTTGCCCACCTTCACCTGGATCACCGTGATGATCGCGATGACCAGGAACAGCACCCAGGCCAGCGCGGAGGCGTAACCCATGTGCAGGTACTGGAAGGCCTGCTGGAAAAGGTAGATCACGTAGAACAGGGCGGCGTCGCCCGAGGAGTTCTGGGCCTGCGTGTTGCCGAAGTACATCGTGTAGACCTGGTCGAACATCTGCAGCGAGGCGATCGTGTTGACGATCACCACGAAGAACAGCGCCCCGCCGATCATCGGCAGGGTGATCGACCGGAACCGCTGCCACGTGCTCGCCCCGTCGATCATCGCGGCCTCGCTCAGCTCCGCCGGGACGTTGCGCAACGCGGCGAACAGGATGATGGTGGTGGAGCCGAGGTTCCACAGCGACATCAGCACGATGCCCGCCAGCATCCAGTCCGGGTCACTGGTCCACTGCGGCCCCTGCACCCCGAACAGGGCCAGGAACTGGTTGACCATGCCCACCTGGCCGTTCAGCAGGAACAGGAAGAGCACGCCCACGGCGACGTGGGGGGTCATGGACGGCAGGTAGAAGATCGTCCGGAAGACCCCGGCCGCCCGGCCGGTGATGCGGTTCAGGATCAGCGCCAGCCCCAGGGCCAGCGCGATCGAGAGCGGGACGTGCAGCACGGTGTAGAACAGGGTGTTGCCGATGGCGCGTATGACCTTGGGGTCCTGCGCCATCGTGGCGTAGTTGTCCAGGCCGGTGAACCGCGGCGGGCTGATCAGGTCGTAGTCGGTGAACGACAGCACCAGGCTGGCGACCATCGGCCCGAGCTGGAAGAGCAGCAGGCCGACCACCCAGGGCAGCACGAAGACGTACGCCCAGCGCGTCTCCGGGCGGGAGAGCGCGGCTTTCAAGGCCGGCCCCCCGCGGGCGTGCCCGGACGGCGGCTCACGGCTGCGCCTCGTCGATGGCCTTCTGCGCCTTGGCGTCCGCCTCCGCCAGGGCCTGGGCCGCCTTCTGCCGCCCCTGCAGCACGTTCGTGCCCGCGTCCTGCCAGGCGGTGTTGAACTCGGCGGCGGCGGCCGACTGCGGAACCACGAAACCGGCCTCCTGCACGGCGCGGATGGTCTTCACGGCGTCGTCGTAGGCCTTCTTGCCGCTGGGCTTGACCACCTCGGAGAAGATCACCTCATCGGCCTTGGCGTTGCCGGTGTAGGTGCCGATGTTGACCTTCCCCTCCTTGGCGCGCTTGTCCGCGCGGGCGCGGGCCGCCGCGACCCAGGTGTCGGCCGCGGTCATCGTCTTGATCCACGAGCAGGCCGCGTCCGCGTTGCGCGCGCCCTTGGGGATGACCCAGGCGTTGCCGCCCACCATGTTCACGGGCTTGCCCTGACGGTCCTTGAACGGCACCACCGTGATGTCCGCGTCCGGGGTGACCCCGGCCATCGCGCTGATCACGAACTGCTCGGTGAGCATCGCGCCGATCTGGTCCTTGGCGAACGGGTTGCCCTCCCCGAAGTAGTCGAACGTGTCGGTGAAGGCCTTGAGCTTCTTCCACCCGCCCTGCGACTCCACCAGGCCGGTGGCGTACTCCAGCGCCTCGCCGACCTTCGGGTCGTCCAGGTTGACGGTACGGCCGTCCTCGCTGAGCAGGTCCGCGCCGTTGGCCTTGGCCCACAGCGGCAGGAACTCCGGCAGCTTGGGGTAGAAGCCGAAGCGCTCGATCTTGCCGTCCTCGATCCGGGTCATCTTCTTCGCGAGCCGGGCCAGCCCGTCCCAGTCGGAGGTGTCGATGCTCGCCGGGTCCACCCCGGCGTCACGCGCGGCCTTGTTGTTCACCAGCAGGACGATCGAGTTGTAGAACTCGGGGATGGCGTACCACTTGTCGGCGAAGCGCACCTGCCGCTGCGCGGCCGGGTAGAAGTCGTCGGTCGCGATCGACTGGCCGCTGATGCAGGAGTCCAGCGGCTGGATGGCCCCGCGGGCGGCGTACCCGCCGATCCGGTCGCGGCCCAGGTAGACCACGTCCGGCGGGTTGCCCGAGGCCACCGCCGACAGGAACGCCTGCTCGTTGAACTGGCCCTGGTTGATCGTCACGTTGACCTTGGGGTACGCCTTCTTGAAGGCGTCCACCCGTACCGTGGCGATCTCGTCGGGAAGACCGAACCCCATGGTGGTCAGGGACGACGCCCCGGAACCACTGCTCCCCTCGGCAGGTCCCTTGTTCGCCCCGACCCCTCCGCACGCGGCCAGAGAACCGGCCAGCATCGCCGCCGCGGCCACACGCCCTGCTCGTGAAACAGGCATCTTCGCCCTCTTCCTGAAAGTGAGTGCGCTCCGTCTTCCCCCTAAACGAGAAACAAACAAGTACATGTCACTCCTTTTGCCGACCGGACCTGCGGACCGGCGGCAGGACGGCCGTCCGGCCCGCAGAAGTGATGATCCGGACCATCTCACAGTCCGGACGGGGCCGGAAGCCTCGGCGGCCGGGCCCTCAGGCGGGCCGCACGGACCAGGACGGCTCGTCCTCCAGGTCGACGGTCACCTCCACCGCCCGCTCGCCGTCGCTCACCCGGTAGGACAGGGCGGTGTTGGTCAGAGCGGTGACCGTGGTGCGGGCCCTGGCCAGCCAGGGGCGTTCCCGCCGGAAGGCGATCAGCTCCCTGTGCAGCCGGTGGACCTCCTCGCCGCCGGGCGACAGGGCGGGCAGCAGGGACGGGTCGTCGGGGAAGGCCGGGCGGATCGCGTCGTCACCGCCCGCGCGCTCCTCCTTGACGCCCCGCATGCCCCGCTCGTCGCCGGCGTAGACCGACGGCACGCCGCCGACCGTGAACAGGACCGCCAGGGCGGCCCCGAGGTGGCGGGGGTCGTCGAGCCTGCTGGCGATGCGCGTCACGTCGTGGTTGCCGACGAACGTCAGCGGCGCGAACGTCTCCAGGAAGGTGTTGTGCCGGTCCAGCGCCCAGGCCAGCTCGAAGAGGTTGCGGTCGTTGAGGGAGCTCCGGATCGCCTTCCACAGCTCGTACTGGGTGACGGAGTCGAGGCCGCCCTTCTCCACGAACGCGGCGTAGTCGCCGTGGATGACCTCGCCCACCAGCCACGCGTCCGGGAAGCGCGGGCGCAGCCGGTCGGTGACCTTCCGCCAGAACTCCACCGGCACGGCGTAGGCCGCGTCCAGCCGCCATCCGGCGATGCCGCGCTCCAGCCAGTACGCCATGACGCCGGCGACGTGGTCGACGACCTCGGGGTTGCCGTGGTCGAGCTCGGCGAGCCGGTCGTGGCCCTCGAACGTGCCGCCGCTCAGCCAGCCCGGCGGCGCTGCGAAACTCCGGCCCACGTGGTTGAAGACCCCGTCGAGCAGCACGCCGAGCCCCCGGGAGGAGGCCGCGCCGACGAGCGCGACCAGGTCGGCCTCGGTGCCCAGGCGCCGGTCGACGCGGAAGTGGTCGACGGTGTCGTAGCCGTGGGTCTCGGAGGCGAAGACCGGCCCCAGGGCCAGCCCGTCGCAACCGAGATCGGCCGCGTGGTCCAGCCACCGCTCCAGCCTCGCCAGCCGGGGCACCGGGGCCGCGGACGCGGGCAGCGCCTCGGCCTCGGCTCCCAGGAAGCCGAGGGGATATACGTGCCACCAGATCATGGTGTTACCTCCGTCGGTGAGTTCATCCTCCCTATCAGCTCCGGTACCGGCCGGCACCACCGGGCACGCCATGTCACCTGCCCCCGAAGGGGACGGGTGACGTGTGGGTGGTTTGGCGTACCTTGCCGGTGATGGCATGCTCTTTCGCGGAAGACGTCGCGCGGGGTGGCGCGCTCCCCGGCCGCGGACCGCGGGGCACGGGACCCGCCGGGCGGATCCCATCGGATCCGGGCGGGGGCGCGCCGGGGGAGGAGCACGATGGCCGGCACGGCGTTGCGGCCCGGAGATCCCACCGACCTCGGTCCGTACGCGATCGAGGCCAGGCTCGGCGAGGGCGGGCAGGGTGCGGTCTACCTCGCCCGCGACCCGGGTGGTGAGCACGTCGCGATCAAGATGCTGCACCCGAGGTTCGCCGCCGACCCGGTCGCGCGGGCCCGCTTCCAGCGGGAGATCAGCGTCGCGCGGCAGATCGCCGAGTTCTGCACCGCCCGGGTGCTGGACGCGGGGGAGAGCGGCGACCACCTGTACGTGGTGAGCGAGTTCATCGAGGGACCGTCGCTGCAGCAGGCCGTCGAGAACGAGGGACCGCGCGACGGCGCCGCCCTGCAGCGCATCGCGATCAGCACCGCCACCGCGCTCGTCGCCATCCACCAGGCCGGCATCGTGCACCGGGACCTCAAGCCGGCCAACGTGCTGCTCGGCCGCGACGGCCCGCGCGTCATCGACTTCGGCATCTCCAAGGCGCTCGACGCCACGCTCACCCAGACCAGCGGCGCGGTCGGGACCCCCACCTACATGTCGCCCGAGCAGATCCACGGCCGGCCGGCCGCCGCTCCCTCGGACGTCTTCAGCTGGGCCGTGACGATGGTGTTCGCCGCCACCGGCCGCCCGGCGTTCGGCCAGGACAGCATTCCGGCCGTGCTGCACCGCATCCTCACCGCAGAGCCCGACCTGTCGGAGGTCCCCGAGGGACTGCGGCCGCTGCTGGCGGCCTGCCTGGCCAAGGCGCCCGCCGACCGGCCGGTCGCCTCGGACCTGCTGTTCCGGCTGATCCGCCAGCCCTCCCCGGGCACCGGGCCGTCCGCCGTGGCCTCCCCGTCGCCCGCCCCGGACCCGACGCTCCCGGCCCCGAAGGCCGCACCGCCCTCGCGGAACGTCGCGCCTCCGCAGGCCGGCCCGTCCCCGCAGGGCACCCCGCCCCCGTCCGGCCCGCCGTCCCGGCCGTTCCCGCAGCCCGCCCCGGACGCGCCGTTCCCGCCCGGTCCCGCGCAGTCCGCGCCGGCCCCGTCCGGGCCGTTCCCGCAGCCCTCGCATGCCGGGGTCTCCCCGCTCGAACCGGGCGCCGGCCCCCGGGAGTGGAGGTCCCCGGGTGATCCCGGTGCGGGGTCCCCGGAGACGACCGCGCCGGGCGGTCCGGGCGGTCCGGCACGGTCGCGCCCGTGGCTGATCGGGGCCGCCGTCGCCGTCTCGGCGGCCGTGGTCTCGGCCGCCGGGATCTTCGTGCTCCCGCCCCTGATGGCCGGGACCGGGGAGAAAGCCGCCGATCCCACCCCGGTGGTGCTGTCCGGCTCCCCGGACGGCACCGTCTCCGCCTCCGGCACCCCCTCGCCGGACGGTTCCTCCTCGCCGGACGCCTCCCCGTCCGCCGACGCCTCACCCTCTCCCGTCGGGTCCGCGTCCCCCGCGGCCACCCCCACCGCCATCACCGGGGACTGGAAGAGCGCCCCCGTCGGCGGCCCGCTGCGCGGCCACCGCGACGACGTGGGAACGGTGCAGGTCGCCCGGGTGGACGGCGAGCCGGTGATCGTCTCCGGCGCCAACGACCGCACCGTCCGGCTGTGGGACCTGGCCACCCGCAAGCCGCTGGCCACGCTCACCGGGCACACCGACTGGGTGCGGTCCGTCGCGGTCACCGAGCTGGACGGCAGGGCGGTCGCGGTGTCGGCCGGTGACGACGGGACCCTGCGCCGCTGGGACCTGGCGAGCCGCAAGGCGATCGGCAGGCCCGTCGCCACCGGTGGCAGCGTCTTCTCGGTCACCGTGGCCGACCTCGACGGCGAGCCCGTCGCGGTGACCGGCGGCCGGAACGGGAACCTGCGCGTGTGGAACCTGAGGACCGGGGCCGCGATCGGCAGGACCCGCCGCGCCTCCACCGCGCCCGTGTTCGGCCTGGCGGCCGCCGTGCTCGACGGAGAGCCCGTTGTGTTCACCGGGGGCGGCGACGGGACGGTGCGCCGCTGGCCGCTGCGCGGCGGGGCCGGTGAGACGATCCTCGTCCAGCGCGGCCAGGTCTCGGCCGTCACCACGGCCGAGCTGGACGGCAGGCTCGTGGTGCTCTCCGCGGGCGGCGCGCAGGAGATCCACATCGACGACGCGGCCGGGGGCGGTGAGGCGCGCCCGCCGATCCTGAGCCACACCGGCTGGGTCTACTCCCTGGCCGTCGGCCGGGTGGGCTCGCTCACCGTCGTGGTCTCCGGCAGCAACGACTCCACCGCGCGGGTCCACGACCTGGACACCGGGGAGCGCGCGGGCAAGGCGTTCAAGGACCACGACCACAACGTGTTCGGCGCCGCGGTGGCCGACCTGAAGGGACGTCCCGTCGCGGTCACCGCCGGCGGCGACGACACCGTCCGGGTCTGGCGCCTGGGCTGACCCGCCGGACCGGCCGGACGGTGTCCAGGTCGGTCCGGTCCAGGTCGGTCCGGTCCGGGTCGGGCGGACCGGCCCGGGTCGATCCGCTCCGGCCCGGGGACGGCCCGGGGTGGATCAGCGGTGAAGGGTCTACTTCAGGTACGGCCCGGCGGCACCGATCCTGCCGGGGGCCGGGTTGCCGGGCAGGGAGAGCACGTACGCCCTCAGGTTGCCCTTGCCGCCGGGTGCGATCGTCAGCGTCCCGCCGGTGACGACCCTGGTGTCACCGGTGACCGCGTCGACGTAGGTGCCGTTCGGGATGCCGGTGAACGTGGCCCCGCCGGAGACCGAGACCAGCACGAAGCTGTCCACCGCCCCCTGCGTGAAGCGGCGTTTGAAGGCCATGTCGCCCGAGACGCCCTCGGTGGAGTACTGGCCCTTCTGCAGCGCAGGGATCGCCCGGCGGATCCGGTTGAGCCGCTGCACGTGCCTGACCAGCGGCTTGTCCAGGGTCTGCGCCACCGCGCCGGTGGCGCCGGAGACGGTGCCGAAGTCCGGGGCGGTGACCGACCCGGCCAGGTGGCCGCCGTAGTAGGCGCGGCCGGTGGTGGCGAGCGGGCAGGTCGGCCCGCAGTCGATCCTCTTGCCCCTCTGGAACTCGATCTCCGAGCCGTAGTAGAGCGTCGGGATGCCGCGGAAGGTCCACATCAGGCTCATGTTCTCGGCCCAGGCGTCGGTGCCGCCGTCGAAGCGGACCGAGGACTTGTTGGGGCCGTAGTCGTGGGAGTCGACGTAGACGGTGTTGAAGGTGGCGTCGTTGTAGCTGTCGTCGGAGTCCTTGCCGTTGTGGAAGGCGTTGGAGGCCTCGCCGAAGTTCATGTGCATCCGCATGTCGATCACGTTCATGCCGGAGAAGGCACTGTGGTCGGGCGCGTGGTAGGTGTTGCCGTTCAGCGTGGCGTTGGTGCTGACGGGCTGGTTCCCGGTGCCCATCAGGTTCTCGTGGTCGTACTGCTCGATGGCCGCCTTGACGTCGTCGGCGCTGTACTGCTTTCGCTCCTTCCAGGTGTAGAACTGCGCCGAGTGGTTGACCGAGCCGCGGTTCCACTTGTCGTGCACGAACGCGGCGACCTCGCCGAAGACGTAGAAGTCCTTGGCCTTGGCCGCGCCGAACCTCGCGGTGGCGTGCGCGCGGATCGCGGGCAGGAACCGTCGGTTCCAGGTGACGCGGGGGACGTGCACGGCGGTGTCGACACGGAAACCGTCCACGCCCATGTCGATGTACCTGTTGTAGACGTCGATCAGGTAGTCCTGGACGACCTTGCTCTCGGTGTTGAAGTCGGCCAGGTCCTCGTGCAGCCAGCAGCTGCGCGAGTCCTCGCCCTCCCAGTTGCCGATCCAGCAGTTGTGCTAGAACATACGCTCAAGGGCAACCGGAGGATCGTCATGGTCAAGCTCGCCCCGCTGGATCCCGGCTATGTACCTGTCGTCTCGTACGCGCGCATCTCCGCCGACAAGGCTCGTGACAGGCACGGGGTGAAGGATCAGCACAAGATCAATCGGAGGACGGCGGCCAAGCACGGGTGGACGATAGTTCACGAGTTCACGGACAACGACAAGTCAGCATCCAAAGTGACGGTTGTCCGCGACGAGTTCGAGGCCATGCTGAAGGCGCTCCACGCGGGGCAACTGAGCGACGGAACTCCGATTCGGGGTGTCGTCGTCTGGGTGGATGACCGGCTCACCCGGCGCCCTGGCGATTACGAACGTTTCGTCGAAGCTTTCACGTACAACGACGGGTTCGTCTACGCCGATGAAGATCGAGTTCTTGACCTGTACAACGAAGACGTCGAAGCATCCGGGCTCACGGCGGCCGTGCAAGCGAAGAAGGAAGTACGGAGAATACAGCGTCGCACCCGGCAGTCTCATCGCCGTCGAGCGGAAGAAGGCATTCCGGTCGGCGGGCCCAGGCGATTCGGGTGGAAGAAGGACGGGCGCACCCTCGACCCCGTTGAATCCAAGTTCTGTAGTGATGCTGTTGACAGGTTCATCGCGGGTCAGTCGCTATCCTCTATCGCGGTTGAATGGAACCGGGCAGGGATGCTCACCACCCAGGGCAACCCCTGGAAGCCGAGTAGCGTTCGAGTGGTGATCTCGAATCCTCGAATTTGCGGCTACCGCGAACTGGACAAAGAGCTGGTGCGGGACGAGAACGGGGATCCTGTCGTCGGCCAGTGGGAAAGGATCGTCTCTCCCGAGAAGTGGATGGCGGTTCGAGAGATACTGGACGCCCGTATCGGTAAGTTCGTTGACGCGAAGGGAAGCGTAATCGGTGATCTGCCTCGTGACTTTCGTGACCCCTCGTATCTGCTCACTGGAATCTTGCGGTGCGGAAAGCCCAGGGAGGACGGGCGGGCTTGTAACACTCGGTTGAGAGTGAAGAACTATACGGACGGGAAGACTTTCAGATATGTCTGCCAGGCGCCGTCCGTGGGTGGTTGTTCTGGTGTAGGACGCCGGGGGGATGTGGTGGATTACTTCATCTCGGAACTCGTTCTCGGCAAGATGGAGGAAGCGCGGTTCGTTCAACCCGAAGACACTTCGTGGCCTCACGAAAACGAGTACAAAGACGCTCTTGAACGCTTGGAGCAGTTGACCGACAAATGGATTGCCGGAAATTTCTCAAACGATCATTATTTTCGTGTTCTTCCGAGACTGGAAGAAGAAATTCGACGTCTGAGATCCGAGAAGGCGAAATTCTCGGCTAGTTTGGAACGTCGGCAGAGCCGGTCATCCATCGACATCGCCGATCTACGGCGGCGTTGGTACCTTCCCGTGGAAGAGGGGGGAATGCCGATCTCACTGAAGCGTGCGCATATTCGCGAAGTACTGCATGCGGTGATCGTTCTCCCGAGCGGACGACTGGGAAGGGTGCCGTTCAATCCCGATCTTCTCGTACCTGTCTGGCGCGAAGGGTAGTCAAGACGTCCTAGACGTCCTGGAACGTCAAGGGATCTGTGCTCCTTACCGAAGGGGCACAGATCCCTTACTCATTGCGTCTACCTGGTGCGAACTGACGGACATCTATGGACTCCTGTGGACGTCTACGGACTCACAGGGACGGCTGGCGAAGCTACGCAAAGGGAACCGTGAACTGCTGCTACCCGTTGCATATGTGGTAGACCTTGAACAGTTCCCCCAGCCTCCTGATCACTCCGAAGCAAGCGAGAAACCGGCCGCGACAGTTCGAGCGCAAGAAAGCCACCGGGCAAAAAATATGATCAGCCGTTCCGCTGGAGGGCCCCGGCCCAGCGGTAGGCCGCAAGACCTGGCAGCGCTCACCGGTTGTTAGTCGTCGCATACAAACACTCCAAGATCCTCTCGCTGAAAGCACCATCGCTCTACACGCCGTGACCTGTCTCGGCGTGCCCTGCGTTGGTGCTTTCGTCGTCTCCGGATGTGGTGGATGGCTTCCGTCGAGGAAAGGAGGCCCCTGCTGGTACCCGAAGAAATGGGACCGTACGCCGCGCTTGCCGAGGAGTGGTGCAAGCGCAAACTCGCCGAATCGCCCCGGTGGTCTGCCGAGAGATGGCAGCGTATCGCCGCTATTCATGGCCTTCAGTACACGGATGACGTGCCAGCCGTGCCCACGCTTCCCACCGAGCATGGGAGGGATGGCGCGTGATCCCTGATCTCTCACCCGATATCAGGGCCGCGCTCGAACGGGCGGCCATGCCGGACTTCACCCGGTGGCAACGCATGGTCTACGCCACGGGTGGCTGTGCCCAACCGGTCCGCCTGCACGGTGAACGCCTGACCTTCGACGGCGCGACCGGTGAGATCCTCGACGTCTACCGGACGGCCGACGAACCCACCGGGTTCCTGCTCACCGCCTGCGGTAACCGTCGTGCGTCGCGCTGTGCGGCCTGCTCGGCGGTCTACAAGGACGACACCTACCACCTGATCATCTCCGGCCTGCGCGGCGGCAAGGGCGTCCCGGAGGACGTAGGCGGTCACCCCCGGGTGTTCGCCACCTTCACCGCCCCCTCCTTCGGCGCGGTTCATGCTCACCGCACGGGCAAGAACGGTAAGCCGTTGCCGTGCCGTCCCCGCCGTGGCTCCCCGATGTGCCCTCACGGCCGTCACGAGGGCTGCGGCAGGCGCCACGATCGTAAGGATTCACACGTGGGACAGCCGCTCTGTGTGGACTGCTACGACTACCAGGGCGCGGTCTTGTGGAACGCTCACGCCGGAGAGCTGTGGCGCCGCTTCACTCAAGCGCTCCCGGCTGCCCTGGCTCGTCTGCTCGGTGTGCGTCGGGCCTATCTGCGTGAGGTGCTGCGCCTGTCGTATGCCAAGGTCGCCGAGTACCAAGCGCGCGGCCTGGTCCACTTCCACGCGGTGATCCGCCTCGACGGTCCGGACGGTCCTACATCTCCTCCGCCGGACTGGGTGACCGTCTCACTGCTGGACGTCGCGATCCGGCACGCCGCCGAACAGGTCGTCGTGCCTGCCTCGGAACAACCGCCGGATGCTCCGCCTCCGGTCCTGCTGCGCTGGGGGGATCAGCTCGACGTGCGGCCGGTCTTCGTCTCCACCGATCTGGACGGCGTGAGTGATCAGCGGGTGGCGTCGTACGTGGCCAAGTACGCGACCAAGGGAGCCGAATCGGCGGGCACGGTGGATCGACGCATCCGAGATGTCGCAGACGTCACCCGGCTGCCCGTGACCGAACACGCCCGGCGCATGATCTACACCTGTTTCGCTCTGAGTCGCCTGCCTCAATACCGATCCATCCCGCTGCGGCAATGGGCTCACATGCTGGGCTACCGGGGCCACTTCTCCACCAAGAGCCGTTACTACTCCACCACCCTCGGCCAACTCCGCCGGACCCGTGCCGACTACCGCGCCGCGCAAGCTCGGACGCTCCTCGGGTTGCCCGATCCGGCCGACGGGAGCACCGTCACCCTGGCCGAGTGGCGCTATGCCGGAAGCGGCTACCGGAACGGCGAACCCTTCTGGGCCGAAGTGGCTCGGGAACGCATCGCCACCGCCCGCAGGATCGCCAAAGAACAGGCAGCACAATGAAGCCCGTTGTCACGCGGCGGGCGGTGGGGTTTCGGGGAAAATCATGGATTGCAGGTGTTCGCGCGCCTGCCGTATTTCTGGGGTGGCGTTCCATTTGAGGGACGCTCGGAGTATTTCATGCACCCGCTTGTTGACTCTTGCCGAAGCGACGAACGGGAGTGCTCGCGCCAGTTCGTTCATCCGGTCAGCTGCGAAAGACGGGTCGGAAGCTCTTATTGCCGTTTGTATCTGCCGCCCCAGGTATTGAGCCCGGAAAAGTGGCGACCATTGCCCGATCGTGCTGGCTGCTTCGTTCAGAAGCGTTCCAGCTTCCCGGTATTCGCGAAGGTGGCTCAGTCCTATGCCGACGTCACCCGCTAAGGCAGCCTCCCCGAAGGGAGAAAGTCCTTCGATGTTGAGCGCGCGATCGAGCGCGTCCCTGGATGCTGTTTTCTGCTCTGGTATGAGCGCCAGGGAACGCCCAAGCCTCATGTTCAAAGATGCCTGCTGGCTACTGGTGATGTCCGGGACCTGCAATCCTCGCTGGGCGTAGGTCACCCCTCGGGCGTGGTCACCTCGATAGAGACTGACTCGGCTCAGGCTGTCGTACGCGCGGGCCTGGCTCTTGAAGTCCTGAGCTCGGAGTGCGAGGTCAAGCGCGATCCCACCGGTCCGGTCGGCCTGGGAAAGTTTCCCCGCGTCATACAGAACGAGAGTGACCTGGTACATAAGTTCGGAGATTGCTTTTTGTAAGGGCCGTTCGTTGACGTCCTTTAGTACTCGGTCAACGTGCTGCATATGGCTTGACGCACGCGACATAAGCGGAATTCCGCCAAGCTCATACCGACTACGGGCAAGCGATGTAGCCAGTGTGTTCACATAATTGGCGTCCTGGTAGGGATTCGCGCTGGTAGAGGGGACGAAGATAACGGATGCGGCGGCTGCCAGAAATTCCCTGCGTTCCACGGACTCCTCCACTTTGGGAGATATGCGTATTTCCCAGCCTACGCGTGCCAGTAACTTGATGGCCTTGGCCATGCCAGTGTCCTTCTGACCTCGGGGCACTTCGGAGACCCATGCCTGGGAAACACCTAGCTCGCGGGCGAGATCGGTCTGGGTCCACCCTTGCTGCTCCATGATCGCTTTAAGGGCCTCGGGGAAAGTCCGCACATCCACCGAACGAGCGTATCGCTATGAGCGATCTCTCCCCTAGTACCTCTATCGCTGTAAGCGATGCCCTTGCTGGTGCTCTCAGAAACGGGTCGGAACCATAAGGAACCCAAAGAGCGCACGCTGGTGAGAGGAAAGACGGGTGTTATGAGGGTGACGCAAGGCGAAGCAGAGGAGCAGAGCAAAAACCGGCGTAGCGACGAGTCCGGCGAGGTGATCACCGACGCTACAGCGGAAAGCCAGGACAAGGCTCTGGCTGTCGTGCAACGACTTCTCGCCGAGCATGGCATCCGCGCTTGCCGTCACAGCACGATCAGTCTCGGGCTCTATGGCAACCATACTGACTTCCCTACCTGGCCCAACCGACCTGATTACCGGACGTGGGTGAAGCGGTATCCACCGGAACTCACAGTGGTCGACCCTCGGGGGTGGCGCGATATCACGGTGACCATAGGGCCGCGCTCAGGGTGTTACCTGGTGTCCATCCGCAACGGTTCTGATCTTCAGGCTGTCGGGCAGGAGCAACCGGAAAAGGTAGTTGACCTGGTCCTGGCCGCTCGGGGGACGTGATCGTGTACGGCTGGGTCATCCTGGGCGATGCGGCCACGAAGCGAGTCAACGGCCAAGAGATCATCATCACTGCTGGGAGATCGGGTGATCTCGGGGCGGCCATCAAGGCTTGGGAGGACGACGAACGTCGCCGGATGTTGTACGAACTGGGAAACCTCGGTCGCCTGGTCAACGACGCGTTGGACCGGTTGCGGCAGGCCAGGGACACCTGATGGTGGCGATCGGGTAGGTCGCTCTCGCTGTTGGTAACCATGTCATTCGGTGGCAACCCGACCCGAAGCACAGGGCCGCCAGGCCCGAGACATCCGATGGGCGGGGCGTGTCAACCCGGTCCGGAGTGACCGTCGGCGCGAACGGCGGGGTGTGGGCATGACAGT